>JAFGTR010000027.1 GCA_016934055.1 Bacteroidales bacterium | reverse complement strand
CCCCGGAGGGGCCAACTGTTTGTAGCAAAAGAAGTACATTAGATTACTCTTCCCCGCGACCCGCCGAATGGCGGGACGTAAGGATTTGTGATGAATTGCAATGGTATTGCTATAAACAGATCGCTCTTCGCCAATCGGTCGGGGCAGGCTCTACAGAGCCGGGTTGATGTATTACCATTGCTTTGCTGCAAACAGTTCGCTCCTATGGAGCTGGAAAATACAAAAACCAATAAAATACAGATTTTCAACATCATATAAAGTAGTTGCATAAGAGTGAATGGTGGCTAATAGCCTTTAGCCTGCAGGCTTTTGTCGGCTAGTTAATGTCCGAATTACCTTAATAATTTCTTAACAATTCTTTAACAATTATTATAGAATTTATAAATACATTATATCTTTGCTGCTTCTTCACGATCTGCTGATGATTGATATATATTTCATTATTGTCCTGGTTCTTGCAGGTCTTGCACTTTCCGATCTGATCGTAGGTGTTTCCAATGATGCTGTTAATTTCCTCAATTCTGCCATAGGTTCAAAGGCTGCATCTTTTAAAGTTGCGCTGGCTGTCGCTGCTGTTGGAATCCTGGCAGGAACAGCATTTTCAGGCGGAATGATGGAGGTTGCCCGTAAAAGCATCTTTAACCCTTCTCAGTTTGTATTTTCTGAGATCATGATTATTTTTCTCGCCGTTATGTTAACCGATGTATTATTGCTTGATTTCTTCAATACATTTGGCCTTCCCACTTCAACAACTGTTTCACTGGTCTTTGAACTGCTGGGGGCATCTGTGGGTGTAACACTCATAAAGATATCAAGGACGGTTGAGACTATGCAGGATATCGGAAAATACATTAATTCGGGCAGGACATTGCTGATCATTGCAGGCATTCTGCTGTCAGTCGTTGTGGCATTTACCGTTGGTCTTATTATTCAATTTGTTGCCAGGCTTATTTTTTCTTTCGATTACAGAAAAACTCTCCGGTATTTCGGATCTGTATTTGGCGGGATAGCCCTGACAGCAATTATATATTTTGTTTTAATTGAAGGGGCAAGGGGTGTGACTTTCATTTCCGAAGAAAGTATTGTCTGGATACATGAAAACACCCATAAGGTTTTGTTGTTGACTTTCCTCGGTGGTAGTTTTTTGTTGCAGATACTAACCTGGGTGTTTAACCTGAACGTTTTTAAATTCACGGTGTTGTTGGGTACCGGGGCACTTGCGCTTGCCTTTGCCGGAAATGACCTGGTGAATTTTATTGGCGTGCCCCTGGCAGGTATTGAATCCTACAATCTGTTTAATTCAGCAGTTGGGGTTGATCCAGACGGCTTTTTAATGACCGGCCTTCAGGCAAAGGTGAAAACTCCCACGATTTTTCTTATGATTACCGGAGTCGTTATGGTTATTACACTTTATATGTCAAAGAAGGCGAGAGGTGTTGTGAAAACTTCGCTAAACCTTAGTAACCAGGAAGAAACAATAGAGCGTTTTGAATCTTCTATTTTAGCCAGGTCATTTGTCAGAATGGCCCTCTCAATGGGAAGCTTTTTTGAAAGAATACTGCCTCAGCGTGTTCTTTTTTTTATCAGTAAACGACTGGATCCCGAATATTTTCAAAAGTCTGTTAAGGATAAGTCAGTGTCCTTTGATTTGGTGAGAGCATCAGTTAACCTGGTCGTGGCGAGTATCCTGATCGCATTTGGCACCAGTCAGAAATTGCCGTTGTCAACAACATATGTTACTTTCATGGTGGCTATGGGGACTTCACTCGCTGATGGTGCATGGAGCCGTGAAACAGCTGTTTATCGTGTAAACGGAGTAATAACTGTTATTGCAGGATGGTTTTTTACAGCACTCATCGCTTTTGTCTGTGCATCAATTGTTGCCATGATACTGTATTTTGGAGGCCTCATTGCCCTGATCGTATTAATAGCTTCAGCCTTTTTCCTGGTATATCGCACGCATGTGATCCATGCCCGCAGGTCAGCAGCCTTTGAAAAATCTGAGGCAAAACTTGCTGATACTGCTCTCATTGATGGTGACAGAATCCTGCTGCAATGTAACAAAACCATTTCCAACACACTTGTGAGTGTGATTCATATTTATGAAGCAGTCATAAAGGGCTGGATTGATGAAAAGCGGAAAAAACTGAAAAATGCTCTTCAGGATTCTGTAAAGCTGTCAGATGAGATCCGTGAATTGCAGGAAAATGTATTTTATACAATTAAAAAACTGAGGGTAGAGGAATCAGTGGAAAGCGGGCATCAATACGTACAGGTGATTGAACACTTAAGGGATATTTCGGAAAGCCTGAATTACATCTGTAATCCGATATTTAAACATGTTGATAACAATCATGCCCCTCTTAAATCACAACAGATACGAAATATTAACGAGTTCACCGGTCAGTTTATTTCATTCCTGAATCAGATTAGAAAGGCTATTGAAGGCAAAGAAATTGATAAGGCAATAAACAAATCCAATATGAAGCAATTATTGGATATGCTTTTGAAAATGAAAAAGGACCATTTAAAAATGATAAAATCAGGTCAGACAAGCACAAGGATAAGTTTGCTGTTTATGGATGTTTTGACTGAAAGCAGAAATCTTGTTCTTGAAATTAGCGGGCTGTGTGATGATGCTCTTGCGTTTGCAGAATATTCAGGCAAGAAAAAATCAGATACAGAACTGAAGGGAAGTATACTGCCTTAGGCAAATGTCGTTGATTGAATACCGAATACCGAATACGTGAATAGTGAATAGTGAATAGTGGTTAATTGTAAATCTTTGATCTTTATTCATAGGACTGAATATATCCTACTTTCCTTCTTCAAAACACTTTTCAATTCCTGCCCAAAGCTTATCTGCTGTCTTTTTCCAGGTAAATTTTTCGCGCTGGATTCTTGCTTTTACTATCAGCCGGTTACGAAGATTTGTATCCTGGAATATACTTAACATGGCATTTTTGATGGATTCTATTGACTGGGGGTTAACATATAATACAGCATCACCTCCAACTTCCGGCATAGAGGAGGTTTCGGATGTTATTACAGGCGTATCGCAATACATGGCTTCAAGGATTGGAATGCCGAAACCTTCGAAATGAGATGCATATACCAATGCTAATGCTGAGGCCATAATCATGTGAAGGCTTTCATCATCTACCCGCCCGGTGAATATGATCTCTTCCCGGAATGCTGACTTTTCAAGGGCTTTCTGCATATCATCAGTCCACCATTTGCGGCTGCCGACAATTAATAACTTAACATTACAGTTAACACTCTGCTTAAACTGCTTGAACGCGCGGATCAGATTTGTAAGGTTCTTACGGGGATGAATCAGTCCGGTAAAAAGAAAATACTGACAGCCATTTGCGAACTTTTCCTGTGTGTTTCTCTTTTCGTTCTCGCTCACAGGACTGAATAACTCATTAGCCCCGTTATATACAACATCTATTTTGGAATTATCATACCCGAAACGGGAAACAATATCCTGGCGTGTAAATTCTGAAACAGTTGCTATCCTGTGTGCCTTATGCACAAACCTTGGGAAAAAGTAGGCATAGTATTGATTGATGTGCCATGGTATAAACTCAGGAAAATGAAAAAAGTTCAGATCGTGGATTACCGCCATAGAACGTGTCTTTGTTCGCAGTGACAGCCAGCCGTCAGGTGAAAGGAAAAGATCAGCATTATGTTTGGTCAGCACAGGCGGTACGCCCCACTCAAAAAATGTATACCATAACACAGGATGACGGGCCTGAGGGTAAGTTATTACAGGCGTTATATTTGATGAAAAAATAAAATCAGGAGAGAATTTTCTGTCGAAAATGAAAATAAACCTGTGCTCAGAATGTTTTTGTGTAATGATACGCAATGTTTCACATGTAAACCGGCCGATACCTTCCAGTTTATTTTGCAAAAGAAGTCTTGTATTTACGGCGATTAGCATTTATACGTATCAAAAATAACACTGCCAAAATATGAATAAATCAGTAATATAGAAAATGAATTTATAAAGAGTGATGAAGATATCACATGCTGAACATAACCATACTCTTCATAGCATTCCGGCGATTATTGAGATATCATTAAAAGACTTCCCGGGAGAAAACCCAACGAAAACTCTTTACTTTTTTCCAAGATGTTCCGGTCGCAGCAAATCGCAAACTGTCTTAACCGGATTAAAAGTAGAAACCGGAACTTCAACAAAAATGGAAATCCAGTCTGACATGGATCCGTTCCATAATCCGGGCAATTCCAAAGCTTTTAAAGGCTTTCCGTTTCTGAACTTTTTGCTGATAAAACCTGTATTCGGATCAAGATAATTTTGCAGGTTGAATTTGTTTCCTTTATAATCTTTAATTGAACAGATAAGGTCGACCGGATTAAAATGTGAAGAGCTGAGACGTATGGCTTCCTGTTCGGGATCATGCCTGTCAATCTGGGATGTTTCAACTATTTGCAGAGATATTGATCCGTCAGGGTTCATAGCCCAGAATGGTCCGCCTCCGGGTTCTCCTTCATTTCTGACCATGCCGCATACCCTTATGGGCCTGTTAAGCTTCTGAAAGAAAACCTGTCTGGCACCTTCAGCAATGGCTGTCTTCTTGCTATTGATATGTATGCAGAGATCCTCCTTTAAGAAACTGCCGATTTCATCCAGCTTTTTTTTATCTATGTCTTGCTTTGTTTCTAACAGGTTAAGGTAACCAAAAATTTTTTCCCTGTATGCCAGTAACATGCCTGCAAGAGCCTTTTTATACCTATAAGTATCTGATTTCAGGTGGTCAGGAACGACATTATCTATGTTCTTAATAAAAACAATATCCTCCGATAAGTCATTCAGGTTTTCCAGAAGAGCACCGTGACCGCCCGGGCGGAAATAGAGAGAGCCGTCTTTTTCACGAAAAGGTTCATTATTCATGTCGACAGCAATAGTGTCGGTCGATGGCTTTTGAACGGAAAAGCTTATGTCAAATTTCGCCTTATAAGCAGATTCATAATCCTTTAACACCTTTTTTATAAGGGTTTCAAAACCTTTCTGATGTTCGGGCGAAACAGTGAGATGTATTTTTACCAGGCCTGAAGAATTCATGGCATATCCGGCACCTTCTGCAAGATGCTCTTCAACAGCTGTTCTGCTGTATTTACCATAACGGTGAAATTTTAAAAGTCCTTTTGGCAGGTTTCCGTAATTCAAACCGTTGTTACTCAGTAGTCCGGATAGAATGATATGGTATTCATGCTGTTTAATCAGTTCGGGAATGGTTTTACCGGTTTTGTGCAGGAGTTGAGAAAGATCATCATAGAAAGCAAAATCACCAATGCGGTCAAAAAATTCTTTGACGTGTTTGTATGCTTCTTTTGATAGCATTTTGTCATCAAAACCAGATTGTTTATATGATTCATCAAATTCAAAAAGCGCTTTGAACATCCTGCTGGCAGCTCCCGAAGCAGGAACAAATTTAACAAGGTCAATACTCTTCGCTGATGTGTATGTCTCTGTAAGTTCTTTTATCTGTTTGTCTGTCAGCAGGTTTATGCCATGACCTGTTGTAGCGGCTTTTACAAGTCGCATGTGCGGAAATCCATGTTTAAAATAACCGATCTGTTTTTCGGTTACTTTTGGATTCATTCCCCTTTTATTGATTTGCTGGATATCTTTGTCCCTGAACATAATAGTAGGTTTTGACTACAAGTTAACAAAAATTATCCAATTATCGTCATAACAAGCCTGCGACTTCCTCCATGATTTCTGAATTCACACAAATAAATTCCCTGCCATATACCAAGGTTTAGCTTGTGATTTGTTATGGGTATGGTAACCGATTGGCCCAAAAGGGATGACTTTATATGAGCCGGCATGTCGTCTTCTCCCTCTGTTGTGTGGATATACATCGGATCATTTTCCGGAACAAGTTTATTGATAAAACTGTTAAAATCATACCTGACAGAGGGATCGGCATTTTCATTTAAAGTAAGGGCGGCCGACGTATGTTTCAGATGAATATTCACAATTCCGGTTTCCGGAAGCTCGTTGAGATGCTTTTCAATGCTGGGGGTTACCAGATGAAAACCTCTTTTGTACGGTCCAATAACAATTTCTTTCTGAATAACCATAATAATTGTTTTAACATGAAAAATGATTTCCGGCTTGTTTCTAAAAATAATGAAAAAAACCGATCCTTTGGTGTACTCTTCAATATTTTGACTATTTTTGAAACCCCTGAAACAGGATGATTGTATTATTTTGACAGACAATATGTAAGGGTTTTCTGATGAAGTGTGTTTTTGCATTATTTGTTTTCTTTCATGCCTTGTTTTTTACTGGCCTGGCACAGGAAAAGAATCTTATTCAACTTACCGGAAGGATCAGTAATGAATTGCATGAACCATTGCCGTTTTCACATATCCTTATCATGAACAGTTATCGCGGAGCCATTACCAATAATGACGGACGGTTTTCACTGGTCGTTGAAGAAGGTGACACTGTGTTGTTCTCATCAGTCGGATATAAGCGCAAATACTTGCGTATGCCGCAATCTATGAAAGAACCGTTTCTTCAACTTGATATAGTATTAGCGGTCGATACCATCATGATTAATGCCGTTGAAATTTATCCCTGGAAGTCATATGAAGAATTTAAGGAAGCCTTTGTGAATCTGAAATTGCCAACTGATGATATGGAAAGAGCCCGCAGGAATATTGCCTTATTGCGGACTCAGATCATTATGGATCACGATCCTGATGCCCGTGAAAATTATAAACACATCATGGAGCAGCAATATCGACAGACATATACCCAGGGGCAATATCCCAGTTATCAGATTTTGAATCCTTTTGCCTGGGCCAAATTCTTTGAAGCTTTAAAAAGAGGAGATTTTAAAAGCAAAAAGAAAAAATCAAATTAATTAAGAATCCCGGCAATATATCGGATCTGTTTTTGTTATTATAATTGTTTTGTCAGTCTGGATGGGGAAAAATAGTTTACCTATAATACTTTTTTTATTGTTCATCGGGTTACATCAGGTTGATGCTCAGGAAGACGGTCTGATAACCGGAATCATTACTGATGAAAACCAGAAACCTGTCATCGGAGCCACTATCCTTGAAATTAAAACAAAATCAGGTGTTGTGTCAAATGCTTCAGGCTATTTTGAACTTTATGTTCCGGCCGGGGAAGAGATTACTGTTGAAATATCATTTCTTGGGTATAAAAAGAAAACGACGACTGTTATACTATTACCCGGCCAGGTTATTGAAATCAACCATCAACTTGAACCTTCAACAGCCATGCTTGATGAAGTGGTTGTTGAAAGTAAATTTGATAAAGCGGGGTCGCTGGAACGCATCAGCCTGAAATCAATCAATAATATTCCGACACCAACAGGCAGTATTGAGTCTATGCTTGTAACTCTCGGTGCTTCAACACGCAATGAGATGAGTTCGCAATATTCTGTAAGAGGGGGTAACTATGATGAAAACCTGATATATGTTAATGATGTTGAAATCTACAGGCCATTGCTGATTCGTTCGGGGCAACAGGAAGGCTTGAGTTTCATAAATTCTGCTCTGGTTTCTTCTATTCAGTTTTCGGCCGGTGGCTTTGAGGCTCAGTATGGCGATAAAATGGCCTCTGTTCTTGATATTAAATATAAACGGCCGTCACAGTTTGGCGGTAGTGTGACAGCCAGTTTATTGGGGGCTTCCATTCATGTGGAAGGAGCTTCAAAAAATAAACATTTTACTCATATTTCCGGCCTTCGGTATAAAACAAATCAATATCTTCTTCGTTCGCTTGATACAAAGGGCGATTATAAACCCATTTTTCTGGATTTTCAGACTTTCCTGACTTATGATCTTGTGAAAAATGTTGAGATCAGCTTCCTGGGCAATATTTCCCGGAATAAGTATAATGTTATCCCAACCATAAAGAAGACGGAGTTTGGAACTGTCCAGGAGGTCCTCGAACTGAATATTTACTATGAAGGGCAGGAAGTAGACATGTTCAATACTTATTTGGGCGCAATGACCATAAGCTATCAGCCTGCAAAGAATCTTTCACTTAAACTGATTGGTTCTGCCTTTAATACCAGTGAGTCGGTTTGTTATGATCTGCTTGGTCAGTATTGGATCAACCAGCTTGATAATACCATCGGATCGGAAACTGCAGGAGACAGTATTCTGAATATCGGTATTGGGACTAACTTGCAGCATGCCCGTAATTATCTTGATGCTTATGTTTATAATATAGGACATAAGGGATCATTTTATCATGGGAACAATAATCTGAAATGGGGACTTTCGTGGCAACGGGAAAGAATATTTGACAGAATCAGAGAATGGGACATGATTGATTCTGCTGGATACAGCATTCCGAATTCAGATGAGGTTATTAATATGTATAGTTTTGCCTCGAGTCGAAACAGGATGTTCTCAAATCGATATACAGGTTATATACAGAACGTTATAAGTGGTGCAGCTTCATTTGCCGAATGGTTCCTTTCATGTGGCGTCAGATTTCATTTCTGGGATGTTAATGACCAGTTGCTTGTTAGTCCCAGGGCCCTGATTACATTAAACCCTTACTGGGAAAGACCGGTAAGTTTTCATGCAGCTGCAGGACTGTATTATCAACCTCCTTTTTACCGGGAGCTTATTGATCAGCATGGAGAAATTTATGATAATATACAGGCTCAGGAATCAATTCATTTTGTATTAGGTTCGGACTACCAGTTTGAAGCTTGGGAAAGACCTTTCAAATTATCAGCTGAAATCTATTATAAATACCTGGCACATCTGATTCCCTATAAGACAGAAGATGTCGCCTTACAATATCTGCCTCAGTATCATGCACGTGGCTATGCTGTAGGTGTTGAATTTAAAATTAACGGTGAATTTGTTAAAGATGCTGAATCATGGGCAACTTTATCAATTATGGATACCAGAGAAGATGTGTATAAGGATTATTACCTGAAACCGGACAAAACTGTGGTCTACCCGGGCTATTATGACAGACCAACCAATCAGCTGATAAATTTCGGCCTGTTTTTCCAGGATTATTTCCCAAATTATCCCGAATATAAGATGCATCTTACTTTATATTATGGCAGTCGTCTGCCCTTTGGCTCTCCCGACTATAGCAAACCCAGTGAGAATTATAAGATGCAGGCCTACAAACGTATTGATATTGGCTTATCTAAGTCATTGATCAGTAGAAGAGCAGGTTCTGATTTGAGCAGGTGGGCATTTATAAAGGATGCCTGGATTAATGCTGAAGTATTTAACCTCTTTGGTTTTGAAAACCAGGCTTCATATCAATGGATCAGAACAGTCAACAATCAGGAAGGTACGCCCAATACATTTGCCGTACAGAATTATCTTACGGGAAGGCTCTTTAACATCAGAATCTCTGCCCGGTTTTAATTGAATTGAGCTTATATTAAGTTGTTCAAATTGAGCTAAAGTTTTAAATTTGCCCTTTTTAAATTCCTGTTTTTTATCATAGTTTATTGTATATTAATACAATATTTTTGAAAAAATATACATATTTATTGTTTTTAAAAATTAACACATATTTATATGACAAGAACAAGTCAGGATTATATTCAGCTGGAGCATAATTACGGTGCTCATAATTATCATCCTTTACCAGCAGTGCTTAAAAAGGGGAAAGGTGTTTTTTTATGGGATGTTGAGGGAAAGAAATATTATGATTTTCTTTCTGCATATTCAGCGGTTAACCAGGGGCATTGCCATCCGAAGATTATCAAAGCTTTAAGGAAGCAGGCCAAAAGGCTTACCCTTACCTCCCGTGCATTTTATAATGACGCCCTGGGAAAATTTGAAAAATACATCACAGAAATGTTGCATTACGATAAGGTATTGCCAATGAACACCGGTGCTGAAGGCGTTGAAACCGCCCTGAAGCTTTGCCGCAAATGGGCATATGACAAAAAGAAAATTCCTGAGAATAAGGCCGTGATAGTTGTTTGTCAGGAAAACTTTCATGGGAGAACCATCACCATCATTTCAATGTCAACTGATCCAACTTCATTTAAAGGATATGGCCCGTTTACACCGGGCTTCAAGGTAATTCCATACAGTAACCTGAAAGAATTGGAGAATACACTTAAGGATCCGAATGTTGCAGGATTTCTTGTTGAACCTCTCCAGGGCGAGGCCGGTGTATATGTGCCGGATGATGGTTATCTTAAAGCTGCTTTTGATCTATGTAAAAAGAATAATGTTTTATTTATAGCCGATGAAGTGCAGTCGGGTTTAGGAAGAACAGGAAAGATGCTTGCCTGTGATCATGAAGGTGTAAGACCGGATATTCTTATTCTCGGGAAGGCTTTATCAGGTGGTGTCATGCCTGTATCGGCCGTTTTGGCGGATGATGATATTATGCTGTGCATTAAACCCGGCGAACATGGTTCAACTTTTGGCGGAAATCCACTTGCCTGTAAGGTTGCAATAGCTGCTCTTAAAGTACTGAAAGATGAACGCCTTGCTGAAAATGCCGAACGTTTGGGCAAGATCTTCAGGAATGAGATGAAAAAACTCGAAAAGGAGCACGATATGGTTGAACTGGTTCGTGGCAAGGGTCTGTTAAATGCCATCGTCATCAAACCCAAGAATGGTAAAACAGCATGGGATGTATGTATGGCCCTTAAAGAAAATGGTTTGCTGGCAAAACCCACCCATGACCATATTATACGGTTTGCCCCGCCCCTTGTGATTTCGGAAGAACAGCTCATGGAGGCTGTTGAAATAATTCACGAGACCCTGAAGAATTTCAAATAAGACTATAATTATATAACAACAGGCTGTTTCAAAACATCATGGTTATGAGGCAGCCTTTTTTTGTCTTATAATATGAAATCATTTCAAGTTTTTTTCTAAATACTAAAACCTTAATTGATTTATTCCGTTACATATTTTGTTAAACATACATTGATTTATTAGCTTTGATAGACCTTAACCTTGCTTATAAACTAATTTTCTGAACCCGGCCATGAGTTATAAGGTATTAGTGGTTGATGATAATGAAGCCAACCGTGAACTGATTCATGGTATTCTGCGTACAGCAGAAGATAATTACGACGTTTTAATGGCCGAAAATGGTCAGTCTGGTTACGAAACGGCATTGAAGGAATTGCCGGATATTATCTTTATGGATATGAAAATGCCTGTATTGGATGGGATTGAAGCCATTAAATTATTACAGGCAGAAGAAACCACTAAAAGAATACCTGTTATTGTCGTTACGGCTTTTAATACGCCTGAAAACCTTGAAGCTGCCTTTAAGGCTGGTGCTTTTGACTACATAACCAAGCCCATATCAATCGGAGAACTTAAGTCGAGAGTTAATAAAGCCATTGGCGTTGTTGAATCATTCAGGCGAGCACAGGAAAAAATCAATAAAGTTGAAGGCGAGAAACTTGAGCTTGAAAAGATAGCTATGGTTTCTGAAAGTACATCTTTTGCTTTCTTGATTGTAAAGAGTAACGGAGAATTGGAATGGGCTAATGAAGGTTTTGAAAAGATACATGGCTATAAACTTGAAGAATTCAAGTCAGTTTTTGGCAATACCATTTTCAGCCTTACCAGTACACCGGATATAGTCAATATTTTTAATCGTTGTTTGAAGAACAGAGTCCCTGTTGATTTTATCAGTAAAATAAAACCCAGAAAAGGCGGGGAAAAATGGATACAGACTTTCATCAATCCCCAGATCAATACAAACGGAGGCGTAGAGAAATTGCTGGTGGTTGAAACCGATATCAGTGTTTTCAAAAATAAAGAAGAAGAATTGCATGAACAATACCGCAGAATGCGGGAGATTAGCCAGAATCTTGAAAAAGCCAATACATTATTAGGAGAACAAACTCTTGAAATCAACCGTCAGAAAAGACAAATTGAAGAAGAACAGGCTAAATCTGAAAAGTTACTGTTGAATATTCTGCCATTTGAGATTGCCCGCCAGTTAAAATCCAAAGGACGAGCCGGAACCCGTCAGTATAAACTTGTGAGCGTTCTTTTTGCTGATTTTAAGGGTTTCTCTACCATAAGCAAAAATATCGAACCAAAGGATCTTGTCAGTATCCTTGATTCTTATTTTGCAAAATTTGATGAAATCATCGGCACACATTACCTTGAAAAGATTAAAACCATTGGAGATGCGTATATGTGCGCCGGAGGGTTACCCCTGAGTAACAAAAGTAATCCGATTGATGCTATGTTGGCCGGTCTTGAAATTCAACAATACATGAACAGTCTGAATGATTCAAAAGTGTTGAATAATTTGTCGGTTTGGGAACTCAGAATTGGTATTCATACAGGGCCTGTTGTTGCAGGTGTTGTCGGACGAAAAAGAGTGGCGTATGACATCTGGGGAGATACAGTTAACATAGCCAGCCGTATGGAACAGTCAGGACATGTTGGCATGGTTAATATATCCGGCACAACATATGATTATATAAAGGATTTCTTCGACTGTAATTACCGTGGAAAAGTTGAAGCTAAAAATCTGGGCAAGATTGATATGTATTTTGTCAGCAGAATAAAACCAGTTTATTCCGCTGATAAATTAGGGATAAAACCAAACGAGGAATTTATCAACCTGATTAACAAGTTGTAACGGGCTCCTGTTTTTCACTTACCGGAAAAATCCTATCGTGTTCTCACTGTTGTTCTTTCGTTAATCCAGCAACCTACTGTATAACTCATCCCATCACTTAAGCTGTTGAAAAAAGCTTCTTCCTTTGTGGGAAAGTAGGATGAATATTTGCTTATATATTCATCGGCTTTTTCTGTCAGGCCGGGATCAGTATTTTTAGCCTTGATAAACATATCAACGGCAGCCCAGAAAATCGAACCTCTTTCAAATGCATTGCTTCCGCAATTGCTGCTGGCCATAGCATATGCAATACCTATGATAAGATAGGGATCCCCAAATGATGGATTTAACTCAATAGCCTTTAAAGCATGTGTTCTGCATAACTGATGCTCTCCCTGTTGCTCGGCTATTACACTTAATTTGTAATAATAGGCAGACCGGGTAATCTTATCCGTTTCAAGTTCTGCCGCCTGTTTATAGTAGTAAGCCGCTTTGTCATATCTGTTCTGAACTTCGAAAAGTTTGCCCAGGTTACAGGCAGCATTTGCAGAGGGCTCAATTTTGTAAAACGATTCAGATGCTTTTGCAAATAAATCAGATTGTGCACAGTCCTGGTGATCATATATGCGTGTTATCTTTTTTAACAGGTCCAAGTCAGATGAGTCAGCCTCATATTTCTGTGTAAAAATTTCATCAAGCATGGAGCAATCAGCAGCACCGCTCTCTGTAAATATTTTTTCTACATTTTCTTTTGCCAGGTCCAGGGTTTTTGTATCCTTTGATGTTGACTGAGAAAGATAATCCGAAACCATCAGGTACATAGAAACCAGATCTTTTGCAGATCGTTTGTTGTTCTTATACAATACGTTGGTTGTTTGCAGCAGCGTTACCAGTACAGCTTCTTCTGTGTTCTCTTTCTCAAGTTCTGCTGATTTGCTGAGATACTGATGGGCCGATTCAATTTCTTGTGGCCGGTAACGTAATATGTCAATGCCTTTTCGGCCTGAAACATATCCTTCCTGCCCGAAGTTTTCAATCCGTTTATCGTACAATATAAAAAGCGTATCAATGTACCGGTTTTTTAATGTTTCATCATTTGAGTTCTCAATCTTATGTTTTAAAATTTTGGCACCCATTATATAAATATTCTTGCTGGCCTTTGGACAATTGATAAAACAGGAACGCCAGGCATCATATGCATAATCATACATGTTGATCCTGTAAAATTCACTCATGGTCGATAAATTACTGGCACAGTCGGTCCTTGATACACTGTCACAACCATATGCAGCATTGTTCAAATAATCACGCTGCGCCAGAATTATATTTGGATAACACAAAATAGTCAGCATGAATAAACCAAAAATACTTCTCCCGGAAATCTTAATATCACGTTTCATTTTTATTATTTTTAAGAAATGCAAGTTTACTATTTCATTTTAAGTTAAACAAAAATCAAGCCAGTCAAAATAGCTTATTTGTTAACGAATGTTAAAGGGATAGGAAAAAAGTCCAGGTGGATGAGTATACGTGCAATAATGTCATAGGTTACTTTTGTTTTTTTATGAATGGACGAAGCATGTTTAGGACGGTTGGCAACCATTTCTGATACAATAAAAATACATTGAAAATATGATATAGTATAATTAAATATCTATCTTTAAGCACGAAATGAATCGGAAATCATAGGTGTGACTGAATTATTCCTGGCGGATTATGAATAAGAAATATGATTTAAGCTTATTGAAGAAACTGTCAAATAATGATGAATCATTCATTATTGATATGTTGAATACATTCAGGCGAACTGCAGGCCCGATTATTGAAAGAATGGAAAAGCATGTTTCCGAAAAACGATATGAATCCCTTGGCAGAGAAGCGCATAAATTCATACCTGGTGTTTCTTTTCTGGGTATTAAACATCTGGAAGCTGATCTGTTAAAAATTGAAGAAAATGCTAAAACGGGCTCAGATATTGATAAAATGGACGAGTTGGTTATGCAGGTCAAGGCAAAAGTAAAAGAATTAATTGATGCATTTGAACAGGATTTCAAATTAAATCAATAATATCATGAAAGTCCTTATTGCAGAGGATGATCCATTAACATCAAAAGCTATTGAACATCGGCTGATGCTTGATAATTTTGAGATCTATACTGCTTTTAACGGAAAGAAGGCTATAGAGATGTTAAAAAAGGAGGACTTTGATCTGTTACTGGTTGACATCCATATGCCCTTCAAAGGAGGACTGGAAGTGATTGAATTCGTCAGAAATGAATTGAATAAAACCATGCCTATTGCTGTAGTCAGCAGAATTGGCTTCTCTGAAACTGTAAAAAGAGCTTTTGAGTTGGGAGCTGACGAATATATAACCAAGCCCTTTGATCCGGATGTTCTTTCCAGAAAGATCAAACAAATGCTCAATAAGTCCTGATACATTTTATCCTTCATTTGATATCATGCTATGACTGCAGAAATTCTCCGAATTCTGATTCTTCAAACCGATATAATCTGGAAAGATACTTGCGGAAATCTCAAGCACTTTGATGATTTGCTTCAATATTACAATCAGAAAGCTGATCTTGTTCTTTTGCCTGAATTGTTTACAACCGGATTCCTTATGACACCAGGAGATATATCAACTGAAATGCAGGCAAAAGCAGTTACATGGCTGAATAATAAAGCCTTTAACCTCAACAGTTCGATTGCCGGGAGCATGATCATAAAGCAAAACAAACAATACTATAATCGCCTGATCTGTGCTCATCCGTCTTCAGATATCAGCATATATGATAAACGCCATTTGTTTCGGATGGAAGGAGAGCTCAAACACTATTCCCGGGGAATGCAAAGATCCATAAGTGTTATCAATGGCTGGAGGATTTGCTGGCAGATCTGCTATGATCTTCGTTTTCCGGTATGGAGCCGTTGCCGGAATGATTATGATGTTCTGGTCTATGTTGCCAACTGGCCTGCTAAACGCAATGATGTCTGGAAAACACTGCTGAAGGCCAGGGCTATTGAGAACCAGTCATACGTTATTGGTGTTAACAGAATCGGAACAGACGGTAATGGCATTGATTACATTGGAGAATCTTGTGTAATAGATCCGAAAGGAAATTTGTTAAATGATCTGATCGCAGATCATGAAAAACTGATCAGTGCAGAACTCAATTATACGCTTCTGAAAGATTTTAGAGAAATATTCCCGGTTTTGTCTGATGCTGACAAATTTACAATTGAATAATTCTCTTTGTTGTCAGCAGCAGTTTCCTTCATTTTCTCCGCAACCGGAGCATCCGTTGCAGCCACCTGACTGGTGCATATGGCCATGCATTTTTTCTTCATTCGTTGCTTCTCTGATGCCTGTTATTTTTCCTGAAAAAAAGAGATCATTGCCTGCCAGGGGATGGTTGAAATCCATTTTAACAGAATCGGTTGATACTTCTTTAATTATACCGTTAAGTCTGTTTCCGTTTCCATCCTGCATGGGTACATTATTTCCCGGTTTAATCATCTCATAGTCAACCTTTCCATTGATCTCGAAAGTCCCTATGGGTAGATTAATAACGGCATTTTCGTTGACTTCTCCGTAAGCATCTTCTGAAACAAGCGTAAAACTAAACTCGTCTCCAACCTCAAGTCCTGCAATATTATCCTCAAATTTTGGCAATAAGGATCCTGAACCAAAAAGAAAAGTTAATGGCGCATCGTTTGCAAGAGATTCGATTACTTTTCCGTCAGACTTGTCAATCCTGAGCTCATAAGTCAGGGAAACAACTTTATCTTTTGATATACCCATAATAATTGAATGTTATATTGTACTTGTTCTATTTTGCAAAGAAATAAAAATCCTGTTGATCAGGCGGCATATTAATGAATTTAAGCTGCTATTTATAGAAATTATAAATAGACCGGATTTGTGATTGCAATAAATATAACAGAGTTCACATGGCGCTAAATGCATGGTTGGCTCTGCATCCCTTCATGTGTATACTATTCAGGCTGCAATTGATTTGCATCCTGAGCAGCTGTTCTGTATAATTCAAGTACCGAAATCTCCGGGGCCATACCAACCCTTCCGGGAAAACCAATGTAACCCAAACCTCTGTTAACATATAAATATTGCTGATCATCCCGGTATAAACCATTCCATTGTTTGTATAAATATTTTGACGGGCTCCAACTGTAACCATTCAACCTTAATCCGAATTGTCCGGCATGAGTATGTCCCGATAACGTCAGCTGAATAGATGTGCTGTCAGTTACTTCAGCTTTCCAATGCGAAGGATCATGAGAGAGCAATATCTTGAATGACGTGCCGTTAACAGAAGACAAGGCTTTTTTCAGATCCCCGCTTTGTCTGAAAGGGGGCTTACCCCAGTTTTCCACGCCCAGTATGACGATAGAATCATCCTTGTTGGTGATTGTTACAGCCTCGTTTAACAATAATCTGAATCCCATGCGCTTATACAGGTCGGCCAGTAAATCCATATTGGCATGCTGTTCTTCTTCATTAGCCCAATGCCAGTAATCTCCATAATCATGATTCCCCAAAACTGAATACTTACCGTATCTGGCATTAAGCTGATCAAACAGCTTTTCCCATCCAACAGCTTCTTCACTGAAATTGTTGACAAGATCGCCTGTAAACAAGATAAGGTCAGGGTTTTGATTATTAATGATATCAACTGCCCTGGCCAGTTTTTCCTTTTTGTTGTAAAGACTTCCTAAATGAAGATCGGAGATATGAACGATTTTTAATCCGTTAAAACCGGCAGGCAGTTCGGGAAACTCCAGCCTTGTTTTTTCAACCCTGTAATTGAATCTTCCTAAAGTCATACCATATAAAAGGGCAAAAAAAGGTATTATCGCAATAATCAAACCTGTTACAGATAAAAAATGCATGCGTGTTAAATGACGATGGTCTGAATCTGCCAGGTTGACAACAACGGTTATGGCTTTTGCTATTAAATGGAAAATGTCTTCACAAAGGTGAAAGGCAATGAATATCAGCTTTGGTAAATATATCAGCAGAAAAACACCGGCAAGCAGGTAAAATCCTGCAAAAATTTCTGGTTTTCGCTCGAAAAAGTTAAACCGTGACACCCTCAAAAGAGCGACAATGAAAAAGGCTGATATCCCGAAATATATAAGAAGAAAGATTTTGTTTCCGGCCATAAGTTTAGGAAAGGTAACAGCAATTCCTTTATATGAATATAAATCAATTAATATGATGATAATTGTGAGCAGGATTATTATCTTATTCATTTTTGTGTTCATGCTTATTAAATGAAGACGTTTTAAAGTTTCTTTTATTGCCTATACTAAATTAACCTTAAAGATTACTAAAAGTTCAAGGGTCATAGAAGATGATAAAGACCTGCAAAATTAAAATACAATCTTTTCATACCAAATGATAATAGAAATACGTTTGAAAAATTGTGAATTCTTGTTAGTTTAGTGTTTGAATTTATAATAAATGCTGATGTCTATGAATCTCATTACGAAGCGTTACGTCATTTTATTGACGGCGTTGTTTGTTGTTACAACTTCCGGATTCTCTCAAATACGTTTGGGCATAAGGGGTGGGGTATATTCTACGCGTTTTAAATCAGAGGAATACAATATCGGTAGTTATAAGGTAAGATTTCCCGGGGATCCCAGCATGGGATATCATGCTGGTGTTATCGCACAGGCGGGTATTGGAGATGTATTTGTTCAGCCCGAGCTTCTTTTTTGCAGTATAAGCAATAATCTTGATGTCGGGAGTGAATTAACCCGGCTTGAATTGAATAAGATTGATCTGCCTGTAATGCTGGGATACAAATACAGATCGTTAAAATTACAGGTTGGCCCTGTGGCTTCAGTCCTTATCAGTGATAAATCGGAGTTTTCCAAACTTACCGGTAATTATGATCTTTTAATGCAGAGGGCAACAATTGGTTTTCAGGCAGGCTTTGGTTTTGATCTTTCACAATTGTCTCTCGATTTCAAATATGAGGGTAATCTCAGCAAGCTGGCAACCGGTGTTGAAATAGGCAATGAACTTGTAGAATTTGATCCGCGCACCAGTCAATTCATATTCAGTATAGGATTGTTTTTTGGAAACTGACGGAATTTGAGGTTTGTGTTACACCATAAAAATAGATCTTAGCCGCGAACAGATTGAAAAGCGATTCCGGTCTGTAATGGAACAGCCTGAGTTGTTTTCACCAGGCGAGAAAATCAATGCGTTTACCTTACCACATCTTCCTGTAATAGTTGACAAAAATCCTGATAAGATTTGCTTTTATGTTTGGGGAATGATTCCTTTCTGGGTTAAAGATGCAGAATTTGCTGAAGGTATTCGCCGGAAAACATTCAATGCCAAAGCTGAAACTCTTACTGAAAAACCATCTTTCCGGAATTCCTTTAAGAATAAGCATTGTTTGGTGATTACCAACGGCTTTTACGAGTGGCAAACAGTTGGTAAAGAAAAAATACCCTATTTCATCAGTCTCAGAGATCAACAGGCTTTTGCACTTGCCGGACTTTATGACAGCTGGAAGGATCCTGCAACAGGGGAGAGGCACAATACCTTTACGGTAATAACCACACGGGCAAATCCCCGGATGGAGGAGATTCATAACCTGAAGAAACGCATGCCGGTTATTCTTCCTCCTGAAAATGAAAAGATGTGGCTTTCTCATGAACTCTCTTCTCATGTGATAAAATCAATTTTTGAACCTTTTCCTCAGGAATTAATGACTTTCGAAAAGCTTGAAAAACGAACTGCCGGGACGGGCAATTAACAGGACAATGATGCGTTATGTTTCCTGACGGGCAGGAACTGTTTTACTGCTTTTTCCTTGATTTTGGTCTTCCGGCTTTTGTCTTAAACTCCGTTTTCAGTTGTTTAACCCAATCCTTTATCTTTTGAGAAACCTGCTTTCCCTGGTTTTCGAAATCCAGGGCCAGGCCTTTGAACATATTACCGCTTAAGGCTTTTGAGCTATCAAAAGTATACCCGTCAGCGGATGTGTATCCAACAATTTGGGCTCCGCATTTTTCGAGAATATCAGCCATGATACCTATACCATCAACAAAGTTTTCAGGATATCCTTTCTGATCTCCATTGCCGAAGAGGGCAACCTTTTTTCCTTTTAAATCAAGATCTTCCAGGGCAGGAATAAACTCGTCCCAGTAATTGGGAAGCTCTCCGTCAAACCAGGTTGGTACACCCAGTATATAATTCTGAAAGGATAAAAATTGCCCGGGTGTAATACTTTCTGCATTCACCAGTTCAACATTTCCTTTTCCGAATTCTTCAGCTATCTTTTTAGCGGCCAGTGAAGTCTTGTTTGTATTGTAACTATAACACAATGCAATCTTGCTCATAGAAGGGAGTATTTCAGTTTAATAATCAAGTAAATCTTTCATGGCTTTAAGGATTTTATCCGTATTGGGCAAAATGGCCTTTTCCAGAATCCTGTTAAACCCAACGGGTGTGTTGGTTGATCCGATACGTTTAACAGGGCCATCGAGATATTCAAATACTTCTCCGGCAATAACAGCAGCCAGCTCACCTCCAAAACCTCCAAAAACTTTATCTTCATGAACCACCATCGCCTTACCCGTTTTTTTGACTGAATTCATGATAGTATTTTTATCAAGGGGGCTTAATGAACGCAGATCAATAACCTCAACATCAGCTCCTGTTTCCCTGGCTATGGTTTCTGCCGCTTCAAGACACATATGGGTTGTATTTCCGTAAGTAATAACCGACAGGTCTTTTCCGGGTCGTCGAATACGTGCTTTACCGAAAGGAACCTCAAAATCTTCCGGTATTGGTGTTGCAGCCACGGGAGCATTATACAGAAATTTTGGTTCGAGGAACATTGTGAGTCCTTCAGAGCGTATACTTGTTCGCAATAATCCTGCAGCATCATCGGCAAATGAGGGATAGACTATACGTACACCCGGAAATGTGGTCAGCACGCCTTCAATGGTTTGAGAATGATATAAACCGCCTCCTATATAACCTCCTGAGGCAAGCCTGATGGTTATGTTAGGTGAAAACTGGCCTTTCGTACGCCAGAATTCATGTGTGGCTTCAACAAATTGCTCTGTTGCCGGCCAGAAATAATCAGCAAATTCGGCACCTTCAATGACCAACCGTATTTTTTTATTCAGACGCGACATTCCGTTGGCGGTGCCTACGATGAAATCTTCTGCAATAGGGGCATTGAAAACACGTTCCATGCCAAATTCCTTCTGCATATTTTTGGTGACATTGAAAATTCCTCCTTTTTCCTTGTGCGCAATATCCTGACCCCAGATATAAGTGTCGGGATTAAGCCTGAATTCTGCTTTGAGTGTTTCGTTAAGTCCTTCAATCAGTTTCTTTTTTGGACCTTCAAAAGAATGAAGCCCTTCAGGATATTTCTTGCTCTGGTATGGCTCTGGAATTATGAATTCAAAAACCGATTCAGGGCTGGGATCAGGAGCAGCCATAGCCTTTTTATGGGCTTCTTTGACCTCCTGCCTGACTTTTTCTTCAATTTTAACAAGCTCTGATTCAGTAAAACGTTTGTACCTGATCAATAAACGCCTGAATTTTCCAAGCGGATCGTATTCAGTGACATAGTTAAGCTCATAATCATCGCGGTATAACTCATGTCTGTCGGAATTCGAATGAGAGTGAATGCGGACACAATTAGCCTGTACGATAGCAGGTCTCTGACTTTTTATCACCCAGTCCTTTGCTTCTGTCATGGCATTCATGGAATCAAAAACATCTTTTCCGTTACAATGTATGATTCTAAGGTTTTTTAAACCTGAAAAATTGTCGGCGACTTTTCTGTTTGCTGTCTGATCAGCTTTGGGAACGGAAATGCCATAACCGTTATCCTGAAATACAAAAATAACGGGTAATTGCTCATTGGTAGCTCCATTAATGGCTTCATATACATATCCTTCTGAAACTGATGATTCACCCTGCGAAGAGATTGCCACACCAGACTTCCCGTATTTTTTCAGTCCCCGGGCCAGGCCTGTAGCATGCAAGGTATGATTGCCCGTACATGAGGAAACATTATGAATGTGCCATGCAGGTTTGGCAAAATGATTTGACATATGGCGTCCTCCTCCGGCAACGTCAGTATCTTTCGAGATGCCGTTCAGTATTATTTCTTCAGCAGTGAGCCCGGCTGAAATGCAGGTCAGCATATCACGGTAATAGGGAAATAGATGATCGGTGGACCGGTCGAATATCTGTCCGATTGCCAGCTGAATACCGTCATGACCTGCGTATGGAGCATGATATGACCATCCAATGGCCTGCTTCAGGTAATTTGGCGCACGGTCATCGAGTGCTCTTCCTAGTACCATTAAATAGAACCAGTGCGCCAGTGTTTTTTTCTCTGTCTTTTTAATGCTATATCTTACAGGAACTTCCATTTTTAATTACATTTAGTGATACATCGTGTTTTTATAAGGTACGGTTGCCGTCGAATTCTTCCAGAAGATCTGCAATGCGCCGGAGAAATGCTCCTCCTAATGCTCCGTCAACCACGCGATGGTCATAGGAAAGTGAAAGTATCATTTTGTGTCGTATGGCAATGACATCCCCTGCCGTTGTTTCAAGTACGGCAGGCTTTTTTTCAATGCTGCCGGTAGCCAGTATGGCAACCTCGGGTTGATTTATTATGGGGGTACCTGTGAGATTCCGGAAGGTTCCGAAATTTGATATGGTAAAAGTTCCACCCTGAATATCGTCGGGTTTCAGTTTGTTGGAACGTGCATCGAGAGCCAGACGGTTCATTTCTATTGTAAGACCCAGCAGGCTTTTCTGATCTGCATTGCGGATCACCGGTACAATAAGGTTGCCGGAAGGCAGAGCTACTGCAATGCCAATATTTATCTGCTTCCGGAGTATTATCTTATCACCGTCAACGGATGCGTTAATACCAGGGTATTCTTTCAATGCTTTGGCGACAGCTTCAATAAACATTGGCATGAAGGTCAGCTTTTGTTTTTCACGTTTCTGGACGTCATCCTTTACCTTGTTACGCCATAAAACCATGTTGGTAACGTCGGCTTCCACAAAATTTGCCACATGAGGAGATACCTGCTTTGAGAATACCATGTGATCTGCTATCATTTTCCTGATACGGTCCATAACAACGACCTCGTCACCCGGCATAAGGGAAACGGCTCCTTCAGTTATATCAGCTTTTTCGGAGATCTTTCTTTCTTTTGGTGCACCAGCTGTTTTCTTTCTGACTTCAAGATAGGATAAAACATCTTGTTTTCGCACCCTGCCGTCTTTTCCACTGCCTTCAATGGCATCAAGTTCGTTTATTGTGATATCTTCTTTTCGGGCTATACTTTGTACAAGGGGTGAATAAAACCTGCCTGAACCGCGGAACCTGGATGGCTCTTCCGTTGACTGCTGAATGTTGTCTTCTTTTGGCGTTTCAGATGTCTGTGATACAGCCTTATCCATCGGAGCAGGCTCATCAGCTGTATCCTGGGATTCCCCTTCAAGGTTGATGATCGCAATGATTTCTCCTACAGGCACTTTAGCTCCTTCGGGAAACAGCACTCTGGTAATTTTGCCGGCCACAGGGGAAGGAATTTCAGAATCGACCTTATCTGTTGCGATTTCCAGCAACACATCATCTTCTTCAATGGGTTCACCTGCTTGTTTAAGCCATCGCGTAATGGTAGCTTCCTGAACACTCTCACCCATCCTGGGCATAATAATATTAAATGATGCCATCCTGTTTTTTGTTTAAAGATACGAACAAATATATTAACAGATATTATAAGAATTTGTTCTGTGTAAGGTTTCTCAATAATGCTATATTTGTAATCTGATTTATTTTTTATTAATGAGTTTTATTATGGTTAAGAGATTCTTTTTATTGTTGACAAGCATAGTGTCAATTACTTTCAGTTATTGTCAGGAACACAGTGTTAAGCTTGATACTGTTGGCAATTACAATGGATGGGGATGGCAGGCCCTTTTTGTTGACAACGATTTTGTTCAGCTTTTAATTCTGCCTGAAATCGGAGGCCGGGTGCTTCATTATGGATTTGAAAATGATACTTTTATGGCTGTAAACTCATCTCAAATTAATCGTTCATATGATATTACCACTAATCAGACCGGCCCCTGGACATCCTGGGGCTACGGTGGATACAAAGCCTGGCCCGCCCCTCAGTCTGTATGGAACTGGCCGCCGCCACCCTATCTCGATTGGGGAAGTTATGAGTGGTCTGTTGAACATGCTTCAGCTGATTCAGTGATTATTTACCTGAAAAGTCCGGTGGAGTCATACAGAACTCCCGGATTGCAGCAGGCCAGAAGGTTTAAGATATACAGTAACAGCACCAGGGTCAGGGTAGAACAAATATTGAAAAATATCAGCAATTCGAGAATTGAATGGAGTGTATGGGAAGTTACACAGGCTGTTGTCGATCATAATGGCACACATGATTATGAGAACATCAGTACTTATTTCCCCTCCGGTGAATCTGATATAAAAGTCCTGATGGGCAGTAAAATACCGACAGCAGAGGTTGAAGATAATGTCAGGAGGTTTAATTATGCAGGTAGCGGATGGAAAATCGGAACTTTGCTGAAAGAAGGGTGGGCTTGTTTTGTTGATGAATCTGATGAACAGACCTATGCAAAAATCTTTGACATTGATCCTGTTTCCGCGCAATATCCCGATCAGAACTCTAATTTTCAGATTTATGTCGGAGGCAACTATGTTGAAATTGAAGTGCTGGGACCATTGACAGATATAGCTCAGGGTGATTCAATAGTCTATACTGAAAACTGGTATGCTGCAAACACCAGAGGCGCTATTCGCAAGGCTAACCACTGTGGAGCCGTAAGAAACAGACTTTCATATAACCTGAATACAATGACGCTGGAGGGTGAATATGGAATTTTTAACAGCGGATCTTTGCGCACGACATTTTATGATGCTGCAGATCAAGAAATTAATACAGATGAACCTGTTAACGTAACAGCTGCTGAAAAATTCACCTTGTCGAAGGCAATATCTGTTCCCGCAGGCACGGAAAAAATTGAATTGCTGGCCTATGACACGGAAGACCATTTAATAGGTGTGCTTGATTCTTTATTAATGAGCGATATTAGTGCTGCTCCACAACAGATGTTTAACTCTTCATGTGCGATATATCCCACAGTTGTAAAAAAGGGGAATCCATTGTTTTTCAAAATATCAGAATGTGTTGCAGAAGAATTTACCATCGACATTCATGCATTACCGGATGGCAAACTGGCTGGAAAATATTTTTTAAACAACAAAAAAGGTCATTTTTCAGTCAATACTTCAAACCTGGCCTATGGAATGTATCTGATTACCATACGTCAGGATGGTATGATTTTTCGGGAAAAGATCTGTGTAAGGTAAATACAGCATTGTTTATAAATGACAGATACCGGTGAAAAGCGAAAAATTCGCGAACTGACAATGGATGCAGGAGAGGCCAATGTCTATGCGTTGGTTTTTGTGATACCTGTATTCATTCTTTTTGGTCTGCCTTTTTACCTGATACATCTGAAAGGTCAAAATGCCGAAACATTATTGGATTTACTCAACAATAACCTGTCTCTTTTTAAATTCCGCACCCTGGTCGTATTGCTGTCCATTTTTGCAGGGATCATTCTGCACGA
This sequence comes from Bacteroidales bacterium, assembly GCA_016934055.1. Taxonomy (GTDB): domain Bacteria; phylum Bacteroidota; class Bacteroidia; order Bacteroidales; family UBA10428; genus UBA5072. Next base: position 59,259 of record JAFGTR010000027.1, on the reverse strand, counting down.
ACTGATACATGGTATAACTTTTTTATTTTTCTGCAAAAACGGTCTTAAATCTATCCGGTTTGGGATCATGTGGAAGTTTTTTACCCCTTATTGCCATTGCAAAGAACCGCTCAAAGTGCGCCATTATATTGTCGGGGCTTTAATGCCGGCCATAGTGCTTGGATTCATTCCGGCTATCGTGGGAGTGATAACAGGTCAGGTTCTTATCCTGCTCTTTGGTATCTTATTTTCATTGGCAGCAGGAGGTGATTTTTTAATTGTATGGCTGTTACGCAAACAACCGAGAGAAAGCCTTGTGCTTGACCATGAATCAAGGCTCGGATGTTATATTATTGAGGAGTGACTGGGATCAAGAATCAAGAACCAAGAACAAAGATTAAAGAACAAAGATCAAAGACTGTATGACAAAACGACCACATGACCAAACGACTGCAAGACCATTATACTGGCGTCTGCTTGTGCCTTAATGCACCGAACACTGAACACCCTTCCTGCTTATCTCACCAGCTTAATATTACCATAACTGGAATTTACTATTATTGAGGACTTGGTGTTTTCATCTGTTCCGACCAATCCATTCACTTTCATCTCCGTATTTTCATTAAATCGGCTGACACGTGAATTATCTTCGGGATATACTATTTTACAGTATTTGGCATAGCCCTCAATATGATATGAAGCATCAGGTGATATTCCGATTTTGTATGAACCATAACTGTTCGCAATTTTTATCAGTTCAAAACCCTCCGGCACATTTTCAATTGTAACATCAGTATATTTTGAATCAATCTGCAGCTTATTCTTCAGTTCCTTAAGAGTATAATGTGTATATCCGGCAGTGGCCACAAGATTATTCAGATGACCTAATTCATAAGTATCGTATTTTGATTCGCTGACAAGAGAACTTCCTTCATCAAGATAGATTTTTGAATATTTACTCATGAATATAATGGCCTGGCTTTGGCTGATCTGCAATTTTGAATATTTGATGTCAACTTTTATCCATTTGCATTCCTGTATGGTTGCGTTGGAATATCCAAGCGTTATTTGGGTCAGAGGTTGCTGAGAATCGTGAAGGATTTTATTGGCGGTCAGTTTTCCGTATTTAACCTCTATATTCGAAGTAGATGTCAGTTCATTGATAAATACGTTACCATATTTGTTGGAAAGATTCAGTGGCACGTTTTTAGGCATATAGACTGAATAATTGATCTCAAGACCTTTTTCTTCATTGTTAACATTCCTGAGAACATTTGAAAGATTGTCCCTGAATTCGGTGGTTGCCCGTACAAGGTTTCCTTCCTGTTCCATATTGATCATGATGTAATCAAAGACCTTGTCAGCTTTTTCTTTATTGCCGGAGCGGACGATTATTTTAACGTCAATGGCAATTGATTGATTGTTCCAGTCCTTTATATCAACATTTCCATATTTGTTTGTTATCTCAAGTCTTGTATCCTTGTCAACCGGGAATTCCTTTTTGAATTCTTTCACATGTTCAACCTGCATACCTGTTGAAATGACAGGTATTAAAAGCAATAAAGCTATGCTTACCGGTCTGATGTATAAATTTGTATTCATGATAATGAGTATTAAAGCATTGAATTTTTTGAGATTTTTGTTCTTACAATAATCATATCCATAAGTGCGATTTTTTCCTGGTAATAATTGATTATGGAATGTACGATCCTTTCATCATAAGGATTTTGTTTCAGGTCTTTTTTCATTAAGGCAACCTGGTCATCCATCTCTCTAAGCTCTTTCAGAATTTCTTTATGTGTTTTGGGATCATGCGAAAAAGGCATTTGCTCTATTAAATGATAATAGTTTTCAGCTTTCTTTGTGTAAAAGATTTCAGCTTCGCAAAGCTCTTTGTTAGGACAATCATCATTCTGAAAAACCAATGACTTCTTTTTCAGATTTAAGTACAAAGCAACCGAAAGAAATAATGCGAAAACAAGAACAGCTGCTATCTTAAAGATCACAGACATAACCTGTGTTTTATCAAAATAAGTTGATCTTTCAAGTTTTTGATAAAACCGTTCGAAATGTTCTGCAGGAGGTTCTTCATTATCGAAAAGCGCCCTGTTATTCCCGAAAAAATCATCCAGTGATTTCACTTTTGCTTGCTTTTGATGATTTCGATCAGTTTTTTTCTGGCTCGTGTCAGCTGTGATCTTGAAGTCGATTCATTAATGGCAAGAATCTTTGCTATTTCTTCATGATCATAACCTTCTATCAATGCCAGTGTAATGACCACCTGATAACCGTGGGGAAGTTCCTGAATGGCATTTTTAATTCTTTTAATCATTAATTCAGGCGATTGATTGTCATCATCCGGAAATCCAATAGACTCTTCCTGAATTTCAATAGATTTGGTCTCAGATAGTTCGTCAAACCTCATTTTTCTTTGCCTCAGGGCATCTATTGATTTATTAATAACAATCTTTTTCAGCCATGCACCGAAACTTACATCCCCTTTATAGGTGTTAATTTTTGCGAATGCTGATAAAAATGCTTCTTGCATAATATCTTCAGCTTCTGCAGGATGAGCAACAATCCGCAAGCTTGTATTATACATGGCCTTATAATAAAGTCTGTATAACTCAAATTGCGCCTTGCGATCACCTTTTCTGCATTTATTTATCAATTCCACGGGTTGGCCCGAACCATTCTTTTCAGCCATTCATTCAATATTATTGACGAAAAATATAGAGGATTGCTGCATGATGCAAAGGAAAAAATCAATTAAGGTTATGTTATTCAAATATACATTTATTCCGGCTAAAATACATATTGGCCTTGATACCAGCCTTTATCCAGCGCCCTGGCTGAATAACTGAGCCTGCATCAACATATTTGGTGTTAAGAAGATTGGATGCTTCAATATAAAATGTAACCCGTTTTGTGTCCCATGCTAGTTGGCCGTCAACCAGAAAAACAGGTTTGAATGGTTCAGAAAAAAAAATGTCTTCCGGGGTATTATACCGGATGTATGATCCCATTCTGTCCTGGTAACAAAAATACCATGTGGAATTGATGTTGCGAAATATCTTATTTCTGACCGATAATGTTACCTTATGTTTAAGATGGTAATATTTTGATATGGAATCTGGTAATGATTTGTCTACATCAAGATAATTATAGCCGATGGTAATATCATATAAAGGGGAGTACCTGCTGAATACTTTTTCACATGGCAGTTTGGTCAGTATTTCGATCCCTGCTGCGGAAAAGTGGTCGATATTCACCGGGCTGTATTTGCCTGATTCATATAACCATAACCAATCGATTATACTTTTACCTGACGATTTATAAAGCGCTATTGATCCTCTGAATACTGAAAAATCAGCGTGCAAACCAACTTCAGCTGATATCATTCTGTCGGGGTCCAATGTTTTATTTCCCTGATGGGAAGGGTCGGTGTAAAACATATCAGTGAATGTGGGAAAGTGAAAAGTGCGGTTTATGCTTAAAAAGCCCGTTAAAGTTTTCGTAAAAGTAAAACTGATATCAATCCCCGGAAAGAATGCTGGTTTTGATGAAAAATCAGAATGCCAGTTCAGCATGTAACCTGTTGTTAGTGATAATCTTCCTGATTGAAACTGATGTTCCTGGAAAAACGAAAAAACTGACCGGTTGTAATGCTTTGAATAATAAAGGCTGTCTTCTTGTTTGACTTTTACTGGATGAAGACTCTCCAAACCCAGACTGGTGCTGATGATGTTTTCTGAACGCAGTTCAATACCAGCCGATGAAATTATTTTTCCGGTCTTAATTTCACCTGTGAGGTTTGAGCCAAAAATATTGTTGCGATGATAATTCTGATATAAGCCCGGATTATTTCTCTGCAATATATAATGATCCTGTTTTCTTTTCCAGTATGCCGATGATTTTATTTTAATCTTTGTCCCGGTCTGATAGTTCAGGCTCACAAGGGAAGAATTGTTTTCTTCATATTGATCGGGATAACGGGGCGAATAAAAGCCATTGGCGCCAAATGCTTTTTGTTGATATCCTGCCTGAATGTCCAATGAATTATCACCTTTATTATAATGCCCCGAATAATAGACATTTTGTACCAGGAAATCGGTGTTATGTGTGTACCCATTTGATTTTGTATGTCCGATATTAACAAGATTTTTTACATTACCGTTTCCCAGGGATGCTGTGAGACCAATCTTTTTGTATCCATATTCTCCGGCTGTTAACGAAGCCTTGCAGTATTGATCTTTAACGGGTTTGGCCACAATGTTGACAGCCCCTGAAAAGGCTCCGGCTCCATATATCCTGGCAGCTGTACCGTTCATAATTTCAATGCGTTGTACTGCTTCTATGTCAAGAGGTATATCAAGACTGAAATGGCCTGTTTGGGGATCAGAGATCAAAATACCATTTAATAAGATCATAACATGGTCAAAAGATCCGCCACGCATTGTCACATCTGCTTGTACGCCATTTGATCCGCGCTGGGTAATATCTATGTTGGCAACATTTTCCAATAAATCATGCAATGATTGTACCGGAGCTGAGGTAATCTCTTCATGTCGGATTAAGTTGACCATTCTTGACTTTGCAGGAAATATAACCGGATTTATCTGACCGGTGATTTTAATTTCTTCAATATTGTATGATGATGGCATACTCAGGCTGTCATTCTGGGCAAATAACGGCATAAATCCGCTCCCTATAATGGTATAAATGACACAGAGGAAACAGATTTTAATAATGGCAAAAAGACTTTTTAGCACTGCATAATGCTTCCGGCTCCATCTTTTGAAATGAACATTTATTGTCTGTTTTATATGACCCATCATTTTAATTTGAAATATGAGTGCGTAAAAATAGTGAATCACTTAGAGGAAAGCATTTGCTTTTTAAAAAACCTGACGGAATTATGAGTTAGAAGTTGGTAAGAGTGACCGGTATACAGTGAACGGTGAAGAACTTATTCGTATTTTCTTAAAAAATTCTTTTAGCTGAAATCAATTTGTGTATCATTCAATAAATCAGCATATTACACGATTCATTTTTTTCATTATTTCTTCTGAAGTCTTACAGGAATTCAATGAAATTAATAATTTATTAACTAAATGATTTGCAGAGTCAATTTATTTGCTATTTTTGTGAATTGAAAGTCAAACAGTTTTAACCATTTCAAAAAAAATTTATAAAAATGAAGAAAGTAGCTTTGTATTTTGTTGCTTTAACAATGTTTGGAGTTATTGCTCTTAGTGCTTGCAAACAAAAAGCACCCGAGACTACTGAACCTGAAGCAGAACCAATTGAAGAAGTAGTTCCCGCAGCTGACACAATTATTGAAGCTGTTGAAGAAGTTGTTGATACACTTGTAGGTGAATAATACATTGTTTATTCTACTGCATAGTATCTAAAGGGAATATTAAAGATTTGAAGCAGGACTGCGGTCCTGCTTTTTTTGTAACTTTTGGTGCCGGCAGTTTTTTCCGGACAATTGTCAGTATTGTTCACAAAGATATGCAATGAAGCAAATCCTGAGCTTGTAAAAATCCGGTTGAGGAAATTATGCAACCATCAAACCTCTTTATGCAGTTCGGTCGGTTTAAGGATTTTCTTTCTTAAGATTATATTCGATTGTCCGTTTCGTTCAGCCTTCAAAATAAAATTGAAGTGATTAAGGTTCATGCAATAGAAGAAATCTTCTTTGGGGCTGAATTCCTGATTTTCCGGAATAAAAAATCGCTTGCCACTGGTATTCCTTATAATGTCAATAATACTGATAAAATCATAAGCATCGCCTCTTAAGCCATTGCGTATATATTCTGCGCAGAAGGTGTCTTCTTCAACAGGGTATTTGGCTGCATATCCCATGCACACAAGTGATACAACTGAGGGATTTTTAGCCCTGATGTAATCAATAACAGCCTGAGCATTAACAAAACTTCCGGTGATAACTTCATCGGCATTTGTGGCATGGATAAGACCTTGAGTTCCGGCACTGGTGGTGTGCACCACAGTTTTTCCCCTGAAATCAAAATCCCGGGTCTGAAAAGGGGAATTGCCAAAGTCAAAGCCCTTAATCTTTTGGTTGTTGCGTTCACCGATAAGTATGGCGCCGGGGTTGGCTTCTTTCAGTTTGAAAGCCTGTTCTGTTGTTCCAACAGGAATGATCTCTTTCACTCCTCTGTCAAACAGGTAACAGGCCAGTGAAAAAGCACGGAATACATCGATAATAACGGTCAGACCCCTGGAAAGCTTAGCCCCATCGACTAATTGCAGAATATCAATTCTCATAAACGGATTTTTTGTCAGGTTTCCGATTGTTTTTTATAATACTCTGACAGGATTTAAAACTTAATATCAGTTGTTCTTCCTGGTTTCTTCCTTGATTCGCTGAATATGGCCTCTTCCCAAAGCTTTAACCTCACAGCCCAGTCTGAAGTATTCCCGTATTGCATCATCAGGCAAAATGCCGAAACAATCGATAACCGCTATCGGGTTTCCGGCCCAGGATACAATATTTTTTGGATTAAGGTGTAAATACTGGCTGTGAGGAACTGCCAGTATGAGTGCTTCAACGCCTTTCAGAGATGTTCTGAGGTCATGGCTTACACGAATTTTTTTCAGATCTTTCTGGTTACGAAAGAACCTTGCCCATGATTGATCGGGAGCAGGATACTCATCCTGACTTTCAAGTTCATACCAGTGATCAACATAAGGGTCATGGATTTTGATGTCAGCCCCCATTTCAGTCAGCTTACGCACCACAAGTTCACTCCCGCTATAACGTGTATCCCCAACATCCTGGCGGTAACTGGCACCGCACATCAATACTTCAGCACCGGCAATATAATGACCCATATTACGCAAAGCATCACGCGTTAGTTCTGCAACATGCAATGCGCGTGTGTCATTAATATCAATTGCCATGGGTGTAATTCTGAATATATTATCGCCATCTTCAAAACCAAGTATATGCTGGTAAGCCCAGTAACCTAATCCACCGTCTTTCGGCAGACAATATCCTCCAATGCCGGGACCCGGAAAAATAATGTTGTTGTGCGTTGGTCTCATCTTTATGGCTTTGATAACCTTGATGAGATCCACACCATTCCTCTCTGCAAAAAGGCTCCATTCGTTGAGAAATGCTAAAGTGGTAGCACGATATGAATTTTCAATGATTTTTGTTGTTTCGGATTCAATGGGGCGGTCCATTACCGTTAATGGAAAATCTTTGGTGTTAAGAATCTCTCGTAAAAATTTCTCTACTCTTTTTCTGGCCTCGGTGTTACACCCTGAACAAACGCGCCAGAAATCCCGTATACTTGAGACATATTCCTTACCCGGCATAACCCTTTCAAAACTGTGGGCCAATAGTGGTTCTTTTTCAATACCCCGCCGGGCAAACGCTTTTTTCATGATGGGCCAGGCGACAAATTCTGTGGTACCCGGAGCTACTGTTGTTTCAATAAGTACAAGACAATGGGGTAGTATTTTTTCACCGATGGTTTTTATGGTGGCTTCCAACGCTGCCATATCAGCTTCACCGGTTTTCATATTTCCCAGATCTTTTTTCTTATAATCGCACTGAACATCAACAACTACGCAATCGGCCAGTTGAAGACAATCACTGTTATAAGTGGCTGTTAGGGTTTTGTTTTTCAGCACACAATTCTTAATTAATTCATCCACTTCAGGATCTTCCGCTTTGATTGGAGATTCTCCCCTGTTAAGCATCGGTATTTTCCAAAAACTTCTGACACTGGGGCGCTGACAGCCAATGACTAATTTACTGAATTTACCTTCCTTATTTTTGGTGTTGGCAATTATGGCAGCCATTACAGCACCAACAAAACCAACTCCCATAACAACAACTATTTCTTTTTTTTCTGATTTTGCCTGTTTAACAAGCATTTCGAGCCTTTTATATTCAGTATTGTATTCCCTCTGAAGAGGAATGGAAAACTTTTCACCTGAAGGGCTGTATGAATAATTTTTAGATTCAGCTGTCATGTTATAAGTTTTAAAAGTTAACAAAATGAGGTGTATACACCTGTATGGTTTCCATTAAAATAAAGAATAAATAAAATTAAAAATTTCGGGAAAAGCAATGATTGAATAAAAAGTTTATTAAAAAAGTACGCTTCAAATGTTATCTTTGTGGCCTGTTCAGCAGTTTTGCAGTATGAAGATAGAAAAACTTATTAGTCAGGTGCTTATAAAGGGCATCCCCGAGCTTTACGGTCAACCTGTTTCACAGGAAATGATTCAGTTACAAAAGACAAACAAGGAATTTGAAGGAGATATCACCCTTGTGGTTTTTCCTTTGCTGAAAATTTCCGGGAAGTCTCCTGAGGCTACCGGTCAGGATCTCGGCGTTTATCTTGAAAACAACATTGAGGATATTATCAAATTTATTGTCTATAAAGGCTTTCTTAACATGGTCGTGAGCGATCGTTACTATCTTGAATTTATGAATCGGGTTTGCCGGTATAATGAATATGGTTTTTCGGCAAAAGATACAGATGCCGAAACAGTTATGGTTGAGTTTTCTTCGCCCAATACCAACAAACCTTTGCATCTGGGACACATAAGAAATAATCTGCTTGGAAACTCTGTCTGTAACATTATTAAAGCAGCCGGGAAAAAGGTTGTTCGTACAAATCTGGTGAATGATCGTGGCATACATATCTGTAAATCAATGCTGGCCTGGCAAAAATGGGGCAATGGTGAAACGCCTGAATCGGCAGGGAAAAAGGGGGATCACCTTGTTGGTGACTATTATGTTATGTTTGATCAGCAATGTAAACTTCAGGTAGCCGATTTGATCAGTCAGGGAAAATCACGTGATGAAGCAGAAAAGACAGCTCCGTTAATGCTTGAGGTGCAGGAAATGTTACGCAAATGGGAATCAGGAGATGCTGAGGTTTATGCTTTGTGGAAAACTATGAATGACTGGGTTTACGAAGGTTTTGAGGAAACCTATCGGCGGCTTGGCATTGGTTTCGATAAAATTTATTACGAATCTGACACGTACCTTGTCGGACGGGATACAGTTTTAGAGGGACTTAAGAATGGATTGTTTTACAGGCATAAAGACGGCTCGGTATGGGTCGATCTCAAAACTGAAGGTCTTGATGAAAAAGTGCTTTTGCGTGCTGATGGTACATCGGTTTATATTACACAGGATATTGGAACAGCACAGGAAAGAAAGAATGATTTCCATCCGGACCGTATGGTATATGTTGTAGGCAACGAGCAGAATTATCACTTTAAAGTACTTCGGCTGGTACTTGACAAGCTTGGATTTTCCTGGGCAAAGACACTTTACCATTTATCTTACGGTATGGTAGAATTACCTGAAGGAAAAATGAAATCGCGGGAAGGAACCGTGGTTGATGCCGATGACCTCATGGATGAAATGATAAAAACAGCCCGCGAAATGTCTTACGATTTGGGTAAACTCGAGAAACTGTCGCCTGAAGAGAAAGAAGATACATTCACAATGATCGGTCTTGGGGCATTGAAATATTATATACTGAAAGTGGATCCTGTTAAAAATATGACTTTTAACCCCAGGGAGTCCATAGACTTTGACGGTAATACCGGCCCTTTTATTCAATATACCCATGCCCGTATAAAATCTGTATTCCGTAAAGCTGAGGAAAATAATATCAAATTGCCTGAACAGGCAATACTCACCATTGCACTCAATGAAAAAGAAAAAAACATAATGAAGATTACACATGATTTCCCGGAGATTATAATCAATTCAGCGGAAACCTATAATCCTTCATTGATTGCTAATTTTATTTATGATCTGGCAAAAGAATACAATCAATTCTATCATGATTTTTCTATTCTAAAAGAACCTGATCCCGAGGTAAGAGCAATGCGCTTAATGCTCTCTGATCTGACCGCTAAAGTGATAAACAGTGGAATGGGACTGCTGGGTATCCAGGTTCCCGACAGGATGTAAAAAATTGGATATCGGATGCGTAAATGATTAAATTTGTAAACATAAAATAAAGCAGCATGTTTGAAAGCTTGTCAGAAAGACTGGAACAGTCATTTAGGATACTCAGGGGGCAGGGCAGGATCACAGAAATAAATGTGGCTGAGACACTGAAAGAGGTCCGTCGTGCTTTACTGGATGCTGATGTGAATTATAAAATTGCAAAGAACTTCACTGATACAGTGAAGCAGAAGGCACTGGGTGAAAAAATACTGGTGTCGGTTAAACCAGGTCAAATGATGGTCAAAATCGTCCATGATGAACTGGTTAAACTTATGGGCAGTACCAATGTGGATATTACCCTCAAAGGCAGTCCTTCTATAGTATTAATTGCAGGATTACAGGGTTCGGGAAAAACAACTTTTGCAGCTAAGCTGGCTTCATACCTGCGTTCCAGGAAAGGAAAGAGTCCTATACTTATTGCAGGCGATGTATACCGACCCGCAGCTATTGAACAATTAAAAATTCTGGGGCAACAGATTAATGTACCTGTTTATACAGAGGAAGGGAATCAAAATCCAATAAAAATTGCACAGACTGGAATTAAAGAGGCAAAAAGGCTTGGCCATGATCTGGTTATTGTCGACACTGCCGGACGTCTTGCTATTGATGAGGAGATGATGAAAGAGATTACCGCCGTAAAGAAAGCCATTAGTCCGCAGGAGGTGCTTTTTGTGGTAGATTCAATGACCGGACAGGATGCTGTTAATACAGCCAGGGAATTTAATGAGAGACTTGGATTTGATGGTGTGGTACTGACTAAGCTCGATGGCGATACACGGGGTGGGGCAGCTCTCTCCATTCGCTCGGTTGTTGATAAACCAATAAAATTTATTAGCGCGGGTGAGAAACCTGATTCCATAGAAGTCTTTTACCCTGCACGTATGGCCGACAGAATACTGGGCATGGGTGATATTGTTACACTGGTTGAAAAGGCGCAGGAACAATTTGATATAGATGAAGCCAGAAAGCTGCAGAAAAAAATTGCAAAAAATCAATTTGGCCTTGATGATTTTCTGAATCAGATACAGCAGATAAAAAAGATGGGCAATGTTAAAGATCTGGCATCTATGATACCGGGAGTAGGCAAAGCTATAAAGAATATGGATCTCGATGATGATGCCTTCAAGGGTATTGAAGCTATTATTTATTCAATGACTCCTCTGGAAAGATCAGCCCCGGAGATACTTAACGGCTCACGCAGAAAACGTATTGCTGATGGAAGCGGGACTTCTGTTCAGGATGTTAACAGGCTCATCAAACAATATGATGAAACCCGGAAAATGATGAAGATGATGTCGGGAGGAAAGAATATGATGCGCGCTATGTCCAGTATGCGTCAATTCAGAGGGTAATCCTGACCGATTCAGCTCATGCCTGCATTGACTTGAATTGATTATAACCCAAAACTACTGAGTATGCAACTGCTTGACGGGAAAAAAATGGCCTCTGAAATGAAAACTGAAATAGCTTCTGAGGTCATTCAGTTTAAGGCATCAGGGGGCAAAACGCCTCATCTTGCTACCATTCTTGTAGGTCATGATGGTGCAAGTGAGACCTATGTTTCAGGAAAAGTCAAAGCTTGTCATGAAGTTGGTTTTAAATCAACACTCGTGCGTTTTGAAGTTGATATTCCGGAAAATGAGTTACTCGCAAAAATTGTTGAACTCAACATGGATGATGATATCGACGGGCTGATTGTTCAACTGCCTCTGCCTCCTCATATTTCAGAACGAAATGTTATTGAAGCCATTGACTATAGAAAAGACGTTGATGGTTTTCATCCTGTTAACCTTGGCCGTATGGTTATTGGCATGCCTTCTTATATTTCAGCCACGCCGGCAGGGATACTGGAAATGATTAAAAGGTATAATATACCGACGGAAGGGAAATCATGTGTTGTGGTTGGCAGAAGTAATATTGTTGGTAAGCCGGTAAGCATATTGCTTTCCCGCAAAGGGTATCCGGGAGATGCTACCGTTACCTTGTGTCATAGTAAAACTTTAAATCTTAAAGAGATTGTAAGTCAGGCTGATATATTAATTGCAGCCCTGGGGCAAGCGGAATTTATTAAGGCCGATATGGTAAAAGAGGGTGCTGTGGTTATTGATGTCGGTATAACCAGAATAAAATCGTCAGTGACCAAATCAGGCTGGAAATTGATCGGCGACGTTAAATTTGATGAAGTGGCCCCTAAATGCAGTTACATCACGCCGGTCCCTGGCGGTGTGGGCTTGCTAACAGTAATCGCTTTATTAAAAAACACAATGCTTTCGGCAAAAAGAACAATATACCCTTAAGAGATATCCTTGTGGTTTACGAGTTTACTCTTATGAGTGCTCTGTATTCATATGTTCAGATATAACAGAATGAAAGATATTAGACTGAAAATAATATTACATTTAATCATTGCGGGCTTATTATGCTATTCCTGCCAGCCTGGAAGCAGTGAATATCGTTCCCCCGCCTGGTCAAGCCACGATCCTTTGGCCATCCCTTATTGGATTCGTCAGCAAAAGGCTGAAAAAGAAAATCTTATTTATAATCCATCTTTTGAAACAGGTAAATGGCTGGTTGTCGATTCCCTGCGAAAATCATTCTCTGTCGACGGCTGGCACAAAGTCGGTAATAATGTTCAATGGATTGATCTGATTACTGACACAACCCTGTCTGCCAGTGAGATATTCTCAGGGCAACGGGCTGTTAAGATTACCCGGACTTCCACTGATGAATTTGTTGAAAAAGGAGATGGCATTATGAGCAATTTTATCAGGGTTATTCCGGGCAATTATTCTTTTTCATTCTATACCCGCTTGTCAGATGTCAGACCATACAGTGTAAGGTTGGGTACCAGGATGTATGATGCTATTGATATAAAACTGATTTTTTACGATAAGAGCAAGATACAGATTGACTCTCGTTACCTCATGCCTTATAAAGATCAAAAGATTGATAACGCTTTTAAATCACTTTCTTTTGCAAATTATGATCATATTAAAACATTTGAGTGGGGCAGAATCATTGGCAAATCACATAATTTCCCCTTCAGCGAAGGCGATATTCCTGATGATTCCCGATATGTCAGGTTGTACATAGGATTAAAAGGAACCGGTACAATGTGGATCGATGATATCGATTTTCACTATACCAATGCCAATTTCACCCCCCTTGAACGGTTCCGGGAAATTATAGATTCCTCTCTTACCAAGCACGATTTGATTATTCCAACACCCAGAGAGATCACTAAAATGGAATCTGTGGTTTTATATAAAAAGGAACAGGGTGTGGAAACCCTTCCAAAGATAATTGTCCCGGTTCATCATGATAAATCATTGCAAATGGCGGCTTCCTTATTAAAAGAGAGAATAATACATTTACTGAAAATCGCAGGTGCTGACAGCAAGATTACTGAAAATATTACTGTGCAATCCTCTATAAGTGATGATGAGCTTAAGCAATCTAAAATTATTTTTAGTGTCGGAAAGACTTTGTTGTATAAAAAATACAAGGACATATTACCGATAAAAAGTATTGTTGATCATGATCAGGGCTATTTTGTTTATACCAGCAATGATATCCCAAATGTGTTATTTCTAGCCGGAAACAATGAAACCGGTGACTATTATGCTGCTGCAACTGTCCTTCAGTTATTTGATAACCAGTGCCCCGTTCTTTATAATGCCAGGATTATTGACTATCCCGATATCCGGCAGCGCTTTTTCACTGTTAATGCCTGGCAGAATCAGTCCGAACTTGATAACAATCTGAAAACCATTCAGAAACTTCTACCTTATAAACTTAACGGGGCCTATATTGGTGTCAATCTGAATATGCCATTGCATTTTTATATGAATTCACTGGAGCATTTGGATAATGTATGGGGACATTCGAATATGTTTCGGTTCATGCAATGGGTAGCACCTGTTTTCACCGATAGTTTTCCCATGAGACATTCAGCTGAAAAAATGTTGCATGAGACAATCCTCCATGAAGACAGGATGAACGAAGCTTTGATTAAGAGACTGATCAATGCCGGACAGCATTCATATGCATTGGGAATGGCTATTGCCCCATCTTTTATATGCCCTGAGGATTCTACTCTTGAGTACAATTTATCGGATGTTCTTGAATTTGCGGAGAACTTCAGAGATGAGATACATTTAATACGGAGATTACAGCAATATATGCAGAATCATTATCCGGCAGGAATTATGGAGTATTGTCTACCCTGGTATAATAATGAACTTGTGGATTTTTCTTTGGGTTATGCCGATGTCTATATGGCTGCTATGATGAATGACCTGGATGAAAATACTTCATTCCTTTGGTCAGGAAGCTCATTTTATACAGTGAAGACCGATGCTGCAGACATCTTCAGATACAAGAAATTACTGAATAATACACCAGTGTTGATGGATAATTCTTTTCTGACAGCTTCAGGGAAAGTATATTACGGAGGATCTGAACCTTACTATCCCCGTAAGCTCAGACTTTACAATATATTTGAGCCATACAGCAATGCTGAATTGCATTATTATCTGAATATGATAAGGCATGACCGCGTGATGATCAATCAAAGCGTTCATTCTGAGATTGAAGAAATTAAGATGCTCACAGCTCTCGACTTTTATTGGAACATGGAGGCCTATGATATGGATTTTTCTTTATGGAAAGTTCTTGTTTCACGTTATGGCGTTGCTGCTGCAAAAGAGTTAATCCTGTTTAATGATGCACTGGCTGGAATTTTAGAAACAAAACTAAACATTAAAAATAATGATCAGGTTAATAAAAACTATCGGACAGGATTATCAATTCTTGCAGAATTGGAGATACACCTGAACATTATAACCAGGGAACTTGGTCAGGATAATAAGCTGGTTGTTGAACTGACGACATTATTTGACGAGAATAAAAGTGCACTGGATATTGCATATCAGGCTGTCACACCCTGATGAATGGAGGTTAACCTGAAAAGGTTATGAATAAGCTACCGGTAAAGGAGACCGGAAAAATTGTTATTTTTGTTCTTATATAATATTTTTTAAATTAAAAGCTTATCTGTATGGAAATTAAATTGCCTTATATGCCTGATCGCCCGGAAAAGCCAAGGAAAAACGGCATAACCATGATGATGGATAAGGGATTGAGCATCCGTGAAGTTGAGAACTTTATTGAAACAGCAGGCAAATATGCCGATATCGTAAAACTTGGATTTGGCACAGCCATTGTTACCACAGACCTGATTGAAACCAAAATCAGATTGTATCAGGAAGCCAAAATAAAAGTATATTTAGGTGGTACTCTTTTTGAAGTTTTTGCCATAAGGGGAATGTTCGATGAATATTTAAAACTGCTGGAAAAATTAAAACTGGATACTGCAGAAATATCAGATGGTTCTATGTACATGCCACATGAACAAAAACTCGATTACATCAGGAAATTGTCGAGATATGTCACAGTTCTTTCAGAGGTGGGTTCAAAGCAAAAGGGCGTTGAAATTCCGGATGAAATATGGATTGCCATGATGAAAACAGAGCTCGCAGAAGGATCATGGAAAGTAATTGCTGAGGCACGTGAAAGCGGGACTGTTGGGATTTACCATAAAGATGGATCAGCCAATGAAGAACTTATTTCACATATTACCGGTCAGATAGATTCTGAAAAAATACTTTGGGAAGCTCCAACAGGAAAGCAACAGGTATGGTTCATCAAACTCCTTGGTGCAGCTGTTAACCTGGGCAACATTGCACCTGTTGATATTATTCCTCTTGAATGCTTGAGGTTAGGCTTGCGCGGAGATACATTCTTTGATTTTCTTCCGGATGAGCTTAAAAACTACAGGCCTGATTCCGACAAATATAAGGCACTTTAAAGTTTTAAACCTGGCATGAGATTATTTGGCCTCATAGGGTATCCGTTATCACATTCCTTTTCAAAGAAGTACTTTTCAGAAAAATTTGTGCAGGAGAAACTGAATGATTGTCGGTATGAGAATTTTCCCATGCAGTCGCCTGACGAATTACCTCTGCTGATTGCAGATCATTCTGAGTTGGAAGGATTAAATGTTACCATTCCGCATAAGGAAAAAATACTTTCCTTTCTCAACAAACTTGATGAAAATGCCAGTGCCATTGGTGCGGTAAATACTATTAAAATAATCCGTGAAAAAGATAAAACTATCCTAAAAGGATATAATACTGATGCCTATGGTTTTTATGCATCCCTGAAACCATTGGTTGGAAAGAAGGTAAAAAATGCTTTAATAATAGGGACAGGAGGAGCTTCTAAGGCAGTTTCATATGTGTTGAAGAACATGGGCATATCTTGTCTTTTTGTTTCCCGTCATCCAAGGAGCGGAGATCATATCTCTTATGAAGAATTGTGCGGTCCTGTTTTGTATAATTTTCCGCTTGTGGTTAATACATCTCCTGTTGGGATGTATCCTGATGAAGAAATGTGCCCGGATATTCCATATGAATTCATAACAGAAAAACACCTTTTGTACGACCTGATATATAATCCGTTGGAAACGGTTTTCCTCAAAAAAGGAAAGGAAATGGGAGCGCGAACAATTAACGGGTTGAAGATGTTGCACCTCCAGGCAGAGAAAGCTTGGGAAATCTGGAACTCATAATTGTGTCAGCGAAACAATAAGTCAGGGAATTGTCTGTTTTAGGAGCCGGATTTGGCCATTTCCTGCAACTTTGAGCTGTATTTTAATCCGTATTTGGTGATATTCTCAGGTTGCATTTCAAATCTTATCTTGTTTGACATCAGCACAAAATTAATACCTGCTCCGGCGTTTAATGCCCCGTTTTTTTCTGTTATCAAAAGCACATTTTTGCCCTGAACTGCTTGTTGTATTTCTGCCAGTTGCTTTGTGCGGGAGAATGGAATAAACAATATGTGACAGGTGTTCAACTCCTCATAAGTTTTGTATCTTATTATATTGATGTCCTGTGTTCCAACTTTTTTCCCTGCTGCATATACCTCCAATGCGTCAGCTACACTGGAACTCCCCAGTATGCCTATTACAAAAGGCCCCGATCTGTATGATACAGGCCATTCAATAAGTCTTGAGAAATTGTATATAAACATTGCCTGCGCTTTGGGTATTTCGGTTTGGGCCTGCACAGGAAAGGTGAGGTACAAGAATGCCAGAAATACTAATATCTTTTTCATAATGAGGTGCTTTGTCCAATTGTTTATTATGTATACGTTTTAATGATTCAAATGTTGAACCAATTCGATACAGGCAGAGGAAAAAATGATGAAATGGAGATTTCAGTAGATAAAACTGAAGGATCAGATGTTAAATGGAAGGTGGGTTGGCTGGATCAGGGATGTTTCATGCCCCGGATAATGCCATTTCTTCAAGCTTTGAACTTAATTTAATGCCAAGTTTACTGGCATTTTCAGCTTTGAGTTCGAATTTAAGCTTGTTTTCCAGGATGACAAAATTGATGGCCGATCCATCATTTAAAGCCCCGTTTTTTTCGGTAATAATCAGAGTGCTTTTCCCCTGGAGGGCGGAAGATATCTCGGCCAATTGTTTGGAACGGGCAAAGGGCACGAAAAGGATATGGCATGAACTTATTTCCGCAGGTGTTTTGAACCTGGCCACCTGAATAACCTGGGTGCCTACTTTTTTGCCTTTGGTATAAAGATCAAGTTCGTCTGCAACAGCAGATGTACCAAGAACACCAATAATGAACGGGCCGTTTCTGTATGAAGCAGGCCATTCAATAAGTCTTGAAAAATTGAATATGAACATGGCCTGTGCCTTGGGAATTCCCATTTGAGAATATGATACACCGGCTTTCATTGTCAATATAAAAAACAGTAATAACAATTTTTTCATAATAGGCCTATGAATTGTTTTAACTTACTAATATACGAGGATTCATCTGAAATGTTATAATGTCATATCATTTTAAGTTTGTCCGGGTAAGTTATTTTGGTTAAAAACAATCCCTTTGCAGGTGCTGACAAGCCTGCTGCTTTCCGGTCTCCTGCCAGAACAATATGATTAAACTGATCCAGTGAAAATCTTCCCCTGCCAACTTCTATTAATGTGCCCACAATGGCCCTGACCATGTTTCTCAGAAAGCGGTCAGCTTCAATTGTAAATACAATCGTGTTTTTATCCGATGACCAGTGTGCCAGTGAAATTTTGCATATTGTTGTTTTAACCTGTGAATGGTGTTTGCAGAAGCTTTTGAAATTTTCAGCCTTCAGCAATAATGCCGATGCTTTATTCATGAGGTCTACATCAAGACGATAGGGACAATACCATGAAAATTCGGTTTCAAAAGGATTCTTGTTAAGGTTTATTCTGTACTCATAGGTCCTGGAAAGCGCACTGAAACGGGCATGGGCTTCGGATGAAACCGGATACAGATCAGTTAATGCGATATCCAAAGGTAAAATACTGTTAACACTGTAAATGAAACGTGACTTTAAAGAAGGATCATAAGCATTACTATCAATGTGGGCTGTATATGAAAGTGCATGAACTCCGGCATCAGTCCGGCCTGCCCCGACAGTTGCAACTTTTTCTTTCAAGACAGTGGACAGAGCATTGTCAACTTCAGCTTGTATGGTATGGGCATTAGGCTGTTTCTGCCAGCCATGAAAATCAGTCCCTCTAAAAGAAAGTTCAATAAAATACCGTTTCTTCATCTTAACAGGGAAAAGATAATGAGCTAAAATTGCAATACTTTGGCAACTTTAGCAACAATTATTTTCATTACTCCTGGTTTAACAATTTTTAACAGAATACAAAAGGGAGATTTTCAAATAGTTCACATATTTGCATTCGAATAATAAAACCGGTATGGTATAAATATTGTTGTTGTCATTTTAAGTGTTATAAAGTGAAACTTTTTCATATAAAATAAAATATTATGGGAGAAATAGCTTTTCAGATTCGTGAACTGAATGAGAAAATTGAAAGAGAAAGTGCATTTGTTGACATGATCAATAATGAAATCAGAAAAGTCATTGTCGGACAAAAACATCTGATCGACAGCCTTTTGGTGGCTTTGTTATCAGATGGCCACGTTTTGCTTGAGGGGGTTCCAGGTCTGGCTAAAACACTGGCTGTTAAAACATTGGCAGATACTGTAGAAGCCGGATTTGCACGTATTCAATTCACCCCCGACCTGCTTCCCGCAGATCTGATCGGTACCATGATATACAGTCAGAAAAAAGAAGAATTTGTTGTCAGAAAAGGTCCGTTGTTTGCAAACCTTATACTCGCTGATGAAATCAATCGTTCACCTGCCAAAGTACAAAGTGCCCTTCTGGAAGCTATGCAGGAAAAGCAGGTCACAATTGGCTCTCATTCCTTTGAACTTCCTGAACCTTTTATGGTATTGGCTACGCAAAACCCGATTGAACAGGAAGGCACTTATCCTTTGCCTGAAGCACAGGTTGATCGTTTTATGCTGAAGGTTGTTATTACATATCCGACTATTGATGAAGAGAAATTAATTGTTCGTGAGAATCTGAATATGAATTTTCCGAAGGCAAAAATGATTGTTAAACCTGAAGACATAAAAAAGGCCAGGAATGTTGTTAAGGAAGTATATATGGATGAAAAGATCGAACAATATATACTTGATATTGTTTTTGCCACCAGGTTTCCGGCTCAATATAAACTTGAACAGTTTTCCAGTCTTATCAGCTACGGTGGTTCACCTCGCGCCAGCATTAACCTGGCAAAAGCAGCAAAAGCATTTGCATTTATCAGGCGAAGAGGTTATGTTATTCCTGAGGATGTGAGAGCCGTTTGTCATGATGTCATGAGGCATCGCATTGGCCTTACTTATGAAGCAGAAGCGGAAAATGTTACCGCCGAGGATATCATTACAGAAATATTGAACAATATTGAAGTTCCATAATACAAGGTCATGCGAACCATACTGCTTAACATATTGCTCATATTGGCTTCACAGGCATTCACACAGAATTATATCGGTATGCATAAAGATGATATCATTCTTACTATGAAGAAAGACCAGCCTCAATTCAAGCTGGACAGGAATGCCGTAAATCGCTCCTATAACTATCTTAAATTTGTTGATAAAATATCTGAACAAACCATATTGTATTTTCTTTCTGATAAAAATATATGCACTTATGTCAGATGGATGTCTGACTATGCTAATTTGAATGAGGTCATCAATGAACTGGATAGAAAATATAAAAAGAAAAGCAAATTAACGTGGTATTATTTTGATAAAGGTCAACAATATGAAGTAAAGCTTGAAGAGGGTGATTGGTTTTTCACCGTCAATATTCGTAAAAAGTAAAAACGGGGGACATAAGGTGGAAGCTTCAGCATTGCTTAAGAGAGTAAGAAAGATTGAAATAAAAACCAGAGGTTTAACGCAGCATGTTTTTGCAGGACAATATCATTCTGCTTTCAAGGGAAAAGGAATGACTTTCAGTGAAGTGCGTGAATATCAGTATGGAGATGATATTCGCAATGTCGACTGGAATGTTACCGCCAGGTTTAACCATCCTTACAGCAAGATATATGAAGAAGAAAGGGAACTTACCGTAATGCTTATAGTGGATGTGAGCGGATCAAGAGATTTCGGCACCCTTCATCAGATGAAAAAGAGTATGATCACGGAGATTGCTGCCGTGCTTGCTTTTTCCGCAATACAAAATAATGATAAGGTGGGCGTGATTTTGTTCAGTGATAGAGTTGAAAAATTTATCCCGCCAAAGAAAGGCAGATCACATATATTGCGAATAATAAGGGAATTGATAGACTTTCAGCCTGTCAGTAACAAAACAAATCTTACTGAACCTTTACGATATCTGACCAACGCCATAAAAAGAAGAAGTATCGCCTTTCTTATTTCGGATTTTTTGGGAAATGATTTCGAAGAATCTGTAAGAATTGCAAAGAAAAAACATGATCTTATCGGTATTTGGGTTTATGACCAGCGGGAGACTGATATGCCAGCTGTTGGCCTTATTAAAGTCAGGGATGTTGAAACAGGAGAGGAGCATTGGGTTGACAGTTCCAGCAGGTTTG
Source organism: Bacteroidales bacterium (assembly GCA_016934055.1). Lineage (GTDB taxonomy): Bacteria > Bacteroidota > Bacteroidia > Bacteroidales > UBA10428 > UBA5072. The sequence continues at coordinate 38,212 of JAFGTR010000027.1, read as the reverse complement.
TAAGGGAATCATATCGCAATGCCTGGAAACAAAAGCGGGAGGAGATGAATGAAATGTTTAAAAAAACAGGTGTTGACTATGCAATGATAGCAACTGATCATGATTATGTTAAACCACTTATCTCACTCTTTAAGCACCGGGATTAAACTGACATATGCATGAAAAAGGATCTCAGGATCATGAAGAGCATTATACTCATCATCGGTTTTATAATATTGTTCGATGTTGATACTGTCGTGGCACAGTTGATTCGTGTGCATGCTACACTTGATACCAACACGATTGAACTGGGAGGTCACGTGAACATGCATCTCTCTGTGGAAAAACCTGCAGAAGCAATTGTTGAATTCCCGGTTTTTAATGATACACTCTATGAAGCTGTTGAAATCCGTCGTAAAAGCAAACTCGATTCATCACGTGCGGGCAGGAATATAATCATATTAAAGCAACAGCTTACACTGACCGTTTTTGATACAGGATTGTTCTACATACCTCCTGTGCCTTTTGTATATAAATCTGAAAGGTTTGTTGATACTATCAGGTCTGCAGCCAATTATCTTGAGGTGCGTTCATTTCCTGTTGACACAACATACGCCATAAGGGATATTAAAGGAATTGACAAAGTATCATTGAGTTTCAGAGAGATCTATCCTTTTGTACTGATTGCTTTAGGTCTTATTCTCATTGTTTGGTTTGCAATTTATTATTATAAAAAGAGAAAGCTGAATGAGCCTATCATTGCCAGAGTCAGACCGGTTGACCCTCCCGATGTGATCGCTCTGAATGAGCTGGAAAAACTTAAAAATGAAAAATTATGGCAACAGGGAAAGACTAAGGAATATTATTCTCGCTTGACAGAAATTATAAGAACATACCTTGAAGGGAGATATGGTATTATGGCTTTAGAACAGACTTCGTTTGAAATACTTCTGGCAGTTCATGATATTCTGGGAACAGGCTCTAATTATACCCTATTAAAGAATATGCTGGAGTTGTCTGATCTCGTTAAGTTTGCCAAAGCTGATCCGGAACCGGGTGAGAATATGAACCAGTTGGAAAATGCAGTTGGGTTTGTTAACAATACCCGTCATCAGCAGAAAGAAGAAGCAGGTGAACTTTCGCAGGATCAATACCATGAAACAGTAACTGACGTGATTTAAATTATGACAGCCATTGAATTTGCACATCCGCATTATCTCTACCTGTTAACCGGGATTATCCTTCTGGTAATCTGGTATATTTTTAGCTACAGACATCTTCAGGCTGATTTACAGATTTCATCTGCCAGTGCGATAAAACCTGTGTCCAAAACCACAAGGGTAAAACTGAGACATTTGCCTTTCATTTTCCGGATGGCTGCAATTGCTTTTATTATTATCGTTTTAGCACGTCCGCAATCAACAGATTTTCACGAGAAAACAACCACAGAAGGCATTGATATCATATTGGCTATCGATATTTCGGGCAGTATGCTGGCCAGGGATTTTACACCGGACAGGTTGGAAGCTGCAAAAGATGTTGCTGTTGAGTTTATCTCAGGAAGGCCTAATGACAGAATCGGACTGGTCGTTTTTAGCGCGGAGAGCTTCACACAATGTCCGTTAACAAATGATCACGCAACACTTATCAACCTGTTTAAAGATATTAAGAGTGGTATTATTGAAGATGGCACTGCCATTGGATTGGGCCTTTCAAATGCCGTCACAAGGTTAAAGAACAGTGAAGCCATCAGTAAGGTTGTTATCCTGCTTACTGATGGAATGAACAATACCGGATCAATTGATCCCATCACAGCAGCAGAGATTGCAAAAACTTTCGGGATCAGGGTATATACTATTGGCGTAGGAATGAAAGGTATGGCCCCATATCCGTTTCAGGATGTTTTCGGCCGGACAGTCATTCAGAAAGTCCCGGTTGAAATTGATGAACCCGTATTACAGGAAATTGCCGATATGACAAGCGGTAATTATTTCAGGGCAACCAACAATGAGAAATTAAGACAGATTTATGCGAAGATAGATCAACTTGAAAAATCAAAAATTGACGTGAAGGAATATAGTCGAAAACAGGAAGAATACAGGCTTTACGCAGGCATTGCTTTATTGCTTTTGTTCATTGAGATGCTGTTGCGTTATACTGTTTTCAGAGGTATTCCATAGAAACTGAATGATAATGGAAAAAGCAATTTTCAGGTTTGCACATCAGGAATTATTGTGGTTGTTGGCTATTTTGCCAATTATGATTATTGTATATGCCGGATTTGTCTGGGCAAAGAAAAAGTCTTTGAACAGGTTTGGAGATCCTGTTCTTCTGAAGGAATTAATGCCGGATGCTTCAATAGTCCGGAGCCATTTAAAGTTTGTCTTGCTTCTTTTTAGTTTCGGATTGCTGATTTTGGCCATTGCCGGACCTCAGTTCGGATCTAAAATAAAGGAAATAAAAAGAAAAGGCATCGAAATTATGATTGCCCTTGACGTCTCTAACAGCATGATGGCAAGAGATATTGAACCAAATCGTCTTGAACGGGCTAAGCAGTCTATTGCCAGACTTATCGACAAACTTGAAAATGATCGGCTTGGCTTAATCGTTTTTGCAGGTGATGCTTATATGCAGATACCCATTACCGGAGACTATATTTCGGCCAAGATGTTTCTTTCCGGTGTGAACACTTCTATGGTTTCACGACAGGGAACAGCAATCGGTTCATCAATTGAGCTTGCGATGAAATCATTCAGTTCACAGGAAGAAATCAGCAAAGCCATCATCATCATCAGTGACGGTGAAAATCATGAGGGGAATGCAGTTGAACAAGCCCTTAAAGCTGCCGAAAAAGGGATTTATGTCTATACGATAGGAATAGGTCTGCCGGAAGGAGCTCCAATTCCTGATGCCGGGAGTTCCTATATCAGGGAATACCGTCGCGACAGGAATGGAAATATTGTTACGACAAAACTGAACGAAGCCATGCTTATGGAAATTGCGCAGGCAGGAAATGGTCAGTATTTCAGGGCAACATCAGGCCATATTGGATTGAATGATCTGTATTCTGTGCTGAACAAGCTTGAGAAGACTGAAATGGAATCGAAAGTATATGCTGAATATGAAGAACAGTTTCCTGCTCTAATATGGATTGTTTTTGCCTTATTGGTATTTGACCTTATAATTCTTGAAAGAAAAAACAAATGGCTCAAACATATATCTTTATTTAAAAATGTAAAATCATGAAGGTTACTCTTTTGATATTGTCCTTTATTATTACCGGGAATGTCTGTGCGCAGTCTGAACATAAGTATATCAGGAAAGGCAATAATGAATATAAGGATGAAAGGTTTAATGAAGCTGAAATTCAATACAGGAAGGCCTTGGTGAAAAACGCAAATTCTGTAAAGGCTCAATACAATTTGTCTAATGCCTTATATAGGCAGGAAAAATATGAATCAGCAGCAACAAAATATTTAAATCTGTCTGAGCAGGAAAATAATGATCAGGAACTGTCAAAGTATTATTATAATCTTGGGAACTCTTTGTTCAAAACCAATAAGCTGAATGAGAGTATTGAAGCATATAAAAATGCCTTGCGTCATAATCCGGAGGATGATGATGCAAGACATAATCTGCAACTTGCCCTGAGGATGAAGAGCCAACAAAACCAACAAAACCAACAAAACCAGCAAAATCAGCAAAATCAGCAGGACCAGAATAATCAACAGGATCAACAAAATCAACAGAACCAGCAGAATCAGCAGGAAGAAAATGAACAGCAACAGCAACAGCAACAAGGGCAAATATCCAGGGAAGATGCTGAAAGATTATTACAGGCGCTGGAAAACGATGAAAAAAAGGTATTGCAAAAAGTAAAGGAAAAACAATCACAGATCAGGAAAGTACCGGTTGAAAAAGACTGGTAACAAAATAAACGATTATGAACAATCAATTGAAACTTCTGGTGCCGGTCATGAGGTTTGTTTTATTGACAATGTGTTTGTCAGTAGCGCAAAGTGTATTGTTATCTGCACAGGAAGTACAATTCACTGCTGTGGCTGAGCCAAATGTGCTTAGGGTGGGGGAGCAATTTGCCGTTACATATGAGTCGACTCAGAAGATATCAGATATTACCTTACCTGAATTCAGCGATTTTCAGTTTCTCGGTGGCCCGAGTATGGGTCAAAGCACCCAGATTGAATCATCGCCCGGACGAACTTATACAAAAACCACTTACAGTTATACTTATTATTTCAGAGCTGTCAAAGAAGGCAAATATAACATTGCTCCTGCGTCGGCGCAACTAAAAAACAAACAGGTTCAATCAAATGCATTGACAATTGAAGTGGTTGGCAGCAATGCCCCTGGTTCATCATCATCCGGTCAGCCGGATCAGGCTGAAGCAAAAAGTTCAGAAACCTCTTCTGATGATGTATATGTAAGGCTTATACTAAATAAGAATGTTGCGTACATAGGTGAGCAGATAGTAGCAACTGTGAAACTTTATACAAAGCTTCAAATCTCCGGCATTGATCAACGATACAAGGGTCCTGATTTTAAGGGTTTTTATACTGAAGCAATAGAAATTCCTCCATTGAGAAACCTTGAACGTGAAAATGTGAATGGTGATATTTACTATACAGGCATCTTGCAGAAAGTATTGCTGATACCTCAAAAAGCAGGAGAATTAATCATAGAACCTTTTGATCTTGATGTTTCTGTCAGACAACAGGTAAAGAGAAGATCAAACAGTTTCTTTGATGAGTTTTTTGAACCCTCCGTAAGGGATATTCCGGTTAAGCTAAAATCAAACAGGGTGGCGGTTAAGAGCCGGGCTTTGCCAGCCAACAAACCTGATTCTTATAACGGAGCTGTGGGTGATTTTATCATCAGTACTTCTGTTGACAAGAACAAAGTAAAAACCAATGATGCTGTTAATTATAAAGTTATAATAAAAGGGAGAGGAAATTACAAAATTGTTGATGAGCCACAGGTTAATTTTCCACCTGATATCGAGAAATATGATCCGGTCATTAAGACTATTGCTGAAAGTCCGATGTCCGGAATAAAAACATTTGAATACCTTTTAATTCCTCATTATCCCGGAGAGTTTATCATTCCTCCTGTCACATTCTCATATTTTGATATTCATTCAAAACAGTTTAAAACGCTGACTTCCGGAAGTCATACTATTTCTGTTGAGAAAGGAGAAGGAGATACTTTGATGCCTATTATTTCAGGGATTGCAAAGGAAGATGTGAAACTGCTCAGAAGTGACATACAATACATCAGGCTGAAAATGAAATATCGAGCTTTCAGCGGGATTTTTCTTGTTGATAATATAGTTTATTATTTATTATTTGTATTGTTGATTTTGATGGGCAGTTTGCTTTTGCTTTTGCGCCGTAACCATATCAAAAGAGCACAGGATCTGGCCATGGTCAGGAATAGAAAAGCTAACCGATATGCAAGAAAGAGACTTAAGAAGGCAGCCCTTTTGATAAAGTCTGATAACAAAAAAGGGTTTTATGATGAGTTACTCGGGGCTATATGGTTATACCTGAGCGATAAACTGTCTATACCCATAGCTGATCTTTCCGGGGATAGCGCCCGGAGTGCATTAACCGACCGTAAGATAGAAGAAGAAACCATGAACAGGTTATTCGAGGTAATCAATGATTGTGAATTTGCCCGGTATGCTCCATCATCAGAAACGGTGGATGAAGAACAATTGCTTGACAAGGCTGTAAAACTTATTGTGAGACTTCAACAGGAGCTTGGTTGAAGCAATTCATTTATGTACAATATGTATTTTTTTATATGCTGAAATAATGAAGAAAAGAAAGTACTATAGCAAAGTATTGATTTCACTTCTGATGATTTTTATCATGATTGTGATGCCAGGTTTGTCTTGCCTTGGACAAATTGATTCCCTGTTTGTGTTGGCAAACAAATACTATCAGCAGAATGAATTCGACAAGGCTGTTAATACATATCATTTGTTGATTGAAAAAGGAATTCAATCACCTGAAGTATTTTACAACCTGGGCAATGCATATTACAAAAGGGGTGAACTGGGCTATGCCATTTTATATTACGAAAAAGCAAAACTGCTTGCTCCTTACGATGAAGATATCAATCAAAATCTGGCCATAGCCAATGTCAGAGTTTTTGACAAAATTGATGTTATCCCTGATTTTTTTATAAAACGATGGATTCGTTTTTTTATAAATATTTTACCTTCAAACACATGGGCCATAATTAGTCTTATTGCTTTTGCTCTCATGATATTGTTATTCCTCCTGTATTTCTTTTCAGGCACTCTGTTCATAAAAAAAATAAGCTTCTATTCAGCGGTTATTTTATTGTTTTTTACATTCTTAACCTATTGGAGTTCTGTAAAAAGAAAAAAGTTTATAACCGATAATCATACGGCTGTTGTTGTTGAGCCTTCTGTAACAGTAAAGAGTTCGCCTGATAAGGATGGTAATAACATGTTTGTTTTGCACGAAGGAACTAAAGTGATATTAATTGATCATATGGGTAACTGGTTTGAGATCAGGCTGACGGATGGCAACAAAGGCTGGCTTGAGGGTGAATCAATAAGACCTGTATAAAAGTAACTTATTATTATTTTTCTGTTAAAAATTCTTAAACCAATCAACCGACCATTGTTAATAAGCAATCTTAAAATGACGGAATTGCATCAGTGGACCGTCCAGTATTGATACGGAACGAATGTGTGCCATTGGCGGACCGCTATGGCACCACATGATGAATTCTTCAACTTTTGATTCTGATCCTTCGGCTTCAATATATACACTGCCGTCTTGCATGTTTTTTACAAATCCCTTAATATCAAATTGATGAGCTGCCTTAACTGCAGAATAACGAAAGCCCACGCCCTGGACAAATCCTTGAATGAGTATATTCTTATGTACCATTTTTATCAATAATTCAAGTTGCCAGTTATAAAAATCTTAATATGATTTAAGAATTAAGAATCAATTATTTAGTATTTTTTTAATAAATAGCAACTTAAGTTAAATAACTTTAAACAGCTTATTTAAATCATAAACATAATTCATGTTAAAATTACTGGATTTATTTTTTATCGTCTTTCATACAGCACTTGTATTTTTTAATCTTTTTGGATGGATATACAGGAAGACCCGTTTAATTAACCTGATTACTCTTTTATTGACCGGTTCTTCATGGTTTTTTCTTGGCATTTTTTATGGTTTTGGATATTGTCCATTCACTGACTGGCATTTTTCCGTACTTGAAAAAATGGGTTTTCTCAATTTACCGGCTTCATATATCGAATATATTACTGAAAGGTTTTTCTGCGCAGATGTTGATTCAGACAGGGTTGATGTGTTAACTGTTGTCATTTTTTTTGCAGCGTTAATTGTTTCAATAGCCTTTAACAGTAAGGATTATTATTTTCACAGAAAAATGAAATGAAGGAAAAAGATAATATTCTGCATTCAGAACATTCCTGACGGAAATGTGTTTAATTATCGTTAAAGAGATTAATGAAATATTATGCACTGAAACATTATTACAGCTAAAATTATGAAAAATATTCTCGCCATTTTTTTGTTTGTAACGGCCTGCTCTATAAATGGGCAGCCTCAGCAAACTGCAGGTTTTTATGATTTTACCGTAAAAACAATAGATCATCAGGATTTTGATCTTTCATCCCTAAAGGGTAAGAAAGTCATGGTTGTCAATACAGCATCCAAATGCGGATTTACACCACAATACGGGGAACTTGAAAAGCTTTACAAGGAATACAGAAATAACAATTTCATCATTATCGGATTTCCGGCCAATAACTTTTTAAATCAGGAACCAGGTACAGACGAAGAGATTGAGAATTTCTGCCGCATCAATTACGGCGTAACTTTTCCGATGATGGCCAAAATTTCAGTTAAGGGAAAGGATCAGCATCCTTTATATCAATGGTTAACAAAAAAATCTTTAAATGGTGTATTGGATAAGGAAGTAAAATGGAATTTTCAAAAATTCCTGATTGATGAGAATGGCCGGCTGGTTGATGTATTAATGCCCGGTGAGAGTCCTTATTCCGAAAAGGTAATTGGTTGGCTTTCTAAGGTTGATCAATAGGCGTCGTTCTATTCCTTTAAAAATTTATTAACCTTATCAAGAAACTCTTTGATATCAATAGGTTTTGTGATACAATCATTGCAGCCTACAGCAATGCATTTATCCTGATCGACATTCAGCACGTAAGCGGTTTGTGCTATGATCGGAATCTTCTTATTGAACTGACGTATTTGCTGTGTGGCTTCAAAGCCATTCATCTCAGGCATTTTAATATCCATTAAAATGAGATCAATTTTACTGATTGACTTGCACAGTTCGACAGCCTGAAAGCCATTTGTTGCATGCAGAATCTGAGCATCACAATCTTGTAACATGGCTTCCAGAAACTTAAAACTTACTTCATCATCCTCAACAACAAGAATTACTTTGTCTTTCCATTTATAATTTGGAAGCTGTTCTTCTTCAACAGATGATAAATTATGAGCTGCCGTGCTGTCCTGTTCAAAGGGAATGGTGAAACGAAAGGCAGTTCCTTTACCTGGTTCTGATTCAACCCATATTTTTCCTCCCAATAACCTTACAAGGTTTTTTGATAATGTCAATCCCAAACCTGACCCCTCATATTTCAGGGTGACAATCTCTTCTTCAGCAAAACGGTTGAATATATTCTTTTGCTTATCCTTTGATATACCAATGCCGGTATCTTTAACAAAAAATTCTATTTTTTCATCCGAGAGAGGTTTATAGCCAAATTCAACAAATCCCTTTTCTGTAAATTTGATTGCGTTATGGACCAGGTTTGATATGACCTGTTGTACCCTTCCTGGATCTGTGTATACTATTAATCCTGTTTTATCAGGCAAGACAAGTTTTATGTCAAGAGATTCTTTTTTTAGTGCTCTTTTCTGCTGATGGGCAATTATTTCCATTTCTTTCAGCAAAGAATTCAGATTACATTGGGTCCTTGTCATTATTAATTTACCCGATTCAAATTTTGTCAGTTCCGCTATATCATCGATAAATTTTAAAAGCATAATGCCCTGATTCCGGATGGTTCTGGCGTAATCCTTCCGTTTTTCAACGTCGGGTTTTTCTATATTAAGCAATTCAGAAAAACCAATTATAGCATTCATTGGTGTTCTGATTTCACGTGAAATGTTGGCCAATATCGTATTTTTCAATCGATCAGATTCATCAGCCCTTTCAATGGCTTTTGCCAGGTCTCTCCTGGCTTTCTCTGCGGTATCATTGTTGATAAAAGTACCGATGATATAGGTTTGACTTGATAAAGGTTCGTTTACTTTGGCTACTTTGCATAAGTAGTTCCCAGTTTCTTTGATTTCATTTGCAACCGATAATATGCGACATTCAAATTCAGCAGGCGGGTTGTCATGGTCCAGGGCTTTGATCGTTTTTTCAAACATGGCCTTATCATCATGATGTATAAAGCCGATGAATTCTTCATAGTTTAACTTATTGCTGACTTGCAGGTTAAAAATATCATGCAGCTTTTCTGATACAGTAACAATATTATCCTGTGTTGATATAAACCAGTATAATAATTCACTGATTTCTAAAGCTTTTCTGATAAAGTATGATTCTCTTATATTGTCTTCCCCTGAATCGATCAATAAAGCTTTTAGCTTTTCAACCTCCTTTTCCAGTTGTTTCAACTTATTTTTCCGGAGTGTAGTATGTTTTCTTTTATTACCAAGCAACATGAACGCTTTACTCTGTTAAAACAATTCGACTTCAATATTTTGAATGAATGCTGTATAGGTTACTTCATTTTCAACCTGAGCCCTTGATAACAGGATAAGAACTGGTTTCTCTTCTTTTTGTTTAGTCATAATTTTAATTTCTTTTCTTACGCCTATTATTTTTTTGTCTCCGGGACCGGTATATTTTAGCAGAAAATCATCTTCTTCAATTGTTTTGTGTGAAAAAAGAATACCAACATCATGATTAATTGTCTCCTCACGTTTATAACCCCATAATTCTTCGGCAGCGTGATTAAAAAATATTATCTTATTATCATGCGCGGTTGTGATGATGGCATCCAATGCTCCTTCCAGGGTTCTTTCGTTACGGATTTTGATGTGTTCTATTTCTTTATATTGTTGTTGCATTTCCAACCTGGCTTCCCGGAGTTTACGACTTAATTCCTTTTCAGATTCCCTTAACATTTTTTCCTGTTTTTTCAGTATATCTGTCTGATTGCGCAACTCGATTTCCATTTGCTTTTCATTGGTTACATCCTGACCGATATACACAATTCTTTCCACATCGCCGTACATATCAAAAACTGTGCTGAAAGCCCCTCTTATCCATTTCTCAACATTGTCTTTTGTTTTTGATTTAAACTGCCCCATAAAACCTATTCCTTTGATAATGGTTTCCCATTTTTTATTGAAACCTTCAATTTCAATAGGGTCAAGAATATCAAATATGGTGAGATTATAAATGTCCTTTTCTATGTACTTAAATGTATTGAAAAAAACATCATTGGTCTCTATAATATTTCCGTTGATATCAAGCTCGAGTTTGATTCCAGAGCGGTTAACAGAATCAATAATGCCTTCCATTTTCAGGCTTAATTTCTTTTGCTCGGTTGTGTCTAATGCGAGGAATAGTATTTTTTCCACTTCATTCTCATCTTTTCTGATGCATGTATAAGTGGCAATAGTCCATAAATCTTTACCTGTTCTGGTAACATGCTTCATATACCCTTCAAAATGCCGGCCTCCCTTTGCAAGGTCTTCCCATATTTTGCCAAACCACTCCCGGTCTTTTTCTGCAATAAACAAATTAATATTTTTACCTTCTACCTGGGAATTCGAAGAATATTCAAGTTTGCTGAGGAATTTGGTGTTTGCATACAATAAAGTGCCATCAATACTGTATTCGGCACGAATAAGGGTGTGATTGACAGTATTTTCAAGCTTCATGAATTGTTCTGTCTGACGTGTGGCTTCTTCCTGGGTAGCTTGCAGTTCTTCGAGGTTTTGCCTCATTTCTTCTTCCTGTGCTGAAAGCGCCTGCGCCTGGGCTTTTGACTCTTCGAGCAAACGGGCGGTTCTGATGTTGGTTTTTACAGCTGAAAGTGTTGATGCCACACTTTCTGCAACCTTTTCAGCAAAAGTAACATGATGATTTTCAAAGTGATTAAGGGAAGCAAGTTCTAAAACGCCATGAATCTCGTTCTCGCGTTGGATAGGAACAATCAAAAGACATTTAGGATTTGTTTGTCCAAGACCCGATGTTACCTTTATATAATCAGAAGGTAACTGGGTCAGGTACACAGTTTTTTGCTCTTTGGCTGCTGTCCCTATAAGGCCGTCACCCCAGGGAACCTGATGGTCGGCAAATTTTTTGCGGTCATAGGCAAAAAAGGCTTTAAGGTCAAAAAACCTGTTGTTCTCATCTGTGTCATTTAACAAATAAAATCCACCCTGTATAGCATTAATATATTCGGTTAATGCTTTTATGGTGCTGTACGCCAGTTTTTCTTCATCATGGATATTGTTTCTCAGAATTTCGCTGAAACTGGCCATGCCCTCTGCAAGCCAGTTTCTCAATTCATCTTCCTTTCGTCTTTTTGATTCATCTTCCTTATTGGATTTTAAGGTGTCTCTGAGATTTATTAATGACTTGCCAAGGTCATCGGTTTCTTCTGTCAGGGTGAGAGAGGTTGTGAAATTTTCATGAATCAGATCCTGAGCAAACTGAGTGACGGATTTGGTCCGCTCACGCTCTTTATCAATGATTCTTTGCTTTTGAGCCAATATATTGACAAAATGCCTGATCAGAAAATAAGCTCCGACAGATAAAACAACAAATGATGCAAATACTATCCAATGAACAGGGTTGTTTTTCAGCAGGGCACAGAAACCTTTTGCGTTATAACTAAAATCATTGACCATTAAATCAGTGAATAATGAGGCAAGCGGAAAAACAAGGAGTATAATAATAGTTAAAACAGTATATTGTGATACAGTTTCTTTACGACTTTTTGCATCCATACCTGTATGAATTTTCATTCAGCAGTGACAATCTAAAAGTAATCAATATTTTCATAACTTAAAAACACGTTGCATAAAAACTGATATTCTGATAATTGTCATGAAAATATTGATAATATTATGGATATTAACAGCCTATTCGATTCCTGAATTCAATCTTTTTTCAAATTGATAAACGTGGGATGCAATTTTATCCAATGGTAAAACAACACTGGCAGCGTTGATCTTAATGGCTTCATTGGGCATGCCAAAAACAATGCATGATTTCTCGTCCTGGGCAATAGTATAAGCTCCGGCCTCTTTCATTTCCAGCAATCCTTTTGCGCCATCGTCACCCATCCCTGTCATTATTATGCCAATCGCATTTCGTCCGGCATATTTTGCCGTAGAACGAAACAAAACATCAACAGATGGTCGGTGACGGTTCACCAGGGGACCTTCAACGGTTTCAACATAATAACGGGCCCCGCTTCTTTTTAATAACAGGTGATGGTTTCCCCTGGCTATGAGGGCTCTGCCACGAATCACAGCATCGTCGTTTTCGGCTTCCTTTACATTAATATGGCAGAGATCATTAAGCCTGTTTGCAAAAGATCGTGTAAAATGCTCAGGCATATGCTGTACGATAATAATGCCAGGAGCATCAACAGGCATTTCCTGAAGGAATTTGAGCAAGGCATCGGTACCTCCGGTTGAAGCTCCGACTGCAATGATATTTTCCGTTGTTTTAATCATACTGCCTGGTTTCGTTCCCGAAAGAATGGCGTCAGCAGTAAATCTTGGCTCTGTCCGGAAATTCGTAATAATCGGAGTTCTTCGTTTTATCTTTGCCTGAGCAGCTGCTTTTATTGCATCACAAATACGTATTTTTGATTCTTCCAGAAATTCACGCGTGCCAACCTGTGGTTTGGTTATTATCTCAACGGCCCCGCTTTCAAGTGCTTTAATACCTGTTTCAGTAGTATGTGCTGCAAGGCTTGAAATAATAACCACCGGTATAGGATGCTGAATCATTAGTTTCCTGAGGAAAGTAAGTCCATCCATCCTGGGCATTTCTATATCAAGGGTGATAACATCAGGTAATTCCCTGGAAATCTTTTTTGCAGCAAAAATCGGATCAGCGGCTGTCCCAATAACCTCAATATCCGGATCTGATTCCATCAGGGACGTTAAAGTTTGCCTGACGACTGCAGAATCATCAACAATGAGTACTTTTATTTTGCTCTTCATAGGGTTGGAATGATATAAGTGTTATTTGCCGAAATGCATTATTAATGTATCTGGAAATTTTTGTTGATAAAAAAATGCTTTACTTCACCGGTATGGGTTTTGAAAATGATCTTACGTCCATAACTGCCCCCCAGACTTGAAGAAATCACAGGAATCCGTTTCTCATTAAGGATTTCTCGGACAATCTCAATATTACGTAAACCTATATTGTATTGCACAGAATTGGTTTCCAGGACTTCTCCTCCTCCGAAAACTTTCGCTGTCAGATTATCCTTTTTGCTTCCGAGCATAATCAATTTATCGATCAGCTTCTCGATGGCGACATTGCCATATTTTGGTGATGCCAGGCCGATTCCGTTCCATAATGGAAGCATATAATGATTGATTCCTCCAATACAAAGAACAGGATCAATAATGCAAACAGCAATACAGGAGCCCAGTATGGTGGTCACCTCACATGGCTCCGTACTAACTATAATTGCAGAAGGATACAGAAATTGCTTTACGACCGTTTTTTCTGTTTTATTCATTAGTTATCATCCTCCTAAAACAACAGCTCATTTCCGTCCAGCGTTATTCCCTCGCTTTCCCCTTCAAGTTTGGGTAAAGATACTGTGAACTTTGTGCCATTTCCGGTTGAAGTTTTAAATTCTATTTTACCATGCAGTATCTCAATCATGGCTTTGTTAATGGACAAACCCAGACCATGCCCCCGGAATGTTGTTTCTATTCCGGAGTCAGACCTGTTGAAACGATTATAAATGATTTGCTGGTTTTCTCTTGAAATTCCCTCCCCGAAATCCTGAACAGAGCATATCATCTCATCGTTTTTAATACGGGTATTGATAATGATCGCCCCCTTATCCTTACTGAATTTTATGGCGTTGCTTAACAGGTTAGACAGAATAAGTCTGATCTTTTCGGAGTCGCATTGAAAATAGTACTGCCTGTTTTTATCGGTGGTAGAAAATTTATATTGAAGCCTTATGGTTTTTTTATGGGCTTCATATTTGAAACTGTCTATTATATCAAGTATAAGTCCTTTAATGTCAATATTTGATATTTCGGGTAGTACTTCTCCTGCCTCGATGCGCGCGGCAGCGAAAATATTCTTCAATTGAAAGTCAAGATTGAAGGCTTCAGAATGTATCATCGCCACCATGGTTATGACTTTTTTCCAGTCTTCCTTTTTAACCTCTAAAATATTTTTTGACAACCCCAGAATTGAAGTGAATGGATTTAATATTTCATTGCTGATATTTGAAATGAAATTGCTTTTTATCTGTTCTGCATTAACGAGTCTTTGATTTAAACTGATCAGGTTTTCATTCAACTTTCGCATCTCCTCACAGGATACATAACAATCTTTCTGCTTTTTTTCGGCCATGATCTTCTTTTTTTTTAATAATACGTTTTAAGCACAATATACTTCTCATATTCTTATAAATACAGTTGGAATAACATGTTTTAGCGGCAAAGATAGTCCGGCAATTGATTCTGAATGACCCAGGAACAGATATCCCCCTTTTCTGATCTTTGAACATAATTTGAGTATGATCTTTTCCTGCACTGTCCTGTCGAAATAAATGAGTACATTTCTGCAAAAAACAATATCAAAAACATATGGCGTTGCATAGTACTCGTCAATAAGATTTAACCGGGAGAAGCTTACTTTTTCCCGCAATTCGCGTATAATTCTCACTTTCTTTTCTTCCCTGTTTTTGCTTCTTAAAAAATAACTCTTTTTTATTCCCAAGGGGATGTTATCTGTCAGGTCCTCTTTGTATATTGCATTGATTGCTGTATTCAGCATTCTTGTAGAGATATCGGTTGCAAAAATGGAAAAGTCAAAGAGGGGATTTTTCTTCTTATATTCCGATAATACAATGGCCAGGGTATAGGCTTCTTCTCCGCTTGAACATCCGGCACTCCATATATTTATAAATTCCTTATTGTTTGGAGGATAACAATTTGGCAGTATGGTGTTTAAAAGATAATCAAAATGAGTGTTTTCTCTGAAAAAATCTGTCTTATTTGTGCTTACCACATCAATCATATGGATCACCTCATTTTCAAGTCCATTTTTTGAAAAGAGATAATCAACATAATCCGAAAAATTCTTATAACCAAGATCTTTTAGCCTTTTCTGAAGCCTGCTTTGAAGCATTATTCTTTTTACAGCAGGCATCTTTATTCCGAATTCAGCTGTGATAAATTCACTCAAACGGGCAAATTCCTTGCTGTTGAGTTGAGCAGAATAACTGTCGGGATGATTGTTCATCTCACCTAAAATATTGCCTGATATATATTCTTTCATGGCAGCCTGAGACCCGTTGTGTTGTTTCGGAACCAGACAATAATGATAAGAATCACGTAAAATTATTTACTGAGCAGCCTGTTTTATCTGATCAGTAACTTCCTGAATATTTATAACATCTTCACCTGAAAAAATGCTGGCTACGTTCAGTATCATCACAAATTCATCCATAACCTTTGCCATCCCGTCGATGTATGATGATTTATAGCGTGAACCTATACTGGGCGGAGGCTGAATAGTATCTTCCTGCAATTCAACAACTTCCTGAACGGAATCAACCAAAGCCCCGACTTTAACGGTATCCTTTTCCATGGGTATTTCAAGAACAAGAATACAGGTATTGCTCGTATACTCTGTTTCAGTCATACCGAATTTAATACGTGTATCCACTAAAGGTAGTACACTGCCTCTGAGGTTAATCACACCTTTCATATAAGCGGGAGCCTGGGGGACTTTTGTTATTTTGGTCATTTCCAAAATATTAAGAACATTATTTACGCTAACGGCAAAAAATTCGTCGCCAAGCTTAAATGTCAGGTAAGAATGAATGATATTCTTAGATGATTCTGATGTGTTGGTGTTCATATTTTGACCTCCGACTTTAGAAAATGTGCATTAAAATGTGTAATGATTTTACTGGTATCCATTACCAGAGCCACTGTTCCGTCGCCAAGGATCGTTGCAGCTGATATGATTTCCTGATCTTTATAGTGTTTTCCAATAGGCTTTAATACAGCCTGGTACTCGCCGATAACCAAATCAACCACCAGACCCACTTTTTGTTTCTCATATTCAATAAGTATAACCTGTTCTATGCCATCAGCATTCATTTCACTGCACTGAAATTCATGTCTCAGCGAAAAATAAGGTATACGCTTACCGTCAAGAACAATCTGGTTATTAAATGATTTTTTTAATTGCTGGTGTTGAATGGCATAGATTTTTTCAATAGCGGAAAGTGGTATAATATAATTGGTGTTTTCTACTTTAACCAGCAGCCCGTCAATGATCGACAAGGTCAATGGAATGATAAGCGTTATTTTTGTACCTTTGTTTTTTTCTGATTCAACAGAAATCTGACCCCTGATGCCGGCAATCTTTTGTTTTACCACATCCATGCCAACACCGCGTCCGGATACATCAGTAACTATTTCAGCTGTGGAAAAACCGGGTTGGAAAATTAAATCATGCAGTTGTCTCTCACTGAGAACTGTATCCTCCGTTATTAATCCGTGATTTATAGCTTTGCGGCGGATCTTTTCATTATTAAGCCCTGCTCCGTCATCAATGATTTCAATATGGACATTGGTGCTGGAATGAAATGCATTCATTATGATCTTGCCGTATTCCGGCTTACCCAGTTCTTGTCTGGTTTTTGATGATTCAATTCCATGGTCAAGACAGTTTCTGATGATGTGCATCAGCGGATCTGTCAGGTTTTCGATTATTGTTTTATCAAGCTCTGTTTCAGTACCTTGTGTTTCAAATATAACATCTTTTCCTAATTCCTTGGAAAGATCTCTTACCAGCCGCTGAAATCGTGTGACCAGAGTGTCAATCGGAACCAAAGCAATTTCAAAGGTCAGATCCCTGAGTTGCCGGGATAGTTTTTGAGTTGTCTCTGTTATTGTGGTTAATTCATTAGAATTGTTTTGTTGTGCATATAAATTCAGTCTGGCTTGTGTTGTAACCAGTTCACTTACCAGATTCATCAACTGGTCGAGTTTTTCTGATGATACTCTGATACTGGAAATGGAATAATCCTTTGAGACCTGGGCATAGGTGCTGTTCATAGCCTTTTTAACCTTCTGGCTGACAGAATCTTTAAATTCATTGGCAAGAATCTGCACTTCATTAATTCCAATGTCATGACCTGTATGACGTAATTTGTCAATCTTTCTGACAAACTTCTTTTCCTTTAACAGATTATTATCGCTGATTTTATGTATATCAAGCGTACATAAATCTTCTACAAATAAGAAGACATCATGAATGATGCTGATATCTGATTCTGTGGCAAGGAAAATTTCCCAGTAAGTATAACAGACGAAAGGATCAATTGTGGTAATATCAGGGACATTATTCAGATAAGGAATAACAATGGAGGATCCAAGATTGACCAGCTCATCAATTAGATAAAGAGGATTTGTCCCGTTATCAAAGATATTATCAAAAGGTTTAAAACTGATATAATATGTGCCTGCATTTTTTAATGCTTCTTCCTTTGGTTCACTTTCTCCACTTATGAATAACTTGTTTTTTTCATGAACATTTTCGCTAATCATAGCTCTTATGCGCTGAACGAGAAAAACCTGATTATTTGCAATTTCTTCAGGTATTTTATTGCCGAATTTTATTAATTCTTTGATGTGATCGACGGCACTGAGTGTAATGTCGAATAATTCGCGGCTTAACGTGCGTTTTTGTGCCCTGATTTCGTCGTATACGTTTTCAAGATCATGTGTTATTTCACTGATATTCTCAAATCCGAACATGGATCCTGCACCCTTAAGCGTATGCATAGACCTGAAAATAATTTCGATATAACCAGTATTCTCAGGGTCTTTTTCAAGCAGGAGCATATTTTGTTCAATAATCTGAATATGCTCCGATGCTTCTTCAATAAACTTGACAATAAGCTTATCCATTATCGGATTACCTTGTTTATGGCAGCAATTAATTTTGCCGGGACAAAGGGTTTTATGATCCAGCCGGTAGCTCCTGCTTCTTTTGCCTCTATTTTTTTTGAGGCTTGTGATTCTGTTGTCAGAAATAAAATCGGTGTTCGCTGATAAGAAGGTAATTTCCTGATTTCCCTTATCAGTTCTATCCCGTTCATTTCAGGCATGTGCAGGTCAGTAATGATAAGATCAATAGGTTTCCCGTTCAGATGCTTTAATGCATCGGTACCTTTTGTTCCAAGCAGTACCTGGTAACCTTCATTTTCAAAAGTAAACTGAACAATTTCACGGATGCTTTCGGAGTCATCAACGAATAAAATAGTTTTGCCTATTGCCATAGCTGTGTAGGTTAAAATATCAAGTTGTTAAATAAAATCATCAAAACCTGTTTTAATTAATAATGATTTTACATCATCAGATAACTGCATTTCGAATCTTAATTCCATGTTTTTTCTCTCGGCATATTGATGCATGGCTTTCATAATTTGTATGGCAGATAAGTCGAAATGTTCGATATGTTCCAGTTTGACAAGAATAGTTTTGGCATTCCTTATATTTTTCTCCAGTTTTTGTGTTATCTCTTCTGCATTTTTAATGCTGAACTCATTTTCAATCTTCACAATGCGTTCTTCAACGAATGCCTGCCTGGTCTTCTTAACCATCATTTTTTGTATTGATGTATAAATATAAGAATAAATCAGAATATTTCCAGCATATCTTCATCCTCGTTTTGAGCAGAAGGTTTGCCGTGATTAAACAGATCAATAAGTCCTTTGTCTTTTTTGTTCATAACGAAATCATGAACTCTGTGCTCACTATCCATGGTATATCGTTTACGCAGGGTATTGATCTCATCCTTTTCCTTTTCACGCATTGTTTTGTCGCCGGCTTTCATCTTGTTATAAATTTCATTGAGACAGTCTATGATAGGCGTGATTTCTTTTTCAAAATGCTCATAGTACCGGACTGATTCAATTGACGCTCTCAACTGGGCTGAAATATTATTAATCATGGTTTCTGAATTCAGTGCCAGAAGAACCTCACGGTTTAAATAGTTTATTTCCCGGAATGCATTCGATAAGGTCTTGACTTCACGCTTCTGAATGGCATCAAGGTCTTTCCCCAGATAGTCTTCATTATATTTGCGCTGGAGAATGATGATTAAATCAGAATTTTTATCCAGTATTGCCTTAATTGAGCTAACAATACTGTACAGTTCTTTTGCAACTTCAGAAATTTGCACAATAGCAGATGTAGATTTATGACCATTCTTTATGTTATGTTGTTTACGTATTATATCGATAACATTCAGAAAATCAGAACTGGTTTTATTTATCAGTGTAAAACTGTGCGAGAAGTTTTTGATTCTTTGTATGATACCTTCTGTCTGAAGTCTGAAAATATTATTTACGGCATCAATTTCATTATAGAGATTTGCTTCCTTTCTGATATTCAGATCGGCATCAAAACTTTGTCCGTTGGTCAACTTATCGGACGATGAAAAAGAAAGGTGCATGGCTATTATCTCTTCAATACGGTCACTCAGATGCAAAAACTCAGAAGTGATAATTTCAATCGCCTGCTGGTATTCACGGTTGGCATATACCATTTGTGCTGATTGCAGAAGAGAAATTTCTTTAATCTGTAAAAACAGTTTAGCCCTGGTCAATTCATAATCTGGCTGATCCGCTTTTTCAACCAGGTCCGATAGTTTTTGAATAATATCATTGTGAATTTGTTTGACATGCTCAATTTTTTGTTTGACGATATCCTGATACTGGAGGTTTGTAATAATAATTGAACTGCTTTCCTTTGTATGTTTTAGTATGTCATCGAGTACAGGTTTGAACTTCATGCCAAGGTTCTGCTTTTCCAGGAGGGTGTCAGTCAGACTTTTGCAGAATTTCAGAATAAGATGAATGTTGTCAAGATAGTTTTTTTTCAATGCATCAATGGCCATGAAGGAATTGCCAACGAATTTTTTAAGCTTTTTATAATTATCTGAAAAATCCGGATATGATTTAAAGATATCTTCAATATTGGTGTTGATTCTTTCACCATGTTTACCATGGGTCTCCGGATCCAATTTCAGACTTGCAGAAAGAAATTTTAACGTGTTAAGATTCTGATAAAAGTTACTCACCGGGATATATATCTGTTCCAGGTTCTGCAAAATCTGTTCATGGATTTTCCTGCTGAATTCAATTTGTTTTTCAAATAAGCTAAGTTTTTCTTCCAGCACTTTTACAGAATCATTGATCAGAACGGCGTGATGATGATTAAGCTGAGCATTGAAACCTGTAAAAAGCCTTAATGCCTTATCTGATATTAAATTTATCTCCTGATGAAATTGCCTGAATAGTGAGTTTAAATGAATGAAATCCTCTGAAGAAAACCTGATAATTGCAATTATTTTTTCATCGATTGAGTGAAATGAAGAAATAATGGTATCAATTGAATAGGTGTTCAGCAACCTGTCAATTACAAGCTTATATTTTTCAGTGTCATTAGCCATTTTAACACCATGTTTTTTTGGGTGTTAAATCTTTTACATAAAGTTACGGAGAACTTTGCCCCGGGTTCAATATTTGTAATGATTTTTATTACCTGTGTATGATGATTTGCCTCATCCACAGAGAGTCTTGAAGAATCGGATCGTTATTACCGGAAATATTCGACAGAGAACAATGAAAGACCGGTTATTAAATTCTGGCCGGTTCAACTGTCGTCTTAAAACCGGAATAAAGCTTTGTGTTTTAGAGTTTGACTGAAAAAAGCTTAAACAACATCAGGATGTGATTTCACTCTGCTTGTATTTGTTCCTTGCCTGGAAACTGAATTACTTTTTTAACCGCTTTAAGGAATGCATCATGATTAAGTGGCTTCGTAAAAATACCGTCTATGCCAAGTTTTTTTGCCATATACAGATAATATGGTTTTCCTCCGCTTATCGCAATGATTTTAATGTCAGGAAAATCACGTCGGAGATTCATGATCATTTCAATACCTTCCATTTTAGGCATTATAATGTCAGTTATGATCAGATCAACAGGATGCTGTTTTACAATTTCAAGACCTTCAACCCCGTTTGTGGCTTCTTCAATTATGTAATTATCATTATGAAATAAGTTTCTGATGAGTTTACGCATCATCAGGTTGTCATCAACAACTAAAATATGTTTCATCATTTCGCTCTTTTTTTATGCATTTACTTTTTGCTTTATCAGGGGGCTGAATTGTTCTGGTTTTGTTCATGTAAAAAGAAACGGTATAGGATTATGAAAAGTTTGAATAATTACTGGAATGACTCAGGTTGATTGACAAATGTATGGTTGAAGGGGATGAAAAAACCCTGATGTTGAATCAGGGTAATATCAGAAAATCTGTTAGAGTAATATTCTATACGTGATGAAGAACTGATTCAACTTTTTCAACGAGATACTGTAAATCTATCGGCTTTTTAACAAAATCAATAGCCCCCATTTCCATAATCCTCGATATATTATCTTCGTCAGTGAGGGCTGAAACAACAATTACAGGCGTATTCTTTGTGATTTCATTATTGCGTATCTCGGCAAGGAAATCAAAACCTGAAATTTTGGGCATTAGCAGATCAAGTAATATCAGATCGGGCGACTGTTTGGCTATTATTGAATAAGCTTCTTTCGCATTTAATGCTGTTTCGATGCGGTACCCCTTTTCGTCAAGTATGGCTTCAAGCAATACTACATTTGTAGTACTGTCATCAACAACAAGTATTAAAGGTTGGTTATTGTTCACGACTATCAGTGTTTTAAATCAACTATTGAAGATAATTAAAAAATGTGACATAAAAAAACATAGACTTAACCCGCCGGTTGATAATCCTCTATAGAAATATTAGCTGTATAAAATAAGGTCTTTAAAGGTAAGTAAAATACAATTCAGGTGTTGCTTTTTTGATTAAGAAGATTTTATGACATTCGTTATCAGTAACTGGTGATATGAATCATCTTTTTTATCTGGAAATTTTATTCCTTCATCTTTTTTTTTTTATATTAGTAATGTAACCTGAAATCTATGGGAACAAATTACACAACCGTGGAGAATTGTACGATACCTTTTACAGAACTTTTATCTGAACAAGAACTTTCAGTTGTCAGGAGCAACAGCAATATAGTAACATATGAGAAAAAAGAAGTGATCTTCAGGCAAAACACACGAACATCTCATATCATGTGTGTTAAATCTGGTTTGGTGAAGATATACAAAGAAGGTCGTAATAACCGGTATATTATTTTGAAAATAGCCGGGAAAAATGAATTTATAGGCCTGATGTCAATTTATGGCGGGGATATGCATCAGTTTTCAGCCTCGGCAATTCAAACCAGTGAAATCTGCTTTGTTGATTTCAATGTATTCAATACAATTCTAAAATCCAACGGAGATTTCTCTTTTCATATTATTAACCAGTTGAGTAACGATGGATTGTTTATTTTTGACCGGTTGATGAGTCAGTCTCACAAGCAACTGCCCGGACGAATTGCAGATGTTATTTTATATTTTTCTGAAATCATATATGGCAGTGATGAATTTGAATTACCGCTGACGCGTCGTGAACTCGCAGAATTAGCAGGAACCACAAAGGAAAGTTTTATACGTACTTTGGCAGAATTTAAAAATGACAAGATTATTGATCTGAATGGTTCAAATGTGAAGATCAACAGTTTAAAAATCATCAAAACGCTGAGTGAACTAGGCTGATGATAATTCATTTTTCAATACTTAATAACAGCTGTTCACAATGAGAATCATTATCGTAGATGATATTTATATAAACCGTTTGCTTATTTCAGAGATAATAAAATCTCTGGGTCATGATATCATTGAAGCCGAAAACGGACAAAAAGCAATTGAAGCACTGAAAAACCATTCCCCGGTTGATATAGTGCTAATGGATATAGAAATGCCGGTTATGAATGGCATTGAAGCAACACGTTATATCCGTGATTCTTTATCTGATCCGATAAATAAAACACCGGTTGTTGCCCTTACAGCCCATAATCCAAAACTTTTCTTTGAAGATTATAAAGATGTTGGATTTAATCAATTGTTAACCAAACCTTATTCTATCCAGAAAATTGTTGGTATAATCAAAGAATTTAGTCCGGATCCGTAGTTCTGTTTATGCATATACCAACTTACAGATTCTTTCAAGTTCTGCACCGTCAATTGTATCAAAGTTATCTTTTGATCTGCTGTCAACATCCATTATACCTGCAATTTCACCATTCTTGTTCCATACCGGAATTACAATTTCTGAGCGTGAACGTGAATCACAGGCAATATGGCCCGGGAAAGCATGAACGTCAGGCACAATTATGACTTTTTGTTCATTAATGCCGGCCCAGCATACGCCTTTGTTTTTTTCAAGTACCTGGCAGGCCAGTGGACCCTGATAAGGGCCAACAATTAACTGATTATCGGTTAACAGGTAAAAGCCAACCCATGAAAATGAAGTCATTTTATGATATAAAACAGCATTAATGGTGGCCATGCGCGCAAGTGGTTCTGAACATTGCCTTAACAATTTTTCTATTTGTGCATATATGCGCGTATATTTTCTGATTTTACTGTTTTGCATAGACATAGCTGATGTAAATCCAAATGTAATAATTTTGTGAACAGGTGATACCTCCTCAATTCAAGTTGCCATTTACAGATTTTTTTATGATTAAAGAATCAATGCCGTTAAGTTAAGGATTCTTTTGTCCTCTTCCAGCAACCTCTCCGAGAGAGGGACATGATTCGGTCTTAACCTAACGACATTGATAAAAGAATTATGCATGACAATTTTTGATTTCGGAAGGGCTGATGTGAGTATTTAAAATAATAATAATCGATGGCTGAAAATAAAAAAACCCTCTTGCGAAGGTTTTTTGAACATTTTTATGTGCCACATAAGTGCTCAGGCGGGAATAAAATCATAAATACGCAACACCTGAAATAAACGATGAGGTAGCGGCTTAACAATGATCCGCTTATTGCCCTTCTGGAAAAGAAGGTAATTGAAATAAGTAAAACACTGAAGATTGGTTGGGAATACTCCCATACTCTCCAACTCATCTTCAGATAAACAAACGTCTTTTTTCAAGGTTTTCCTTAAGGTGAGTAACATTGTATCCATGAGAGGCAAATTTAATTCATGATTAAAACTAATATAAATAGAAAACCATGTCAAGTGAATGTAGATGATTTAAATCATCTATATAAAATGATTTACATCATCTATTAATGTTTAATAACTTTTGATTGTTTTTTTGAATATTTTAAATAACCTTTAAATAGAATTATACATTCGAAAACATAAATTATTTAAAAGAAATTGTCACATGATCAAAGAAATTACTTTACAGGATCTTAATTCCGATCTCTTTATTCAGGAGAAGGTTGAAGACATCAATAAAATCGTGGGAGATGGAATGGCGATTAACGCTCTTTCAGGAGGTGTTGATTCTTCTGTAGTTACCTTGCTGGGACACAGGGCTCTGGGTAAACGCCTCAGAACCATATTTGTTGAAAATGGCCTGATGCGCGAAGGTGAGGCACAGCAGGTTGTTGATTTTTTCAGTGAGCTTGGTGTTGTGGTTGAAGTCGTAGATGCCGGAAAGGAATTTTTTGCCGCACTGCACGGTGTTACCAATCCTGAAGAAAAACGTGAAGCCATTACACAAACATTTTATAAAAATGTCTTCGGCAAAATAGTCAGGGAGAGTGGAGCCAAATATCTTCTGCAGGGCACCATCTTGACTGATATCGATGAAACCGTTGCCGGTATCAAAAGGCAGCACAATGTTTTTGAACAACTGGGTATTGATCCTCAGGCTGCCTTCGGATATAAGATCATTGAACCGCTTATCCAGTTGCGCAAGGATGCCGTAAGAAAAGTCGGCAAAGCTCTTGGCTTGCCGGCTGCATTGTTTGATCGTATTCCCTTTCCCGGTCCGGCACTTTCGGCCCGGGTGATCGGTGAGGCCACACCTGAGCGCATCGATACTGTCAGAAGAGCAACCACAGTGGTTGAACGTAACCTTAAGGATACTTCTGCTTTTCAATACCTGGCTATACTGCATGAAGACAGAGTAACAGGTATGCGTGACGGTAAGCGCGATTTCGGGCAACAAATTGAAATACGTTGCTGGGATAGTACCGATGCCCGTAAAGCAACACCTACACGACTATCTTTTGAAATCCTTGAACGACTGGCTCAGGAAATTGTTCAGCAGGTGCCTGGTATTGTGAGTGTAACCTATAATATAACACCAAAACCGCCTTCAACTATTGAGGCTGTTTGATTAAACAAAGCCTGTCAGGGTTTTGTTCCTGATATAAAAACATTAAAGGCCGCTTTATGCGGCCTTCTTCATTTGTGATCCAGCTGGGGCTCGAACCCAGGACCCCATCCTTAAAAGGGATGTGCTCTACCTGCTGAGCTACTGGATCAAAATATTAATTAGTAGCGTTTTATGCTTTCATCGATATGCATATAACGTTTTTTTAAAAGAGTTGCAAATATACGATCTAATTTTATTCTTAAAAATTTTTTCTTCCCTATTTTTTTTATAAAACGTAACTTCCCTTTTTCTTTCAGAGTTAAAATAAAACTCCGCGATAATGGAACAAATCATTCACTTGTTCGTAAATATTGAATATAAATTTTATTGACGGTTGAAAACTTGAAATAGTCAATGTTTTTCAGATAAAATGTTAAATATAAACTGCTTATAATATGAAAACTCCAAATCTGAATCGAATATCCTTCATTCCAGCCTTACTTTTCATATTTGCCGGCATAATCAATGCCCAGGTAAAGGATTTAGGCCAGATGGTAGCCGGTGGTGTTAATGATGCTGAAATTTTGTTTGAATCTTACCTCGCTCCTTATGTAAATGGTTTTAGTGCAGCTATGACCGGCGGTTGGTATAATACAGCCGAAACACATAAACCGGGGGGATTTGAAATTATTATTACCTTGAATGCTGCACTGGTGCCTGAGCAGTCAACAACATTTGACATGAATAATTTAGATTTGCAAAGCCTTCATCTGAGCAATCCCGGTGATAATCTGGCACCAACTGTTGCCGGGATTGATGAGGAAGGCCCTCAATTGAACTATAATATAGAAGGTTTTGAATTAAAGGCTTTTGATATGCCCCAGGGATTAGACTGGCGTTATGTGCCTTCTCCCATGTTGCAGGCCGGCGTGGGCCTTTTCAAGGGGACAGACCTTTTGGGCCGTTATTTACCAACCATTAAGTTATCAGACGCTGAAATCGGGATGTGGGGAATTGGTGGCAGGCATGATATTAAACAATGGATTCCCGGAGTAAAAAAGTTGCCTGTTTTACAGTTATCTCTAATGTATGGATATACAAGACTTCATACCAATGTAGGCCTGTCAGTTGAGCCGAATAATATTGGCGCCCTTGATAATACAACAAGCATATCGTGGGAAGATCAGGATATGTACTGCCTGGCTCAAACACATACCGCAAATCTCCTGATTGCAGCAAAGCTGCCGGTCATAACTTTTTACGGTGGTGTTGGGTTTCTAAAGACAAAGACAAATCTGAAATTATCGGGTTATTATCCGGTTGCTGATTTTACAGCCTCTGCACTTGCCGGCGACATGGTGGTTACTGATGAAAGTGCTTTTCTTGATCCTGTTGACATGGAAATTAAAAACGAAGATGGAAGTGTTACAAAACCCAGACTGAATATAGGTTTCCGGTTAAAAATGTCGGTTATAACCATTCATTTTGATTATACAAGGGCAAACTATAACGTATTCACGGCCGGATTGGGAGTATCCTGGAGATAATAAAACATCAGATGATTCTTGATTTATCTGTTTGTCGGACTTCGTTTCTCCAAATCAGATAAATATTTAATACTAAAAATAAAATCCCAGTCTTACAATCGGATTGGAATGGGGTGAATAATCATTTTGGGTTACGTCCCACAAAATAAAGATGTTAATCCCCCCCCGCATACCAAACGGTTGATTCAGCCCTCCGCCGATAAGCCAGTTGTCAATCCATATCCGCTCTTCAGTATTGTAATATTTCATGGTTGCAACGTTATAATACAACTTTTCAATACTGATGACCTCATTCTCTGTATGAAAAATAATGTTTCCGATTCCGATATTCAGGTATTGACCAATGTCTTTAATGACTGTAAAAGACATTAAAGCTTTACCTCCGTATGTTGAAGTCCTTAAATCATAATATTTGTACTTTTCATAAATATAGATAGGGCCCAATCCTGCTGATAACCGGTTTGTTATTCTATAGCCCACATAGGGCGAAATATTAATGTATGTATTTGTTCCGAAACTCAGGCCAAAGTCTCCGCCGTAAATAAGCCGTTGTCCGAATGGCATGTTTTTTACATCCTGTTCCTCCTGGGCGATGACAAATGAAGAAATCAGTGTTAGAAATAATGTAATTGGCAGTTTTTTGAAATGCATAGGAAAAGAATTTCTATTTTTATTGTATGGTTAACATGACTGAATTTGCTTAACATGTAAAAATAGTGAAACAATAAAGATTATGCCAAAAACAACGGTTATAATAACAGGAGCAAGTCGTGGTATTGGGTTTGAGATTGCAAAATGTTTTGCCCGGCTTGGTCATTTTACCCTATATGCCCTTTCGAGAAATAAAAATGGCCTTGGACGATTGGCCAGTGAATGTGCAGGTCTTAACAAAACATCAAAGCTTTTTCCGGTATTATTTGATTTCGAATCATTTCTGAAAGAACCGGCCGGTTTCATGAAAAGTCTTCCGGGTAAGCCGCGGAATATTAGTGTATTGATAAACAATGCCGGTTGCCTGATCAATAAGCCTTTTGATCAGGTTAAGATAGAGGAGGCTGTGCAGATGTTGCGGGTTAATTTTCTGGGACCGGCCATGCTGATTAAGGAAATGTTGCCTTATATGGGCAGGGTAGGAAGTACTCACATTGTTAATATTGGCAGTATGGGTGGTTTCCAGGGAAGCTCCAAATATCCGGGATTATCATATTACAGTGCAAGTAAGGCTGCTCTGGCAAATATCACTGAATGTTTAAGCATGGAATTAAAAGACAGAAGAGTTTTCTGCAATTGTCTGGCACTTGGTGCTGTCCAAACAGAAATGTTTATGAAGGCTTTCCCGGGCTATAAGGCTCCTGTTAAACCAAAGGAAATAGCAGGTTTCATTTGTGATTTTGCTCTCAACGGTCATAAATTCATGAATGGAAAAATCATTCCGGTGGCTTTGTCGAATCCATAGAAAAAAGACTAAAGATCAAAGATCGAAGATCTGTTGGATTGAAGAACCATTTACCGTTCGCCATTTACCTTACTTCTCTTCAGAATCTTCTTCCCAGCATGGCAGTTTCACATTAACCATTGTTGATTCATCATATTCCCGGGGAGTGATTTCGCCTTTTAATACCATAAGTCCATTCATGGCCAATGCATGCATTTCATCCTCGCCCGGATATATAACGACAGGAGCAATAAAGGATACCATTTTTTTAATGTACTCAACGACCATGGGATTATGGGAAATTCCCCCGGTGAGGATAATGGCATCAACTTCGCCATGCAATACGGCACACATAGCCGCTATTTCTTTTCCGATCTGATATGACATTGCATCCTGCAGAAGCCTCGCTTTTTCATCACCCTCCTGTGCCATAAGCTCAACCTCATAAGCGCTGTTGGTTTTCAGATAGGCCATAAATCCACCTTCACCGGTGATCATTTTTTTGATTTCATCAAGGGTGTACTTTCCGCTCATACAAAGCTTGGCAAGTGCATAAGCCGGCAAAGTTCCTGAACGTTCAGGAGAGAATGGACCTTCGCCATTCAATGCCTGGTTAACATCAATTACCCGGCCTTTTCGATGCACGCCAACTGATATCCCGCCTCCCATATGAGCGATAACCAGGTTGAGGTCTTCATATCTCCGGTTAGCCAGCCGGGCATAGGCACGTGCTGTAGCTTTCTGATTCAGGGCATGAAATATGGAAAGCCGTCTGAACTTGGGGTGACCTGCAATACGTGCAACATCCTGCAATTCATCGACAACAACTGGATCAGCTATATATGCTTTGCAATCAGGGATTTCTTTTGCCAGATCATCAGCGATAAGGGCTCCAAGGTTACTGGCATGTTCACTGAGTTTTCCGCTGAGCAGGTCATCCTTCATCTGGTCGTTAATAAGATAAACGCCTGATTCAATAGGCCTTATCACGCCTCCACGCCCGACGATTACTTCAATGAGTTCGATATTGATATGAGAATCTCTGAGCTCTTTCAGGATAATCTCTTTTCTGAATTTATACTGATCGACAATATGTTTAAATTGAGCTAATTCATTGGCTTCGTGATGAATGCTCTTTAAAAAAACAGGTTTCGTATTGTGGTATATCGCAACTTTGGTTGATGTTGAGCCCGGATTGATGGCCAGAATTTTATGATCCATATACGATTGTTTATGTTTACAAATGTGTCAATTCAATGCAGCTGCAAGCGCAATGGATAAATATTTGCTTTTTTCGGAATCAGCCCTCGAAGTCAGAACAACCGGCACAGCTGCGCCAGTAATAATAGCAGCTGTAATGGCACCTCCAAGAAAGTTGATTGCTTTGTACAGAATGTTCCCGCAATTTATTTCAGGTGTTAACAAAATATCAACATCACCGGCTACATCCGATAGAATACCTTTGTGGTTGGCGGCTTCTTTTGAGATTGCATTATCAAGGGCAAGAGGTCCGTCAATGATGCAACCGTTCAGTTGGTTTCGCTGGTTCATAACCTTCAGCATGGCAGCATGAACAGTAGCTTCCATTTTGGGATTTACGGTTTCAACGGCGGCCAGTATTCCGACCTTGGGTATCTTAATGCCCAGTGCATGATACATATTAACGGCATTTTTGACAATGGCTGTTTTCTCTTCGATATCAGGAGATATATTCAGGGCTGCATCGGTAATGCAGATTACCTTATGATAATAAGGTGATTCAAAGAGGGCAACATGACTTAAAAATTTACCTTGCGCCAGACCAAGCTCTTTATCCAGGAAAGCTTTCATCAAAATACCCGTACTAACCAAACCTTTCATCAGAATGGAAGCTTTCCCTTCAGCAATGATTCCGGAGGCCATTGAGCATGCTTTTACAGGAGAGACTTCATGAACAATCTCAATGGCTGAAATATCAAATTCTGCTGCTTCTGCGGCAATTTTAATACGATCTTTATTTCCAATCAGCAAGGGATCTATAAAACCTGCTTTATGAGCATTACGGACTGCAATCAGAACATCTTCATCTTCGGCAACGGCAACGACCATCTTTTTCAATTCCTTTTTTAAGGCGAGGTCAACCAGTTGTTCAAGAGATTTTATTGACATTATTTGCGTGATTTTTTTTTCATTTCAGAAATGATCCGCATTGTATCTTCTGCAATAACCAGCTCTTCATTGGTGGGCACAACCATGACCTTTACAGGGGAAGTGGATTTTGAGATAATGGCTTCCTTTGATCGTAATCCCTTGTTTTTTTTCTGATCAAATTCAATACCAAGGAATTCAAGACCATCACATATGGCTTCACGTGACTCCGGGCTGTTCTCCCCAATGCCACCGGCAAACACTAAGATATCAACACCTCCCATTACACTGGCATAGGCTCCTATATATTTTTTCACACGATAGTGGTACATATCAAGACCCAGAATGGCTCTTTCGTTATGGTTTTCATTGGCTGCATCCTCTATTTCCCTCATATCAGATGAAACTCCGGTAATACCAAGCATTCCGCTTTGTTTGTTTACCAGGGTGCTTATAGCTGAAAGACCGATCTTTTCCTTATCCATGATGAAGGACAAAACACCTGCATCAAGGTCACCTGAACGGGTGCCCATGATCAATCCTTCAAGCGGTGTAAATCCCATTGATGTATCTATTGATTTCCCTTCTTTAACCGCCGCCATTGAGGCTCCGTTTCCAAGGTGAATTGTAATTATCCGTTGTGTTTTAATATCAGTTTTCAGTATATCACAGGCCCGTTTGCTTATGTAATAATGACTTGTTCCATGATAACCGTATTTACGGATACCATATTTTTTATAAAGAGAGTATGGAATGGCATACATGTATGCATAGGGCGGCAAAGTCTGATGAAATGCCGTATCAAAAACAGCGACCTGTGGTATTTCAGGGATCAGCATTTTTATGGCATTGATACCTTTCAGATTGGCAGGATTATGAAGCGGAGCAATTTCACAGAAACGTTCAACTTCAGCCTGAACTTCATCGGTTATCAGGACACTGGCACTGAATCTTTCGCCTCCGTTTACCACACGATGCCCTACTGCATCGATTTCGTTTAGTTTTTCAATACAGCCGTGCTTCTTACTTGTTGTTATCCCTAAAATGTATTCAATACCCACCAGGTGATCGATTATTTCACCTTCGAATCTGACCTTTTCTCCGTTTGCTTTTTCTATTCTGACAAAAGAACCTTTAAGTCCCACCTTTTCAGCGATCCCTTTCAGCGGGACGCTCTTGTTCTTCATGTTAAAGAGCTGAAATTTTATTGAACTGCTTCCGCAATTGAGTACAAGTATCTTCATTATTGAGTTTTTTGCATGACTGTTATAAAAAATAGATTAATTTATTTTCCGGCCTGTTTCATCATATTCATAAAAGCCTTTTCCGGTGATGCGACCAAGCTGATGGGCACGGACGAGTTTTTTAATGACAGGGGAGGCTTTAAATTTTTGGTCGCCAAATTCACTGTAAAGGTTATCCATATAACGCAGTACTTTATCAAGCCCGACTTTATCAGCCAGCTCGAAAGGCCCGAGAGGCAAACCAAAACCGATGCGCATGGTGGTATCTATATCGTTTTTAGTGCCAACACCTTCCATCATTATATCACAGGCTTCATTGACCATGGATACAAACATACGAACGGAGATTAAACCTGGTGATTCTTCAACAGGAATTGCGTGTTTACCAAGCATTTTTACAAATTTGAAAACCTTGTTGTATGCTTCATCGGAGGTATACAGCCCCCTGACTACCTCAATCATTTTGGACCCCGGGACACTGGTAAGAAAATGAAGGCTTACACATCTTTCTTTATGTTCGAGCTCTGCTGAAAGTTCTGTAATGACAATGGTTGATGAATTTGTAGCTATTATGGTATCAGGAGCAACATATTTCTCAATGTTTTTAAAAACCTCTCTTCTGCATATCACTCTTTGTTCACGGATCTTTGAACGGATGGTTTCTATAACCAGGTCACATCCCCTGAGGTGTTCATAGCCTACATGGCCCTTTATTCTTGAAAGTATAGCCCTTTTTTCACCTCCTGTCATGCCCCAGTGATTGATCATATTATCAAGTTCATTTTCAATTCTTTGGTATGCATAACTGATTTTTTCTTCGGAGAGTTCGATAAAAATCACTTCAAGTTCTTTCTGGCTGATCATAAGTGCAATGCTTTGACCCACTAAACCGCAGCCTACAAGTCCAACTTTGGAAAACAAGGTTTTTGGCCTGTCTTTTTTGCTTAAACCATATTTTTCTATTGGCTCTACAAGTATTTCTGACATATATAATTACGTTTATTAAATCAATTCAGTTCTTTGCCATGGCCTGGTTAGCTGTGATGGCAATCAGCTCAACAATGTCGTTTACCGAACAACCTCTTGAAAGATCATTGATAGGGGCAGCCATGCCCTGCAAGATCGGACCGATAGCTTCTGCGTGTGCCAGCCTTTGTACAAGTTTATATGCAATATTACCGGATTCAAGGTTGGGAAAGATCAGTACATTGGCTTTGCCTGCGATTTCACTGTTTGGCGCTTTCTTTAAACCTACCGATGATATAATAGCCGCATCAGCCTGCAATTCTCCATCGATTTTAAGGCTCGGATCCATGGTTTTTGCAATTTCTGTGGCTTTTATAACCTTATCAACCAGTTCATGACTGGCACTTCCTTTTGTCGAAAAGCTGAGCATGGCAATCCTGGGTTCGATGCGGGCAATAGACCTGGTAGTCCTCGCTGTGGCAACAGCAATTTCGGCAAGTTCCTTGTCTGTCGGATCAGGATGAACAGCACAATCAGCAAAGACCATCAAGCCATTATCACCGAATTCCTTATCTCTCATAAACATAAGAAAAGCACCTGAAACGACTGTAATACCAGGCAATGTTTTAACAAACTGAAAGGCAGGTCTCAGAACATCACCTGTTGCGTTGTCTGCACCTGCCACTTCCCCGTCAGCATTGCCGTTTTTTATCATCAGTGTTGAATAATATAAAGGATTATCCAGTAATTTCAATGCGTCATCTTTGGTAAGCCTTTTTGATTTGCGGAGTTCTACCATGAGGTTAGCATATTCCTCCCTCATGGATGAAGTTTGTGGATCTATTATTTCAGCTTTTTCAAGGTTCTTCAGTGAAAGATCTTTTGCTTTTTTCAGAACATCATCTTTTTTCCCCAGTATTGTTATATCGGCAATTTTTTC
Organism: Bacteroidales bacterium; assembly: GCA_016934055.1. Classification (GTDB taxonomy): domain Bacteria; phylum Bacteroidota; class Bacteroidia; order Bacteroidales; family UBA10428; genus UBA5072. The sequence goes on along the minus strand of JAFGTR010000027.1, from coordinate 4,335 downwards.
CTGTATTACAATATCTGCTGCTTTGAGTGTCCTCTCTTCATGACCTTCCGGCAAAACTATCCTTTGCCTGTTATTCCTGGCATTTTGTTTAATGCTCTCAATTAAATTCATTGTAAATCAGTTTATTATTTAATTTGATCTTTTCGCTAAAATTAATAAAAAAAGCTGAAGCCTGAAGAAAGAAAAGCTGATTTATATCATCAAAAAAACTGTTCCGGTTAAGACACACAAGTTGTTATAACCGGAACAGTCCTATATAAGTCTCTGTATACTTTTAATTAATTTACCTGTGCAGAATCGCCGATATGGTTTGCGAGGAATTTCTCCATCGCCCGGTAAAAATCGAACTGGTTTTCCTGGTTGTAAAATCCATGGCCTTCGTTGTCTTTCACCATATATTCAACGGTTACTCCCATTCTGCGAAGCGAATCAACGATCTGGTCTGATTCATTTATGTTTACCCGCGGATCGTTAGCGCCCTGGGCGACAAACAAAGGACAGCGTATACGGCTGACATGAAATACAGGCGATACTTCAGCCAGCATCAGGCTGTCTTTAACCGGATCGCCTACCATTTCATAGAACATTTGACGCAAGGGTTCCCAGTATGGCGGAATGGTTTGCATAAAAGTAAACATATTGGCCACACCAACATAATCAACTGCGCATGCGTATAATTCGGGCGTCAGCGTAATACCTGCCAGTGTTGCATATCCGCCGTAACTACCGCCATATATAGCAATGCGGGTTGAATCTGCAATGCCTTCACTGATAAGCCATTTTACACCATCGGTGATATCGTCCTGCATAGTTTTTCCCCATTGCTTAAAAGAAGATTCCCAGAATTTTTTTCCATACCCTGTTGATCCCCTGAAATTCATTTGCAGGACAGCATATCCCCTGTTTGCAAGAAACTGTACCTCAGGATTAAAGCCCCAGCTGTCACGGGCCCATGGTCCGCCATGCGGATTAATCACAACAGGCAGATTAACAGGCTTAACGCCTTTTGGCAGAGTAAGATATCCATGAATGGTTAGTCCGTCACGGGCCTGATATGATATTGGCTTCATTTCCGCCATGTTCTCTTCTTTCAACCAGGGCTTGAAATCGGCCAGTTTACTGAATTCTTCCGATTCGGTGTCATACAGATAATAGCCTCCATAGTACCTGTCGCTGTTTACAAACACCAACAGTTTGGTCTCATCTTTACTCATGCGGGTTATCTGGAAAAGATAATCGGGAATTTGTGCTGCTATTTTCTGATCGATTTGTTGTGTCATTGAATCGAGAAAGTGCTTGTATAATTTATCAGTTTCATAATAGGCTGTTGTCAGAACTTTCCGGAGTCTTGAATAATCCAGCCCGACAAGATCCGCTTCCGGATTTTCATAAATGACCTTTACTTCTTCAGCGGTGTTCGGATCAAACTCAACAATGGCAGTTTTATCACGACCAAGATTCGAAACGCAGTATAAGTTTTTATTATCAAATGTAAACAGAACCGGATTTAAGGTTTCTTTAAAATTTGTTGTGATCACAGTTCTGAATTCATCCTGTTCAGTATCACGGTATAGCAGGCTGGTATTTACCCCGTCACTGGTAACGGCAGCCCTGATTTTGCCGTCATGATCGGTTATCCACCCGGTAATATTACCCGGATTTTCTGCCACCATTTTTAACTCACCTGTGGCAGCATTCAGCAGGTACACATCGAAAACCTGCGGATTCCGTTTGTTATTTTCAATCAGCAATTCATCAGGCCTGTCTATCAGTATGTCAACCACACCTGACCTGACGCCATCAAAGGGTGTGTGATCAACGAGACCGCTTCCATCGGGTTTTACTGAAAGAATATGCATGTTTTCATCACCCCCTATGTCTTTTATGAAAATGATCCGGTCATCAGACTCCCAGAAAGCGTCATATATACTGCGTTCTGTTTCATTGGTAATCGGAACGGCCGCTGAATCCCCGAGCTTTTGAACAAAAACATTCATGCGCCCTGAATGGGGTGCTCTGTAGACGATCATCTGGCCATTGGGTGATATCCTGAATCCGGCTTTTTCAGGATCTCTGAAGAAATCCTCCATAGGAACCAGTTCTGCCCTTTTTTCCTTAGGTTTACAATTCCAGCAGAAAGCTGCAATAACAAAAATGATGAGCAATAGCAGTTTTGTTTTCATAGGCTAATTTTTTTTAATGAAGGTATTGTATAAAGATATAAAAAAGTGATATGCGAAAAGAATAATCTGTTGCTGATTATCAGTTGGAATCTATGAACATTCAGTTGCAGGTTTTCATTTGTCACTTGTTACAGATTCCGGTCAGAGATTCTGAACGGGTAAACCCTCTTTTGTATCACTTTGTTTATTATCAAGGTATTGACCAAGCATAATCATAATATCCTCCATCCTGAATGGCTTCACCATAACTTCATTACAACCTGCCTCCAAAGCACTGTCTTTTTCAAATTGTGTTTTACCGGCTGTCTGTGCAATAATAGGTAAACTGGTATTAAATTTACGTATCTCGCGGGTAACAGCATTTCCGTTAATATCGGGCAATTGTATGTCCATCAATACCAAATCAATGGCTTTATTGATCCGGCACAATTGTATAGCCTCACTGCCATTCCTGGCCCTTATCACTGTGCTTTTTGTAAGCTTAAAGATCTGATTCAGATATAAAAAACTCATATCATCGTCTTCCACAATCAGAATGGTATTTTTTTCAAGGTTAAGAATGGCCATAAAACGAACTAATTAACACTAAGTAACGTAAAAATATAAAAAACACATTATTTTTAGGAAAGAAATTATAACACAAATTAAACCAACTGGTAAACCACGAAATCCAAAAATAGGAAAATATTATGTTTTTAAAGACAAAACAATTTTTTAATAAAATCATTAAACAGAAAAATCATAAAAATGATCATCCTGTTATTCCTTTTATTCTCCGCCAGGTTAAAATTGTCTTGCTGACAATGAAGGGATTCACAGAGGCTAACATACAACTGCGTGCTTCGGCATTGACTTTTTACACCATTTTATCCATTGTTCCCGTTTTGGCTATGATGTTTGGCATATCCAAAGGTTTCGGTTTCGACGTGTATCTGAAAAGTTTTTTAACTGAAAAGCTGTCCGAACATCAGGCCATTCTGAATGCAGTACTGAGTTTTGTCGACAGGTATCTGAGCAATATCAGCGGCGGATTTATTACGGGTATCGGATTTCTTGTATTGTTATGGTCAGTTATGAAAATGCTCGGAAATATCGAAAGTTCCTTTAACTATATATGGCATGTTCAAAAGTCAAGGATGCTGACCAGAAAATTTACTGATTATATTTCTATCCTGCTTATTGTCCCTATTTTTATTGTAATCTCCAGCAGCTTCACTGTATCACAGGTACAGAGTGTTTCCAACAGTATCCCTTTTCTGAGTTATATCAGTCCCATTTTAAAAGGATTTATTCATGTGCTTTCCTATACCCTGATGTGGTTTGTTTTTACACTCATCTACATTGTTATACCGAATACCCATGTTAAGTTTGTTCCGGCCATGATAGCAGGCATCATAGCTGGTTCTATGTTTCAATTACTGCAATGGGGTTACGTGAATTTTCAGTCATATTTATCCGGATATGGAGCCATATACGGCACTTTTGCCGCTTTGCCCCTATTCCTTTTATGGCTTGAATTCAGTTGGCTCATTGCCTTGCTGGGAGCTGAAATTTCATACGCTTATCAAAACATTGACAGTTATGAACATGAAGCCGATCAACTGTCCATCAGCACATATCATCGCAAGATATTGACATTGCTGATAATGAATAAAATAGTTAAACGATTTGTAAAAGGCGAGGCTGCCATAACGGCTGTTGAGCTTTCTGAACAACTTGACATTCCGGCAAGGCTTGTCAGGGATATCCTGTATGATCTGGTCAATGCAAATATTCTGTCAGAAGTTATGACCCAGGATATTAAGGAAGTCGGGTATCAACCGGCTACTGACCCCAACAGGATTACGGTGAATTATATGCTCGATTTGCTTGACAGAAAAGGCCAGAAACCTTTGTTTACCAAAGAACCTGATGAAGTTAAAGCATTGTCTTCCATTGTTGAATCATATTACAAACATTTTGAAAAGTCTCCTGAGAATAAGTTACTGAAAGATATATAAAGTAGTTAGAAATGCCAATTAAGAGTTAAAAACAACTATAACGATAATATTATATACAATCATCCTGTTGAAAATTACAGTGTTTTATATTTAACATTTGTCCTCAAGCCGGACAGGCTTTCACTTTTCTCCTTCCTGCCCGCCTGCGCTTG
>JAFGTR010000004.1 GCA_016934055.1 Bacteroidales bacterium | reverse complement strand
GAGTCTTCATCAAGCAGGGTATTGATCCTGGTCCTGGCGGTCATTTTCCCCATTGACACCTGCTTTTCAATGGCTTTTTCACCGCCGCCCTTCTGCACCTGTTCACGTTTCTGCCTCAGTTCCTGTATTTTCTTTTCAATAGCCATAATTGGTGGTATATAAGTTTAACAGATCTTTATTGATGATTCAGAAATCGTCATCACTGATCTGAATTATTGAGATTGCTCAGATCTCATAAGAAAACAGAGCGGACAAAAATAAGAAAAAACAGCATATTTCCTATGCCGGCAGGGGAATTGTCTGTATAGTCATAAAATCGTCTGGAAGTCTGACAGTCTTTGATCTTTGATCTTTGATCTTTGATCTTTGATCTTTGATCTAATATCTTTATTCTTGGTTCTTGGCTCTTGGTTCTAATCAGAAGACAAAGCTGATGCCGGCAAAAATGCCGACAGAATACGGGAAGACATTAATACCACTATATCTTGCAGCAGGGTTAAGGTAATACCTGAATTTTGGTTCGAGGCTGAATAGAAGGTTTGTAATAACAGGATATTCCAGGCCAAGGCCCACCGATCCTGAATAGTTAACCCTGGCAATTTCCGCGGTTTCACTGAAATCATACCGTGTACCATCATCATCGAGCTCTACGTTGTTTCCGGCAAGGAAATTAGTTGTGATCCCTCCCAAAAGGCTGAAATCAAGCTTTCTGTCAATAACTTTATATTTCAACATCAGGGGAACCTCAAAGTATTCAAAATACTGAAAAGCAGTAAATTGCTGCACTTCCCGGTCAATGTCAGGCGCCATAATTCTATCGGTTTTATCTTCTATATAAACCACACCCCAACTCTGAACGCCGGGTTGTGTTAATGCATTGCCGTATTCCGTTGTCTCTGAACCTTCAGTTTGGCTTGTAATAACGCCTGTTGAATTGGTGATGGCCACCTGTATCTTTCTTTCAGATATGTATTCATATGTAGGACTTGCGCTTGCAATTGCTTTAACATCGGTTTTTTCCTGACCGTATTTGGAATAGTATAGACCCGACTGTATTGATAAGCGTTTAGTCGGTGCATAGGCTAAGGCAATTCCGCCTGCATAGGCCATTACGCCTTTTTCAACATCATCCAGAGCATTGATCTCCCTGCTGTCCATGTAGTCTGAATTCAGGTTTCTGTATGAAAACAGAGGTGCAACCTGGCCGCCAATCATCCAGCTTTTCTTATCACTTTCCCCGTCTTCAGCCAGGACCAACTGTTCAACGTTTTGCTGAAGAATCAAATCGGTTTCGGTTACAATACCGGCATTTCTGTCACAAGGCTGAACCTCAACAGAAGGTGTGGATACCTCATTTTCAATAATGGCTGAATGCGGATACATCCTCTCCGGTATATCAGTTACAGCCAATAGTCCGGATTGTTGTTCATTTGTTATTGCAGGAACAACATTGACAGCGGCAGGTTCATCCGGCACAACTGCATCTGTAACTGAAATCACTGATGCAGTATGTTTTTCATCAGTCACAAAGGACTCTGTCTTCTGTTTTTGAGATATAACATTAGTTTCTTTAACCTGCATCGTTTCGTGATCGCTGATGGCAGGCTTTTCCTGTTCCTGCTGGCCGGCAGCCAGGGATGACCGTGTTTCCGTACGCTGGCTCGTATAATAATAATATCCAATGCCTAAAGAAAGCGTGAGTAACATACCGGCTGCTATGCGCATAAAAAATACAAGGGCTCTTTTCTTCCGGGTATGACCCAGCTTCTCTGCAATATTATCCCATACCTCAGCCTTTGGAGGTTCCTCGTGGTTTTCCAGCCGCTCCCTGAACAAGGCATCAAAATTTTCCGCTGCGCTTCCCATAATTATATGGATTTAACCGATTTTAAATAAAACCTGTTCACTTTCTCCTGCAAAATGTCTCTGGCCCTCGAAAGATTTGACTTTGAAGTACCTTCCGTGATGCCAAGCATTTCGCCAATTTCTTTATGTGAATACCCCTCGATGGCATACAGGTTGAAGACCGTCCTGTACCTGGGCGACAATTCCTGAACAAACCGGATCAGCTCACGGGCATCAATATCCGATGAAAAATCACCGGTATATTCATTATCAACTTCTTTCAGATTATCATTGATATTGATAACCTGGTAATTCGTCCTGAACCTTTCAAGGGCCTTGTTCACCATAATTTTCCTTATCCAGCCTTCAAAAGCCCCCCTGAATTCAAACTGATCGATCTTTTCAAACACTTTCAGAAAGCCATCCTGCAATATGTCCTGTGCATCATCATAATTTCCGGCATACCGCAGACAAATACCGAACATCCTGGATTTGAATGTATCGTACAGCTCTTTCTGCGCCATAGGATTCCTGTCACGACAGCCTTGTATGATATGTTGCAGTGCTTCAGTCAAGTTTTGTGAAATGATCGATCAAAATTAATGTTTTTTCAGTCCTGCTGAACCCTTTAGCACTTTAAACCCACAATAGGATGCAATCGTCTCATTTATGGTTGCGTAAGACTGGAAATTTTTTTTGACGCAACCTGTGGTAAAGAAAAATCATCTTAACTTTAGATTAATACTTATAATGCTATGAAAACAGATATTTTATTTCTCATTACCATTTTCTTATTTACAGCGTCATGTGAAAAACAGGAAAATACCGGTGAACCAAAACAAATAAACATCTCCAAGACAACCGAGCAGGTTGTGGAAGCCGATAATCTCTTCGGCATTAACCTGTTTCAAACCGTTTTGGCCAATGACACCACCGATAATATTTTTATTTCTCCCACCAGCGTTGCATTGGCGTTAGCCATGACGTATAACGGGGCTGATGGCACAACGAAAAAGGCTATGGAAGAGACCTTGAGGAAACAAGGCCTTACACCCGAGGAATTAAACCAGTCTTATAAAGATTTGATAGCTGCACTGGTCTCCGCAGACCCAAAGGTACTGCTTGAGATTGCCAATTCTATCTGGTACCGTGAAGATATTCAGGTTTTACCCGACTTTGTCAACACAAATGAAACCTATTATGATGCAGAAGTATCATCGCTGGTTTTTGACAACATGGCAAAAGAAATCATCAACGGCTGGGTGGCTGATAAAACGCATGATAAGATAAAGGAAGTGATTGACAATATTCCGGCAGATGCCATCATGTACCTTATTAATGCCATATATTTCAAAGGCGTCTGGCGTTCAGCATTTGATGCAGATGAAACAACCAACCGCCCCTTTTACCTGACTGATGGTTCTGTTGTTGAAGTGCCAACAATGAAACAGCGTGATACGATAAGATATCTCAGCAATGACCTGATATCGGCAGTTGAACTACCTTATGGCGAGGGTAATTTCAGCATGATCGTCATGCTGCCCAACGATGGTAAGACTACCGGTGACGTGGTCTCCGCAATGAGTATTGAAAACTGGGATTCATGGATGCAGGCATTTTCAGAACGGGATGTTCTTGTGAATCTGCCGCAGCTGAAATTTGAATATAAAAGACTTCTTAACCAGGAACTCACCGGTATGGGCATGGGTGTGGCATTTACGAGCGAAGCTGACTTCCCGGGAATCAACCCCTCACTCGACCTTTTCATTTCCAGGGTCATTCACAAAACTTTCGTTGAGGTCAACGAAGATGGTACTGAAGCAGCTGCGGTTACCGTTGTTGAAGTATCCTTAACGGCCATGCCGGGAGAAGTTGTCCATCCTGTTTATTTCCTTGTTAACAAGCCATTCATATTCGCCATCAGAGAAAAGGATACGGGTACTATTTTGTTTATCGGCAGGGTTAATAATCCGTTGAAACATTAGGGAAGAAATTGATCCCGGTGCGCCCTTGCCAAGCCTGGTTTTTGTTGCACTGCATGTTTTGTTTAGCCTCTGGTTACCTTATGCTTGCAGCGTTTCCCGTTCCTTATCCCATACCCCGGGTTTCACCCGGGGCTACCAATATTTCGTCCCTATAGGACTTCTTTATTTTGCACACGTCATCTGAACAAAACGTTCTTCTCCTATTGCCTCACTGGCGCAAGCATTCGCTTGTACCAAAATACCTGTCTGTATCACCCCACTTTTTTCATAACTACATTTTCCAACCTGAATATCATTGCTTATCTTAGTTTTCTTAAATAAGCTTTCAAGCCTGTCAATGGACATCAGTAAATCAGATTCAACAACCGGGAAAGGGGATGCCCGTGATTTCCTTGAAACCGGAATTCAATACCTTAAGGGCGTCGGGCCTAAACGCGCTGAATTGCTGGGAAAAGAACTCGACATATTTACCTTCCGTGATCTGCTGTATTTCTTTCCATACAAGTACATCGACCGTTCAAGATTTTATACAATTGCAGAAATTGATACCAGCCTTGCTTTTATACAATTGAAAGGCCGCATCACCGGGCTCCGCACCGAAGGGGCAAAATATAAACAACGTTTAATCGCAAGGTTTACAGATGACACCGGAGCCATGGAGCTGGTCTGGTTTCAGGGCATACTATGGGCAGCGAAAAATATTGAGACTGGTAAGGAATATATTGTCTTTGGACGGCCTTCCATATTCAATGGCAGGATATCCATTGCCCATCCCGAGATTGATACGGTTGAAAAATCAGCATTCACGTTTTCGGGGAAACTGCAGCCCCAGTACAGCAGTACAGAAAAACTTAAAAACAGTTTTATCACATCAAAAACCATCCAGAAACTTATTGCAGGTTTGTTTCAGCAGATGACACAAATGGATGAGACCTTACCCGGGTACCTGATCAGCAAACTAAAGTTCCCTGCCCTTTATGATGCCCTTTTTGCGATGCATTTTCCGGCCGACCAGGGCCAGCTGAAGAAAGCCACTTACCGGCTTAAATTTGAAGAGCTTTTTTATATCCAGTTAAACATTCTCAGGCAGAAAAACCGCAATCAGCAGGATATAAAAGGACATGTTTTTGCAAAAGTGGGATCTTATGTCAACGACTTTTACCATAAAAAACTGACCTTTGAGCTTACAGAAGCACAGAAAAGGGTTATCCGCGAAATACGAAAAGACCTTGGATCGGGAAAACAGATGAACCGATTGTTACAGGGTGATGTAGGCAGCGGAAAAACGCTGGTGGCCGTAATGGCCATGCTGATAGCCCTTGATAACGGTTACCAGGCCTGCCTGATGGCGCCGACCGAGATCCTGGCCAACCAGCATTTTGCCACCATTTCAGGTTTCCTTGAAGGACTTTCAGTTAACGTCAGACTTCTTACAGGATCAACACGCAAAACAGAAAGAAACAAATTGTTTGCCGAACTGTCAAATGGCGACCTGAAGATATTGATCGGAACCCATGCCCTGCTGGAAGATCCTGTTCAATTCAAAAACCTTGGCCTTGTTATTATAGACGAGCAACACCGTTTTGGCGTGGCGCAAAGAGCCAGGCTGCGGCAAAAAAATGAGAATCCGCCGCATGTATTGGTGATGACAGCCACACCCATACCGCGAACTTTGGCCATGACATTATACGGCGACCTGGACGTATCTGTTATCGATGAGATGCCGCCAGGCAGAAAACCGATAAAGACGGTTCATTATACCGATTCAAAAAGGCTGGTTATGTTTGGTTTCCTTCGTGAACAAATAAAACAGCGACGGCAGGTTTATGTGGTATACCCGCTGATCAGTGAATCGGAAAAACTCGATTACAAAGCGCTTGATGACGGTTATGAAGCCATGACAAGGGCTTTTCCCCCGCCCCAATACCTGGTGGTTTGTGTTCATGGCAGGCTGAAGGCCGAAGAAAAAGATATGGCCATGCAATATTTTCAGTCCGGTAAAGCGCATATCATGGTAGCCACCACAGTTATCGAAGTAGGTGTTGATATTCCGAACGCCTCTGTGATGGTCATTGAAAGCGCGGAACGCTTCGGACTTTCACAGCTACATCAGTTGCGAGGCCGTGTTGGACGCGGTGCCGATCAGAGCTATTGCATCCTGATGACCTCTCATAAACAAACAACAGAAGCCCGCAAAAGAATTGAGACCATGGTGAACACCACAGATGGTTTTGTCATAGCTGAAGTTGATCTGAAGCTGAGGGGGCCGGGTGACATTGAGGGCACACAGCAGAGCGGAATACCCTTCGACCTGAAGATTGCAAGCCTGAGTGAAGACGGGCAGATAATACAATTTGCCCGGGATACCGCGCAGGAAATCCTAAACCGGGATAATGATCTGTCATCTCCGCATAATGAAATACTGTTGAGACAACTGAAAAAGCTTTCACGATCGCAGGTAGACTGGAGCAGTATAAGCTAGTGTTATGTTAAGTGTAGACTGGCGGTTAGTCATTCCGAATTTATTTCGGAATCTCAGGAGATGCTGAAATAAATTCAGCATGACGATGAACATATTATAGTTAACATAACACTAGTGGATAAAGCCTCACCCACCCCTCTCCCGGAAGAGAGGGGCGATAACTTGTGCGTATTGGTAAATTGGTCCGGAAGTCCGGAATTCACCCGTCACCATATCCCGCTTTTCGTTTTTCACTTTTCACTATTCACTGTTCACTATAACCTCCGGTATCGCCTGAACAACAAGCCGATAGCTGTTAAAATGACCAACTCACCCAACACAAATATCATCCAGGGAAAATGACCAGGCATATACTGAAGAGACAAATCAAAAAGAGCATCTTTACCTGACAGTGAGATGAGTTCGCTAACTGTAAAATGACTGAGGATAAAAGATGAATAATCCCATACAAATGCCACGACAATGATAAGAGCCCCTGCGATGAGAAGGATCCATTCATTGCGGCTGATCCTTATTTTTTCATATTTCCGGCCCTGCCAGACAATAACCATGGCCAGCAATATCATGGTTAATGATACAATAACCGGTGTGATAACCGGTCCTGTCCATGTCACAGGTATCAGGAAAAGGATATCCCATGTCATCAGCGAGTCAGGCCAGCCTATAAGGATCTTCAGAAAAACATAATAAAAAATGTCCCATACCGCAAAACAATAGATAAACCAGGCGAACTTTGTGGCCATGTTACGCCCGCCCATATAACCGGCACCCAGCAACATAATAATGGTAGCGGCTTCGCGAAAGATCTCCGTTATGGCAATATCCGTGCGCATAGGAGCCAGCGGGAAGTCAAAGCCTTCGGGGTACATGATGGCGCGCAGGTAGACGACCACGGCACTTTCAAGGTAGGCCATGGCAATACTGAACACTGAAAGCCAAAAAAGCGTTTTCAGGATATCTGTTGATTTCATAAAAGCTAAATTATAATAACGGAAGAGAAAATACAATTCGTGTAAGACAACAAAAAAGCCGCAGCTTCGGGCTGCGGCTTTATATGTTTATGATGTCGGTGTCAATTATCCGAGATAAGATTTAAGCAGCTTACTGCGTGAAGTATGACGAAGACGACGAATGGCTTTTTCCTTGATCTGTCTTACCCTTTCACGGGTAAGCCCGAAACGCTCGCCGATCTCTTCGAGTGTCATTTCCTGCACGCCAATGCCAAAAAAGAGTTTTATAATATCCCTTTCTCTTTCGGTTAGGGTTGACAAGGCCCTGTCAATTTCTTTCATAAGTGATTCGCTTATGAGTAATCTGTCAGCTTTCGGCGAATCATGGTTGATCAACACATCCAGAAGGCTGTTATCTTCGCCATCGGCAAAGGGCGCATCAACCGATACATGACGTCCCGAAACCTTAAGGGTATCTGTGATCTTTTCCTTTGGTATCTCAAGTGCTTCAGCAAGTTCCTCGGAGGTGGGTGTACGTTCGTATTCCTGTTCAAATTTTGAAAAGGCCTTGTTGATTTTATTCAGTGAACCAACCTGGTTCAGCGGCAGTCGAACAATTCTCGACTGTTCAGCCAGCGCCTGAAGAATAGACTGACGTATCCACCATACAGCATAGGAGATAAATTTAAAACCCCTTGTTTCATCAAATTTTTCAGCGGCTTTGATCAATCCCAGATTACCTTCATTGATCAGATCGGGAAGGCTTAAACCCTGATTCTGGTATTGCTTGGCAACGGATACCACAAAACGGAGGTTAGCCTTGGTAAGCTTTTCCAATGCCGTTTTATCTCCCTTTTTAATACGCTGTGCCAGTTCAACCTCTTCCTCAACCGTAATGAGATCTTCTTTACCAATCTCCTGTAAATACTTGTCTAATGAAGCACTCTCCCTGTTTGTGATCGACTTTGTGATCTTTAATTGTCTCATTTTCCCTTAAAAAAAATTAGTGCGAATTTATATTATTTTGAGTTTAAATTCAATATAAATTAAAAATGTGGCATAAAAAAAGGCTTGCAGAATTGCAGGCCTTTCCTCAAACTGAGATTACCGGATCCTGTTTCTACAATCCAAAGGCATAATATGCCACCATTCCGTTCGGATAAATACCTTCTATGTAAACCCCGCCTTTAACACTCTTTATAATTCTGTTGAGCTCTGTTACTGAATAAACGGGTTTATTGTTAACCTGTGTGATGATAAAGCCTTCTTTGACACCCTCGGATTTCAGTTTGCCATCCTGAAGCCCGGCAACCTTAACACCGTATTTCAGGCCGAGCTTTTCTTTCTCATCATTATCAAGTTCAACAATTTTTGCCCCAAGTATGGTATCGAAAGTACCGTTTTTGACAACCTTAGTGTCTCCTTGCAGGTTACGCAAAACAACGTCAAATTGTTTCATCTTGTCCTTCCTTTTTATCAAAACCCTGATTTTATCACCCGGGCTGTATCGTCCTACCATTTCCTGGAGCTCAGCCGGACTGTTAACGATTATATCATTAATTTTCAATATAATATCTCCTGTTTGTATGCCGGCCTCTTCGGCAGCGCTCCTGTCATGAACATGAGTAACAAAAACACCTTCAATCTTATCCAGATTTTCCTTTTTTGCCAGTTCGGCCGTAACATCACTGATGCTCACACCAATGATAGCACGTTGCACAACCCCAAATTCAATGAGGTCTTCCACAACCTTCTGAACAATGCTGACAGGAATGGCAAAAGAAATGCCCACGTACCCTCCCGAAGGAGAAACAATAGCTGTATTGATACCCACAAGTTCGCCTTTCAGATTGACCAGTGCACCTCCGCTGTTCCCCCGGTTAACGGCAGCATCGGTCTGTATAAAAGATTCAATACGGTAGTTATCCTGTATGATCTGCATGCTGCGTCCTTTCGCACTGACAATGCCGGCTGTTACCGTTGAAGTGATGTTAAAAGGATTTCCGACCGCCAGCACCCATTCCCCGACTTTCAGCTGATCGGAACTGCCAAAGGGTATATAATGCAAATTGTCAGCTTTTACCTTAATTACAGCCAGATCTGTTGATCTGTCAACACCAACAATTTCAGCTTCGAATTCCCTCTTGTCATTTAGCGTAATATAGAGTTTTTCTGAATTCTCAACAACGTGATTATTGGTAACAACATAGCCTTCGGGTGAAATGATCACACCAGAACCAAATCCTACAACAGGTTCTGATTCGCCTTTATACCTGTCGCCATAAAAGAAATCATAAATAGGGTTACGATATTCTACAATGGTCTGTGTTTTAACATGGACAACGGCATTGATTGACTTTTCGGCAGCATAAGTAAAATCAGCAGCATGGTTCTCATTTTTCAGATTAACCATGCCTATGGGATGTTCAACCCGCGCTGTTATTTGGTTTTCTTTGTCGTCAACTAGAATTGAATAAGCAACAACCGCAACAAGGCCACCTGTTATCGCTATGAGAGCGGTTATTAAAATTTGTCTGGTTTTCATAATGTTTATTGTTTTACTTCAATATTACAACAAAATCATCCTCATAAAGTTTTGCATCAAAAAATATACCTCATTATTTTCAGCAGAGAATTTTCATTGTACCAACAAAATTATGACATTTGTAAATGATTTCTGACAATTTGTGTCACTAAACATGCTCTGCAATGCTGCTCAATTTCTCAAAATATCAGGGTGCCGGTAATGATTTCATTATCGTCGACAATCGTGATAACAATTTCCCCCGTTCAGACAAATCCCTGGTGGCCAGGCTCTGTGACCGGAAGTTCGGGATAGGGGCAGATGGTCTTATGTTGTTGCAGAACGCAGCAACGGGTCATGATTTTGAGATGGTTTATTTCAATTCTGACGGCCGTGAAAGCACTATGTGCGGAAACGGTGGAAGATGTATCGCAGCCTTTGCGGCCAGGCTGCAGCTTATTGAAAAGGAGACAACCTTCCTTGCGGCAGACGGTATGCATGAAGCCATATTGCTGCAGCCTGAAACTGTGAGACTTCATATGACAGATGTTGACAAGGTAGAAAAGAACGATGCATTTTGTTTTCTGAATACAGGCTCACCACATTACGTAAAATTTGTAACCGATGCCGCCGGCATCAATGTTTATCATGAAGGGATGAATATCAGATACAGTAACCGGTTCAAAGAACAAGGCACGAATGTTAACTTTGTTCAGGATATGGGAGACTCCATTTTCGTGCGCACATATGAACGCGGTGTTGAAAATGAAACACTGTCATGTGGGACAGGTATTGTGGCGTCTGCCATTTCTTCATATTTACAGAAAAATACTGACGAGCCGTCATTTACAATACCTGTATCGGCTCCGGGCGGCAAAATGGTTGTGAGTTTTGACCATAAAAATGGTAAATTTACCAATATATGGCTTGAAGGACCGGCAATTTTCGTGTTTGAAGGCAAGATAGAAACCACAAGGTTGTCTTTGATCTTTGATCTTTGATCTTTGATCTTTAATCTTTAATCTTTGATCTTTAATCTTTGATCTTTGATCTTTGATCTTTGATCTTTGATCTCGGTTCCTGGTTCTGTTTCAATTTACGATGTACAATTTTCGAAGTTTTCTTCCAACACCCAAAACCCAACGCACCAAACCCAAAACCACCAAATACCGATTACCTTTCCTTCATGACTATAAGACCACATGACCGCATGACCTGCCTGACCTCAAACAGGCTTGTCACCTGCCTTGCCGGCAGGCAGGCTTGTCACTTCTTCCTGCAATCAATAACCACATAGGGCACGGCCAGCCTGATCTCTCCTTTTTCGGCCGCCATCCGGTTAAGCCGGGATTCCAGTTCTGAAAATATATTCTCATGCCATGCGGGCTTTACGATATCCCTCCAGCTGTCACAGAACCAAAACCTGATAAAGGAATGGTTTAAAAAAGCATCAGCATTAAGGAATCGCATAAAGAAACAATGGTCATCAATACGGATATCCGTAAAACTGTTCTTCTCAAGCATTTTAACCACTTCACTTACAGGTCTGCGTTTTTCATAAATATGCCTGTGCATAGCCTTTATCTCATCAGATAATTCTCTTTCGGCCAAAATCTCTTCATAAAGAGTGTAAAACGTCTTCATTGTATCATCAAGATTCTGTACAAGTACGAATTGAGCTCCCCCGGCTGCAACACGGCCACATTCCCTCATGGCTCTTTCGATATCCTGTACATTGTTAAGCCCGTTATTGGAGACGATAAGGTTAAAACTGCCATCCCCGAATGGCATTGATTCAGCGGTGCTGTTCAAGACTTCTGCATTTGTAATGTCATGCTTCCTCATTTTCAAACGGATCCGCTCCAGTGCTGTTTCCCACGGATCAATGCCCGTTACCCGGCATGTATTTCCCAACCGTTGTGCTATCTCTAACAATGGAAATCCCAACCCGCATCCGACATCAAGAACCATCATCCCGGCTTTCATTTTGATCTGCTCCAGCAGGCTCAATCCGAAAGGAGCTGACCAGAGCGGCAGTTCATCAACACAGGAGACAAAATCACGATCTTCTGTATCTGGAATAGCTGAAAGGTATTTCTTCATGGCGTGTATTTTTCAAATCTTTCAAATCTTTCAAATCTTTCAAATCTATTAAATAATGTTAAGCTTTTACCGGGCTTATGGCTTTTATTAGACTGCTGCAATTATTTTTCTTATATTTGAAGCCAACTCAATAAAAGGAATAATGGACTTCAGGGAATTATGCGAATCAGTGATCAGCGTTGCAAAAGATACCGGTGACTTTATCCGCGGACAACTCAACCAGATCTCTGTCAGTCACATTCAGGTCAAGGGCAGGCAGAACTTTGTAACCGAAGTCGACAAGGGTGCTGAAGAAAGAATTGTCAAAAGGCTTGAAAAACTACTGCCAGAAGCCGGTTTCATCACCGAAGAAGGTACTTCAACCAAAAAAGGTGTCAGGTATACATGGGTCATTGATCCGCTCGACGGAACAACCAATTTCATCCACGGCGCCCCGTTTGTTGCTGTAAGCATTGCGCTGCTCGAAGATAAAGAACCCGTTATTGGCGTTATTTATGAGATTTTTATGGACGAATGCTTTTATGCCTGGAAAGGAAGCAAAGCCTACCTTAACGGCAGGGAAATTAATGTGTCAGCCACCGCAGAAGTGAAAGATGCATTGATCGCCACCGGTTTTCCTTACGAAAATTTTAACCGCATCGATTCGTTTATGCAGTCGCTCAGGTACTTTTTTACAAATTCACATGGCGTTCGCCGGCTGGGATCAGCAGCAACCGACCTTGCCTATGTAGCCTGCGGCCGATATGATGCTTTTTACGAATACAACCTTAACACCTGGGATATAGCGGCCGGTGTCCTGATCCTGAAACAGGCAGGCGGAAAAGCATCGGATTTCAAAGGCGGTTCCGATTTTCTTTTCAATCGTGAGATCGTTGCATCCAACAGCAATATGTATTCCGATTTTCTCAGCCAGGTTGGCCGCTTCATGAATGTCAGGTAAGCCATTGCATGACTTCAAAACTATCATACTATTTCATCCTGTCGGCTGTCTGGTGCCTTTCAAAAATTCCGTTTTCTGTTTTATACCGGATCTCTGACCTGATGTATGTAATCGTTTTCTATCTCGTCCCATACCGGAAAAAAGTCGTCTTCAGAAATCTCAGGCATGCCTTCCCCGAAAAAGCAGAAGCGGAAATAAAGCTGATTGCCAAAAAGTTTTACCGGCATTTATGCGACTTTATGATTGAAACCTTTAAGCCTTACAGCCTTTCAACAGATGAAATGATGAAACGTTACCATTTCACCAATCCGGAAATCCTTTATGAATTCAATGAAAACAACCGCAATTTTGCGTTGGTCTCAGGGCATTATGGTAACTGGGAATGGAATGCCATAATGTCCCGGAAAATTAAACGTGATATGCTTGTGATATACCGGCCCCTGCAAAATAAAGTCATGGACCGGCTGATAAAAAAGATCAGAAGCCGTTATGATAGTAACCGGCTTGTGGCCATGGAGCATATTTTTCGCACAGCTGTTGAATACAGAAACCGGAAGAAACCCTTTTTCATATATTTTATTGCCGATCAGAGGCCTCCGCGCAATAATAAGTTCTGGACAACGTTTTTGCATCAGCCGGCTTCCTTTTTCACCGGAGCTGAAAAGCTTTCGCGAAAACTTGATCTGGCTGTAATCTTTATGCATATTGAAAAAGTAAAAAGAGGATTTTACCATGTTACCATGAAAAAGCTTTTTGACGATGTTAAAGATCTGCCGGAAAACACCGTTACGCTTGCCTTTGTTGATGAACTTGAAAAGGAGATCATACGTAAACCTGAATACTGGTTATGGTCACATAAACGCTGGAAGCATAAACCTGATACATCAACCGTAATCGTCCCCCGGTGACAAAAGTAGCCATCGTCATATTAAACTGGAACGGGCTGAATTTCCTTGAGGAATTTCTTCCAAAAGTAATTGAAAACTCAGTTGTTGATCATACAGAGATTTTTGTTGTCGACAATGGCTCAACCGATGGCTCTGTAGAATACCTGAAGACCATGATGCCGGCCATACGCATTATTGACTTTGATAAGAATCACGGATTTGCCCCGGGATATGCAAAAGCGCTGCGGATGATAGAGGCAGAATATTACCTGTTGCTGAATTCTGATGTGGAAGTCAGTGCCGGTTGGCTGAAACCTCTTGTTGCGTTAATGGATTCAGATCGCGCTGTCGCAGCCTGCATGCCCAAAATAAAATCCTATCACCAGAGGGAATTCTTTGAATACGCCGGTGCATCAGGAGGATTCATTGACCTGTTCGGATATCCTTTTTGCCGGGGGCGCATTCTGAACAGCATTGAAAAGGATACAGGCCAGTATGACAAACCGGCTGAGATATTCTGGGCATCAGGCGCCTGTATGGTGATAAGGGCTTCAGCATATTTTGAAGCGGGTGAACTTGACAGCGATTTTTTTGCACATATGGAAGAAATAGATTTATGCTGGCGCTTTAAAAGACTCGGATATAAAATTGTCTGCTGCACAGATTCAACTGTATATCATGTAGGCGGAGGCACTTTGCCCAATAACAATCCTCATAAGCTATACCTGAATTACAGGAATAATCTTTTCCTGTTATGCAAAAACCAGCCCGGGCATGAGTTGATCTTTGTACTGCCTGTCCGTATTTTACTGGATTGGATGTCCGCTATTTTGTATCTTCTTTCCTCTTTTGCCTTTTTCAGGTCGGTAATCAGGGCTCATCTGAGTTTTATCAGGTCATTGCCAGTCCTCATCATCAAAAGAAAAAAGGTAAACCGTATTGCCAAAAAAGGTTCCTGGCCTCAGATATATAAAGGAAGCATCGTTTTCGACTTTTTCTTCAGGGGTATCCGTTTTTTCAACCAGCTGAAATTTTAACGCCGGCCGGAGAATTATGACAGATGCTTATTCCCCAAACTTCACACTGCCGTCCATGCAGGCTCTTATATGCACAGCAAAGGAAAAGTCAAGATTACCCGGCAGAAAATGAAATGAAAATGTCAGTTTACCGGCTATTTTATCCTGCCAGGCTTTCTGATAGTATACGTCAGCCCTTCCGTAGGATGATGACTTATAGAATCCGTCGCCGTATAGATGCACCTGGCTGTCTCCCCTGTAATATACGCCATGGATGCCGAAGCCTTTATGGTTAACATTAACATCAGTCAGGGATCCCCACATAAAACGCATATCATATACATGGCGTAACTGATCATACGACATCAGAAAGCCTGTCGACAGTGTTGCAGTATCAAGTCCGAGCATATGGCCCAGGTTCAGCCCCGGCATGGCGCAATAACCGCCATTGTCCCTGATATGATCACCCGGTATATCAATGGCAGGACCGGCAAAATGGTACATCAGAAAGTGATGCTGAAATAAAAACAATCCTTTGTGAATCCTTCCGGTTGCACCAATTAAAAATGTCTCCCTTTTGGTGTCGGTCTGCCTGCTTGTCCAGTCAAGCCATATGTTCTGATAGCCCCACTCACGTCTGTGTTCAATATACATGCCTTCTACCATGGGGCGATAGTAAAGAAGAGTATCTGTCATCATCGCCAGCGGGTGTTCAATCAACTCATGCCGGGGAAATGAACCGATATAAAAGGTGACAGGCTTCCACTCTCCCTTGAAATACAGGATCACATCGGGCAGGAGGTAATCACCCTTGCTGCCGTATTCATAGGTATAACCCAACCCGGCCCTGAAACGGTTATGGGGGTTAATGGCAAAACCGGCTTCTGCAGATAAGCTTGCCCCCCCGATAGTTTGTGGTATGATGAATTCATTGAAATATTCCCTGTTGTCGAAAAAGCCAAAAAATCCTGTTTTCCACTCAAACTGCTGGGCATGGCTGTCTATGCTGGCTGAAATGAGCAACACCAGGACTAAAGTAATGGCTGGCTGTCTTGTTCTTCCCGGAATCATTATGATGAAGTGATTCTGAATAAATCTTGAATTAAAGTATTATTTTTTGATTTGAAACAACAATATTAAAAATATGATTTATTTTACAGAAAAGTATTTACACCTGCTTGTCACAAAAGTAACAATAAACGCATTATTACCAAATCGCAAGAACAGACTTCCTGAAGAATCAAGCAAAGATGAATATCAAAAATGCCAACATAAAGAATAACATTATTATTGCCCTTTTCCTTGTCCTTTGGTTCATCATTAATCTGCTGCAATCAGCTTTCACAGGTTTGGCAAACGATGAAGCCTATTACTGGATGTATTCACAATACCCTGCCTGGGGATATTTTGACCATCCTCCCATGGTGGCTGTGCTGATCAGTGCAGGATATCATCTTTTCTCAAACGAGCTGGGAGTCAGGATTATATTCTGTCTGCTGGGAACCCTGACCCTGTTGCTGACATATAAAATGACGTCAGGCCCGCCCGTCATATTCATCCTCATCGCATCAGCCATTGCTCTCAATCATACCCATGTTGCCGGATTTCTGGCTATCCCCGATATTCCGCTTGTCTTCTTCACAGCCCTGTTCTTCGTTCTTTACAAGAAATACCTTGAAAAAGACTCTTATTGGCTGGCTGTGATGCTGGGATTGTCTGTTACCGGCATGTTTTACAGCAAGTATCACGGATTGCTGGTTATCATTTTTGTGTTTCTGTCCAATTTGTCCCTTATTAAAAGAAAAAGCGCATGGTTTATGGTTGCCCTTGTGGTGGCAGCCATGATACCTCATCTGATATGGCAGATCCGTCATGAATTTCCCACCTTCCGGTATCACCTGATAACACGTTCAGATGGTTTTGAGTTTGAGAATATCATAAACTATCTGTACAGCCAGGTGTTGATTGCAGGTCCGTTGATTGCGCCCCTGATTCTTTATTATGCTCTTTCGGGCAAATCAACCGGAATTTTTGAAAGATCTTTAAAATTCACGGTGATCGGTTTCCTTGTTTTTTTCTTTTTGTCAAGTTTCAGGGATCACATAGAGGCTCACTGGACAGCCGCAGCTTATGTCCCTTTAATGGTGCTGGCCCATAAACCGTTAAGCCGGCATGACAAGGCAGTCAGATGGCTTCGGAATCTGGCTGTACCGACTATCATTCTCATCATGGTGATGAGAATTATGGCGGCCTTCAATGGCGTACCTTATCCCGTTAAATATCTTGACGAGTTTAACGGATGGAAAGTATGGGCAGAAGAGATAAAGCAAACGGCAAAAGGAAGGGCAGTGATTTTTCTTAACAAATATCAGTTTGCTGCAAAATACACTTTTTATACTGGCGATAACTCCTGTTCGGTCAACGGTGTATTTGCCCGTAAAAGCCAGTATAACCTGTGGAACTTTGAAGACTCGCTTGCGGGCAAGCCGGTTATGCTGCACAAGAGTCTGCAGCCAACCGGCATGATAAAAACACCAAACCGGCGTGAACACGGATACAGCTTTATTGATATTTTTCAACCCTATAACCGTATTGAAACTGAGCTTTTCTTACCAGCCGATATTTTAGGGCCAGGTGATACCCTTACAGTGCGATGTAAACTCCGCAATTCCGGAAAATATCCTGTTCATTATGAAAATACAGGGAAAACCCACCCCGTGCTTTCATACACGATACGTGATGAAAAGGGATCATTTTACCGTGACCATGTGCCTGTTAAGGAATATCAAGACAAAACCATCCCCGGAAAGGGAACTGTGGATTTTTCTTTTAAATTTGTAACACCCGACAAGCCCGGACGATATAACGTTTATATGGTATACTGGTGGCAGGCTACAGGACATCTGGGAGATCCAAGGCCGGCAGTTATAACGGTAAAGTAAACTAAGGGCATTAATTTCAAAGGTATTCGGTATTCAGTATTCGGTGTATCGGTCATTTGGTCATACGGTCTTATGGTCTTGTGGTCATGAAGTCTTTGATCTTCGATCT
>JAFGTR010000026.1 GCA_016934055.1 Bacteroidales bacterium | reverse complement strand
GATCTTAGATCTTAGATCTTCCTTCTATAAAATAATTTGACTATATGCTCCATATGTATTAATTTAGGTTCGCATAACAGTTTAAAAAAACACGGTATGGTAAAACCGAAAACCGACCCGGCAAGCAATTCTTTGATGTACGGTGGATTTTTACCCCAGGAAGAAATGTTATCTGTCGGCACAAAACATAAAAAGCTGGTCATTGGAATTCCCAGGGAAAACCAGCAATTAGAGCAGCGGATACCGCTTACGCCCGAAGCTGTCGAAGTGCTGGTCAGTGACGGACATGAAGTCCACATTGAAACAAAAGCAGGTGAAGGTGCCCGGTATTCCGATACAGATTACAGTGAATGCGGAGGGTTAATCACCGAAACCCGTCAGAAAGTGTTTTCTACAGATATCATCCTTAAAGTATCACCCCTGAATGCTGATGAAATTGAAATGCTCACCGGTAATCAGGTGGTGATTTCAAGTATTCATATAAGTCATCTTAATGAAGAATACATCAAGGGCATGATGCGTAAAAAAGTCACCGCTATTGCTTTCGACAGCATCAAGGATGAATACGGCTGTTATCCTTTTGTTCAATCTATGAGTTCCATTTCAGGCATTTCTGCCATTATCATGGCCGGAGAATACCTGAGCAATCATAACGGAGGAAAAGGCGTTATGCTGGGTGGTATATCCGGGATCACACCTACAGAAGTGGTTATCATCGGAGCAGGTACTGCGGCCGAGTATGCAGCCAGGGCTGCGCTTGGCTTCGGTGCTTTTGTCAAAGTGTTTGATAATTCACCCTATAATCTCGAACTCCTGCAGCAAAATCTCGGCCGGCGTCTGCATACTTCAATTTTTCACCCCAAGGTATTGCAAAAGACACTGAAATCAGCCGATGTATTGATAGGAACCATGCAGTCACCGGATAAGGGGCCGCGCTATTTCATCTCTGAAGATATGGTCAGGGAGATGAAAAAGGGATCAATCATTATTGACCTGACCATCGACCAGGGCGGATGCTTTGAAACCTCAGAATACCGTACAATGCTTGATCCGGTATATACACGGCACGACGTAATTCACTTCTGCGTCCCTAATATGCCATCGAGGGTGGCCCGTACCGCATCCATCGCCCTCAGCAATATTCTGTCACCCATCATGGTATCCATGGCTGCTTCAGGCGGCCTCAATCCGTTTATAAAAGCCAACATGGGTGCCCGATCAGGGATATACATGTACAACGGCATTCTCACAAATGAATATATTGGCAATCGTTTTGGTTTGCCTTCGAAGGATATTGACCTGTTAATGGCCGCATTCTGATTATTGCATGAAATAATGCACGCCCTGGCAACACAATATTTAGCTATGATGTATGATAATATGATAGAACTCCGGAGCCGGCTGCTAAAAATCAACGCCGGTACGGTACTGGATGTGGCTTGCGGGAAAGGTGAATTTCTTATGTTCGCACTGAGATCATTCAGCAGTTACCGGATGGCCGTTGGTATTGATGATAATATAGAATCTCTCAGCCAGGCACGCAGGAATCTCTATGAGTATCCTGTTTCTTTTGTCGTCGGATCAGCTCTTTCAATGCCTTTTCTTGATGAATCATTCTCAACTGTATTATTGTCCAATGCGCTGCATCATATCAGCGACCACGAAAAGCTCTTCCACGAAATGATAAGGATATGCCGGCCGGATGGGCTCATCATCATCAATGAAATGATCAGTGACACCAAGTCAGAATACCAGGAATCACACAAACTCTATCACCATTATATTACCGAACTCGATAACCTGCTCGGGTATTACCATCGGGAAACATACTCAGAAAAAGAACTGACGAACCTTTTAAGAGAGCTTAACCTGAAAGTGGATGAATATTTTGTGCATGAAGATGATGAAAAAGGCCAGCTCAACGCTGATGAGATTGATGCCATGACAGAAAAAATGAAAAAAAAGGTTTCGCTGCTGAAAAATAACGATTCCTACTACCTCTACCTTAACAAAGCCCGGGACATTGAAAAAAAGATCAGGAAGAGCGGCGTGCACCGGCCAAAACATATGACCTTCATCATCAGACCTGCCATGCAGTAATCTTTATATTTATTGATCATATCTGTAACAATGTTATGAAAAGACTTTTTTTACCGTTGGCGGCTTTGTTCTTCATTACCCGTGCAGGTGCCCAGATCACGGCAGTGACAGAAGAAGGAAAAACTGTAATGCTTTTCAGCAACGGGACATGGCGTTATCTCAACGACTCTGTTAGGATTTCCTATACCGGCATTAACCGTTTTTCCATTCCCGAAACATCAACCCAGGTACTTCAGGATAAAGATACCTGTTACAGCATATGGGTTGATCCGAAAAAATGGCAATTATTGCCCGACACACTCTACAAGAATGCCGATTTTTCATTTGAAAGCCATGACGGTGAAGTAATTGCTATGATTATCAGGGAAAAGATACAGCTTCCGCTTAAAAAGATAAAGGCTGCAGCCATTGAGAGTTTTACAAAAACAGGAACCGAATTTAAGATCACCGAAGAACAAAAAATTGTCGTGAACGGGACAGAAGGCTTGTTGCTGAAAATTGACGCCCTGGTGGACGACATCCCATTTGCCTATCTCAACACCTATTTTTCTACCAATGCCGGAACATTCCAGCTGATCACCTTTACCGGATACAACCTGTTTGACCGTTACCGTAATCTCATGACTGAACTGATCAGTGGGTTTGTTATTCATAAACCATAGTTCTATGATTCTTTCAGCCCTTAACATTTTTTTTATTCAAGTTGCCGGTTATAAAATTCTTAATATGTATTTATGAATCAATGTCGTTTAGTTAATTAGTCAAAGTTTTTATTGTATGCAACATCCCGTACCGTTAAAAAAAACGGTATGAGTTTTATCAGGATAGTTTATTTCCTATATTTAAGCTCATTTTTTAGGATACAATTTCAAAAACCTTAATACAGAACTTTATGAGCACAAAAAATGGCAAGCTTACTTTTGGTGAAAAAGCAGGCTACGGCTTCGGCGACCTGGGATCTGTTTTATTCTGGCAGACCATCATGGTGTATCTGCTGTATTTCTATACGGATGTATTCGGACTTCAAGCCGCTGCTGCCGGAATAATGTTTTTTGTATCCAGGGTGCTGGATGCCATATTTGACGTTGTAATCGGAATGACCGCTGACCGTACCAAAAGTCGCTGGGGTAAGTTCCGACCTTATATATTATTCGGGGCTGCCCCTTTGTGCATCATGGCTGTTTTGGCCTTTACAACACCGGCTTTCAGTGACACCGGTAAGCTTGTTTATGCCTATATCACCTTTATTCTTTTTATGTTCCTGTATTCAACGGTGAATATTCCTTATACAGCATTGCTTGGTGTCATCAGCGGAGATCCTGTTGAAAGAACCAGCGCCGCTTCCTTTAAATTTGTGGGAGCATACCTGGCCGGCATAATTGTATCGGCTACTGCACTGCCTTTTGCGGCTCATTTTGGCCAGGGCAACGATGCCAAAGGATGGCAGATTACAATGATGTTATACGCCATAGCAGCTTTTCTGTTTTTCATGATCACGTTTCTTTCAACAAAGGAACGTATACAACCAATTGCCAAAGAAAAAACCAATATTAAAAGTGATCTGAAGGATATCTCAAAAAATATTCCCTGGGTACTGCTGTTTATTGTGACTATTCTTTTTATACTTTTTGTCTGCATAAGACTCAGCGTAACTGCACATTATTTCAAATATTATGTTGGTGAACAGGTGGTGCCCTGGCTGACCAATATCATAAACTTCTTCAACCGTTATATTTTGAATCCTGTCTATGGCCTTTTTGGTAAACAGGAAGCTGCCATGATAGAAGCATCTCATAAATTCGGATTTGAAATGCTGGCCTCTGCTTTTAATACGGTCGGACAGGTATTCTCCCTGATCGGCGTGATATTAATTCCGTATTTTGTTAAACTTAACGGCCGGAAAAATGCCCTTACAATACTCTTTGTCCTCGCCCTGATCTGCACCGGCTCATTTTATTTCTTTAAACCTCACAACCTGGTTTTAATCTTCATCATGCAGGTCTTTGGTTCTGTTACAGGAGGCCCTATTTCCGCACTGCTATGGGTAATGTATGCTGACACAGCCGATTATTCTGAATGGAAAACAGGCAGAAGGGCTACAGGCCTCGTATTTTCAGCTTCTATCATGTCTAATAAACTGGGATGGGCAATAGGCAGTATGATTGCAGGATTGATCCTGGCCCTGACAGGATTTATCCCCAATGTTGTGCAAAATCTTGAAGTTCAAAATGGTCTTAAGGCTATGATGAGCATCATCCCGGTTGCATCCGGATTAATCGCACTGCTTATTCTGCTGTTCCTGTATAAACTGGATGAGCCTACCATGAAGACAATAAAAGAAGATCTGGAAGAAAGAAGGAAAACAAACGAAACAGAGGTTTCATAATACCAAAATCATAGTCCTGCCAGAACTGAATAACCGGAGGATTTTACATATGCAATACGGGTATTTTGATGATAAAGAAAAAGAATATGTGATCACCAACCCCGATACGCCTGAACCCTGGAGCAACTACCTGGGATCGACCGAATACGGGGCCATCATCACCAATAATGCCGGTGGTTACAGTTTTTTCAAATCGGCTGCCCTGGGACGTTTTATGCGCTTCAGGACCAACACCGTTGAACTCGACCGGCCTGGAAGGTATATCTATATCCGCGACAAAGACTCCGGCGATTACTGGTCAGCTGCCTGGCAACCGGTGGGTAAACCTCTCGGGTCTTTTAAGACAATCTGCCGCCATGGCACAGCCTATACGATCATCGAATCGGAATATGCCGGTCTCCGTTCGGAGACAAAATATTTTGTCCCGCTTGGTGCAGCTTACGAATGCTGGCATTGCAAACTCACCAATACCGGTAATACAGTCCGTAAACTGAGACTCTTTACCTTTGTGGAATATACCAGCAACTGGCACCTTTGGATGGACCTGGTCAACCTGCAATACACCCAGTATATCCTCACCATGCAGGTACATGATGGCATCATCGACCATGGCACCAATGTGTACCTGCCGTCCCAACCCGACAATTTCGAGGAAGGCGGCCAGGCCCGGCATACCTTTTTAGGTGTATCCGGCGTTGAAGTAAACGGTTTTGACACCGACCGGAAACAGTTTATCGGCACTCACCGCTCCTATTCCGATCCTGCCGCCGTGGAAAAAGGACAGTGCAGCAATTCACTCGCTTCGGGTGACAACGGATGCGGCACCCTGCAGTTCGATATTAACCTGAAACCCGGTGAATCAAAGGAATTCACCGTGGTGATGGGCATCGGCGAAGCTGCCGGGGAAGGCCAGGCAGCCATAGCGGCATGCGGCAACCTGTCCTTCGTCACCGGAGAATTCGACAGCCTGAAACAATACTGGCACAAGCGGCTTCAGGGTTTGACAGCCTTTACCCCAGATGCTGATTTCAACAGCATGATCAACATGTGGAATCCATACAACTGCCTGATGACCTATGCCTGGTCAAGGGCAGCCAGCCTGGTGTATGCCGGGGAACGCGACGGACTGGGATATCGCGATTCTGTGCAGGACCTGCTGGGGATCCTTCATATCATCCCCGAAGAAGCAAAGAAGCGGCTTGAACTGATGATCACAGGTCAAACTTCAGCCGGCGGCGCCATGCCAGTGGTAAGACCTTTCTCCCATAAGCCGGGCCTGGAAATCCCTCCCACAGAAGAAGAGTACCGTTCAGACGACTGCCTGTGGCTTTTCAATACCATCCCGGCCTATGTAAACGAAACCGGTGATATTGCATTCTATCATCATATCCTTCCTTATGCCGACAAAGGTGAAGATACAGTGCTGGGGCATATGCGAAAGGCTATTGCTTTTTCCCTGGAACGGTCGGGAACCCATGGACTGCCATGCGGACTGGCGGCTGACTGGAATGACTGCCTCGTACTCGGACACAAAGGGGAGTCGGTTTTCGTCGCCTTTCAACTGCGGTATGCCCTGAGAACCTATATCAACATAACCAGTTACCTTGACCTGAAACAGGAATCGTCATGGGCCGAAGCCGAACTTGAAAACCTCGATGACAACATTGAAAAATATGCCTGGGACGGAAAATGGTTCCTCAGAGCTTTCCGGCATGACGGACTCAAATACGGATCAAAAGATGATGAAGAAGGAACCTTTTGGCTGAATCCACAGACCTGGGCTGTGATCAGCGGTCATGCAGCCCCCCCTGTAGCAGAAAAAATAATGGATTATGTGAACAAAAGGCTGGCCACAGAATACGGGCTGGCGATCATCGACCCGCCTTATAAAAAAGCCGATCTGAATGTGGTAAAAGCGCCCCTGTTCAATGCCGGGATGAAAGAAAACGGGGCCATCTTCTGTCATACCCAGGGCTGGGCCGTCATGGCTGAAGCCAGGCTCGGACATGGCAACCGGGCCTATGAGTATTATCACGCATTCCTTCCTGCTGCCTTTAACGAAAAAGCCGAAATACGCGAGATTGAACCCTATGTATACAGTCAGTCCACCCATGGGAAACACAGCCCCCGTTACGGTGCATCACGCCTTCCCTGGCTGACAGGCGCAGCTACCTGGGCCTATTATGCAGCCTGCCATTCAATACTGGGGCTGCAACCTGCACCTGAAGGAATTGTTATTGATCCCTGCATCCCTGCCCGTTGGAATGGCTATACCATGACCCGGAGGTTTCGCGGGAAGGAATTAAACATACAGGTCGAAAATCCTGATCATTTTGAACACGGTGTTAAGCAAATTATTGTAAACAACAAAGAAATACCGGGAAATTATATCCCTGCAGATGAATTGCTTCCGGTAAATGAGATTAAAGTAATCATGGGAAAATAAATCAAATCAATACCAGGCTATGAAGATCATCGGAGACGCATTGCCCAACCTGCCCTGGGAAGACAGGCCGGCAGGAAGTACAGAAATCATCTGGCGTTACAGTAAAAATCCGGTCATCGGTTGGAATCCCACTCCCTCAACCGCCCGTGTATACAACAGTGCCGTATTGCCTTATAACGGTGAATTTGTCGGCGTATTCAGGGCCGATCATAAAAACGGCAGGGCCAATATTCATTTTGGCCGCAGTAAAAACGGAATCAGCTTTCAGATTGATGATGAAGTCATCCCCTGGCAGGATGAGAACGGGGAATCCTCCCCTGTCAGCTATGCCTACGATCCGCGCTTTGTTAAGATTGATGACTGGTACTATGTGGTATGGTGCGATGATATGCATGGTGCCTCAATTGGATTAGGCAAAACACGCCATTTCAAAACATGGATCCGGATGCCCAATCCCCTGATGCCTTTTAACCGTAACGGCGTCCTGTTTCCCCGGAAAATTAACGGCACATACAGGTTGCTCAGCCGCCCGAGTGACAGCGGACATACACCATTTGGCGATATTTTCATCAGTGAAAGCCCCGACCTTATTTACTGGGGCAAACATAAGCACGTAATGGGAAAGGGAGGCAAAGGATGGTGGCAGGGCACAAAAATAGGTGCCGGTCCCGTACCCATAGAAACCACTGAAGGATGGCTTCTTTTTTACCACGGCGTATCCAACACCTGCAACGGTTTTGTTTACAGTTACGGTGCAGCATTGCTCGATCTTGAAGAACCCAGCAAAGTACTTTACCGCTGTGGCGATTACCTGCTTACACCTGAGAAAGACTATGAAACTGCAGGCTTCGTGCCCAATGTGGTATTTCCCTGTCAGAACCTTTACGATGCCCCCACCGGCCGTATTGCCATTTACTATGGGGCTGCGGATACCTATACAGCACTGGCTTTTTGCAGGGTGGAAGAGGTGGTTGAATATATCAAAAAGCACAACGAGGTCTGAACAAGATTTAAAATGATTTTTATGATAGACAGGATAATAATACATCCTGTCTATCCTTTGAATCCTTAAAATCCTGTTCAGAAATCAGCACACGGCACCATCTTCGGCCTGCGCTTAATGGGTTTCAATTTGAAGGTATAGCTGAGTGAGACCTCATGGGAACCACCTGTGCGTGTGATAAGCTTCGACATGGTGAAATCATAGCTGTACCCAATGTTCAACTGACGGGTTTTTAAGCCGACCAGCATGGTGAAAGCATCGCGGTTAAAGACTTCCTTATAGAAAGGTATTCCCCGGTACCAGAAGCCAAGGACAAAAGGATTGCGGTTCCAGTATACGCCCAGGTCGAGCTGACGGAATTGTTTTTGTTGTTTGTAAATAAAAGCCAGTTGAAGGGTAGTGGGGGTAGGCCTTAACAGGGTTTCGCTTAAAATAAATTTAGTGCCGCCATAAAATGAGTGCTTTATGGGCACTTTACCTGTATTTCGTTCATCACCTTCATAATAAAAGAAAGACTGATTGGGATGCAAAAGATGATCAATGCTGTAGCCAAACCAAAACCTTTCAGAATAAGTCAAAGCCGAGGCCGAAAAGTCAATGTCGCCTACATGGTTCATGGGTGTCATTTCAGCCGATGCAGAGGCATTACCACTGGCTGATATCTGATCAGCCCAGAGCAGGTCTTCGAAATTTATGGCTCTTTCGGTATATAAAAAATGCATGCCCGGCCTGAAATGCCAGTTGTGTGTTATGTTAATATCAAAAGAATATTGAATCCCTATATTAAGACTGCGAAGCCTGCCGCTTCCGGCTTCATCCTGCATTAACTGGGCACCCAGCCCGCTTCTGAATTTTTCAATGTAACTGTCAAAACTGACTGAATAGGTATGAAATCCATGGGCAATCTCCGGCCATTGATTGCGGTAATTGAAAGCAATTCTGTTTTTTCCTGTAAGCCCCGCAAAAGAAGGTGCCAGATACAGGTAATTCGAATAGAACTGTGAGAACTGAGGATCCTGGCCGAAAACAGTGTTCAGCAGAATAACAAAAGCCGATGCAAGATACAGTTTCTTCATCCTGTTACCTTCCTTATTAATGCATCAGGGTCACGTCACCTGATTCAAGGAAACCTTTTCCGTTGGAATATTTGCCTTCGACTTTCCACACATAGACGTCCTGCTTTGCCATCTTGCCGTCAACATAGCCGTCCCAGCCAGTATCCTTATCAAAGCTTTCAAAAACAAGCTCACCCCAACGGTTGAAAATCATCAGGTGATATTCATCAACGTTATCAATCACAGCCGGCATAAATACCCTGTTCTCCGCAACAGGAGATTCAGGCCGGAATGCATTCGGAAAAACAATTTTCCCGCTTGGCTTAACCAGCACTGCTTCTTCAAGAACATACAGGTCATGACAACCGTTCTCCGTCCATACGTTTAGCGTAACATCGTAATTCCCTTCTTCGGCATACAGATGCTTGGGATTGAATTCAGAGGATGTGGTGCCGTCGCCGAAATCCCATTCATAAATATCCCCGTTATCCGACAGGTTAAAGAAATGAACAGACTGATCATTAACATATACAAATCTCGGAGCAGTTTCAAAATAAGCCTTCGGCATCAGCCATACATCATTGGTTGTGCTGTAAGTGTCTACTCCCCCGTCACCCCATGCCGTGAGTTTGATTTTGTATACACCGGCTTCATAATAAGTGTATTCAGGATTGGGTTTATTGGATACAGCCCCGTCACCAAACTCCCACAGAAACGAATTGGAAAATGAAGAGGAGTTCTCAAACTGAATGGTAAGGGGCATACACCCGGGCCGGACAGGTTTGAACTGTGCCACCGGCGGATGTGGAACTATTTCAATCATGGTAATGACGCTGTCGTAACAATGTTCACCTTTTACCACAAGTTTCAGCGTATATTCGTCCGGCTCCGGATAGGAATGGGCACCGGGATCTCTTTCAAAGGAAATGGTCTTGTCGCCGAAATACCAGGTATAATCCCAGTTTCTGTCGGGCGTTGTATTTGTTAAAGTAACAGTCCGTTCAGGATACATCTGTGATAACGGCGTAGCTATAAACGAAGCCTCAGGTGAAGGATAAACGGTAACGCCCATAGTTGTTGTATCCAGACAATTGAAAAATGATGTTGTAATAAGGGTAACATTGTATGTTGTATCTTTTTCAGTTGTGTTGATGAAAGTGTGCAGTGTATTGAAATTACCTTCTTCTGAACTGCCGTCTCCAAAATCCCAGTCATAACGGAATCCTCCCGGTGTAGCTGACAACAGAACCTCAGCCGGATGACAGGCCTTTTCAGGATACATGCTTATGGTGGTCACCGGATTGGGATAAACGGTTATGTATTCATTTGTAGTATGCATACATCCGTTTTGGCTTATGGATGTTAACACCACATTATAATGCTCAACAGATGTCGAGATGTTACGGAAGAGGTGATAAGGATTCTCAGCGCCGGAAGTGTCACCGTCTCCAAAATCCCACAGGTATTCCACTGCATCTTCAGATGCATTCGTAAAATGAACCTCTACAGGACTGCACTGCGGCATGGCATCTGAAGTAAAAACGGCTTTTGGCATGTCATTATAAAGAATGATTGAATCGGAACCCCTGCAGCCGTTATTATCAGTAACTTCAAACTTCAGATTATAGAATCCTTTGATAACTGTATTAAAGACCGGAGAAGTGGTCGTCGTTGAACTCAGGGGCTGAGTCTGTCCCGTCCACTGATATGAGGGATAGTTACCCGAACCGCCGGCAATCATAACCCCCAACTGATGATCATCGCCCGCACATACTATTGTATCAGAGGTTGTAATTTGGGCATAAGGATTCGGATGAACAGTCACTGTAATGCTGTCGTTAGCCTGGTTGGCATTGATATCGGTAACATTGACATATAACCTGTATACACCCGGCAGATTGGCGTTAAAGACCGGATTGGCAATATCAGTGGCCGACAAATACTGCACGGCGCCAAACCATGTAATAGCATAAGACGGCGTACCGCCGGAGGGTGTTGCCGCAATCTGCAGATTCTCACCCACACAGGTTTCTCCTTGTGTGATATTCAAATCAATCAGAATTACATTTTCCTTAACAAGAATCAATTTGGTTTCAACCGGACCAGGACAGCCGATGCTGTTAGTCTCCTGAACACTGATGGTATAGGTCCCCAGGT
Organism: Bacteroidales bacterium; assembly: GCA_016934055.1. Taxonomy (GTDB): domain Bacteria; phylum Bacteroidota; class Bacteroidia; order Bacteroidales; family UBA10428; genus UBA5072. The sequence continues at coordinate 44,834 of JAFGTR010000026.1, read as the reverse complement.
TGGGAAACTCAAGTATGACAAAATTCAGATTCGACAGCAATACGGTAACCCCCGGTGGAATATTCCAGTCATAGGTTGAACCGGGTTGATAATTGACTGAATATATAACATTGGATTGGCCTACACCAACCTGTGATGCCCCGATTACCGGATTCGGTCCGGGTGCCGGCAGTATAATGCCGCTAACCTGTACCCGGCTGCTTTCACAACCTGTGTTCCCGTTATAACCCGAAACATAATAATGTTGTGTTGTTAACAAAAACGGACTTGTGAAAGTATTGCCCTCATGTATCAGGTTTCCGCCTGTGAGGCTGTCATACCAACGGCTTGTTGTGGCTTCTGCTCCCGGAACGGATAAAAAAACAAGGGAATCGGGACCGCAATTAGAAATATCATTTACAACCGGAAAGCCCGGAACGGGATTGACAACAGCCCTCACTTCTTTCCTCTGACTTTCACAACCTGTTGAATCATTATAAGATGTAATCCAGTATGAGCGGGTTGCCGTAAGGAAGGGCGTGGTGAAAGTAGCTGCTGTATCAATAATGGTTCCGCCTGACGGTGCATCATACCAACGCAGCGATGTGCCTCCGGCACCCATGGCCGCTGTCAGGGTCAACGTCCCTGCCCCGCAACGCGATTCATCATTTGTGAAAGGTTGAGATGGTACAGGATGGATAACGATGTTAACCGGAATTCGCGACCCTTCACAACCTGTTGTATCATTATAGCTGCTCACCCACAACGTGGTGTTTACATTAATGGTTCCTGTGGTATAACTGGTATCGGTATCAAGTAAAGTGCCTCCGACAGGTGCATCGTACCAGCGTGCAGTTGTGCCATTTGTTCCCGGTTTCGCAGGAATAGTGAAAATATCTCCGCCGCAGTTTTCGATATCACTGACAACAGGTATCCCGGGAATGGGATTGATAATGGCATTAACCCTCCGGCGTGTGCTTTCACAACCTGTTGTGTCATTATAAGTCGATACCCAATAACTCGAAGTGGAGGAAATGGCAGGCGTGGTAAAGTTAACACCTGTAAATAAAAGGCTATCGGTCGATGCATTTTTATGCCAGTGATTACGGTTACCGCCCAATCCGATAGTTGAGCCCAATGTGAGCTGTCCGGGACCGCAACGGCTTTCGTCGGATACACCCGGCACACCGGGAGTAGGCATATAGAGTATAGAAACAGTATCAGCTGTAGGCGGACATGATCCGCTTGTGATCCGCCATTCAAATGAATACCAGCCTTCTTCTCCTGTACCGATCCTGGCCAGTGCACCGGGAGAATGAGGACCGGGAATGAATTCAACATCGCCTGATCCGCTGATCTTTGTCCATGTTCCGGTGCATATTCCGGGATTATTGCCAGTTAAGACTGCTGTTGTGCCACATACCGAATCGGAAGGACCGGCATCAGCAGGTGGAACGGGAACGCCAAAATCAACCACCATGGTATCGCTGGTACGGCAGCTCAGGTTGACTATTGTCCAGGCAACTTCATATAAACCTTCATTACCGGGCAATATCTGTATGGTGGCATTGGCATCATGGATATCCGGTGAAAAAACCGGATTGATTCCTGACGGATTGGTAACCACTGACCATGTACCTGTTCCGACCGTTGCAGCATTTGCACCCAGTGGTGACGAAACCGCATTGCACAAGGCCTGGTCAAAACCGGCAAAAGAAGCCGCAGGAGCCTCATCACGTGAAATGATAACATCATCAGATGTTCCCGCACAAATGCCATACTGACTGGTCACCGTCCAGCGCAGTTGATTTGTGCCAAAAGCCAGGTTCGATACCAGTGATGTTGATATTGCCGGATCATCAACCAATCCACCACCTGTTATAACAGACCACACTCCATTACCGCCATTGGTTGCCGGTAAGGCAGCAAGATTTACGGAAACTGAGTCGCATACACCACGATCAGGACCTGCATCGGCAGGATCAGGCGTGCGGTCACGCAGGATGGTCATTGTATCAGATGTTGTGATACAGGCGCCAAACTGACTTTCTATCGTCCAGGCCAGACGGTTTTCACCCCCTGCAATTTCCGTGATATCACTGTTATGCTGATGAAGATCTGCAATATTGCCATTACCGGAAACCAGATCCCAGGTACCCTGACCGTTGTTGGTGGCAGCGTTACCCTGCAGTGTAGCGGTTGAATTATCACAAAATGATACATCAGGACCGGCATTGGCAGGAGCCGGTTGCAGGTCACGGGCAATAATAACTTCGTCCATAGATATACAGGGACCATTGGTAAGTGTCCACCGGAAAAGGTTTGGACCCGGATCCAGGTTATGGACCCAGGTTTTTGGATCAGTCGGATCATCAACTGTGGCACCACCTGTTGTGGTCCACATTCCGGTTCCTATCACAGGAACATTTCCCTGAAGCTGGTATGTGTCACCGCATATCACACTGTCACGTCCTGCATCCGGTGTGGGAGCCGGCGTGTCATATATCCTGAAAGTTATCTCACTGGGCGCACTGGCGCAGGCACCGATGCTTTCAGTTACAAAATATGAATACTGCCCGCCTACCGAATTATCAATATAGGTTGGTGCCCCGGTAGGATCAAAAGAATTGCCGGTATGAATATAATTGGTCAGTAAAGAATCGGTATACCAGTTTACGGTGCCACCGGATGTCGAAAGCGTAAGATTAATAGGGCTTCCGGCACAAAATTCAAGGCTCGGATTGGTTATCTGTGGCGGGGTGGTAATAATTTCAATCAATCCGGTTGTGGTAATAGGATCATAATCACCATCAACAAGGTCAGTCGGGGGTATTGCATCAAAAGGATTCCTGTCATAAGGATTACAGATGTTCCAGTTGCGCATGGTGATCTCAAAGATATCGCCGGCAATCCCGCCGGCAGGAGCGCTGATCGGCCATGATATCTCTGTAGGCCCGTCGGCAGGAATCGGGATTTCAACAATAGGACCCGCTACCGGAGGCAGCGAATTGCCGGCAACGTCAGTCATCTGGTATACGTTCCCCAGCGGATCCTCAATGGTTACATTGGGAATACGGTTCCCGCCAACAGAAGCAGTGCCGTAGATAAACTGTACCCAACGTGTGATCCGGTTTGGCTTGTCAGGTTCGATCCCGATGTTACAGTTAAAAGTTGAATTGTCCCTGAAACGTACATCAATAATTTCTTCTCCTTCACAGAACTGCGCCACCACCGGATCGGTGATGATCACTGCACCGTTTTCATTGTCCCTGGCCCAGGCACTGAATGTCTGTTCCTGCCGGCTGCTGCTTACACAGGTTTCCCCGTCAAAAACCACATAAGCCTCAGCGGTGTACGAACAATTTTCGGCAGGCGGATAAAGATGCGCGGCTGTGGCTGTGAAAACGGTGTCACCCTGTGATACGGCCGGCACAAGATCGGTTGCGCCGGTACCGTCATTCCATACATACAGGATTTGAACACGGGAGGGATCAACAGGAAGGATGAACTTATACCGTACATCCATTGAAAGATCAACAGGGGCACAAACACTGCTGGGGACCTGTCCGCTGAAATTGTCTGAGATTAACGCACACTGGCCAAAAACCCCCGGCTGAAACGAGATCAATAATAACGTGGTTGCAGTTAGTAGTTTTGTGAAAGTGCCCCTCATTTTTTTTTGTCTCTATATTTTCCACGAAGTGTCGCTTTTTGTTGACAAATCGCTGAAGAAAAATCGTTATAAATACTGAATAACGGGGTTTAATAATTTCTAAAAGTTTAATTTTCAACGATTTATGATATAAGAATAAACAGTTTTTACTCCATGTTTACGAGAAAAATATTAAAATGTTTCATTGATTTGATGAATGGAAAGGAATTGAATTCCTGTAATAGTCTTTATTTGCCAGAAACGCCTGAAAATAATCTGAAAAAGTGCCTTTCAATCATTTTTTTCTGATGCAACCGGTATGCGAACCACCAATAAACTGGCTGACAATTCCAAAAAAAAAACCTGAACAACCTGCCTGTTATGGTCAGACATACGTTAATTCAGGATGACAGTTGAAGCCCTTTTGAGACAACCTCTTTTATTTAACCATTATTTTTTCTGTGTATATATTTTCTTTGCTGAATTCTACCTTCAGCAGATACAGGCCTTTATTAAGTTTATCCAGATCAAGCTGAACACTGGTGATTCCAGCCACATATTCTTCATCAAAAACAACCGATCCTACTATGGTAAGCAATTTTATTGACTTAATATGCTGACTGGTAATGATGTTTATTTTGCCATCGTGCACCGGATTAGGATATACACTGACAACCAACTCAGGGATTTCTCCATTCATGTCAACAAATACCGTTTCAAGGTTATCCTGTTCAAACAACCTGGCGATGCTGTCGTTGAACCTCATAGAGGTTAATAACAGTATCATGATCAGAAAGGGTACAATTTTTTTCATAAAGCCTGGCTTATTGTATCTTATAACATTTCAAAAGTGAATGCAAAGATAATAATACGAAAATGAATGACAAATGTTTTCGAAAAAATGCCGGGACATGAAATGACCAACTCCTGTATGGATAAGAAACCATTTGGGAATGACGTTTTACAGCTTAACGAAAAAATTTAGAATTTATTGCGATAACCTAATATTTTTTGGGGATACATAAATATATTGTTGTGGTTGTTATGGGTGTTTGTGATTTCCGGCTGAATTACCATATTACCTTCTACCTTATGATTTAATCTTTTCCCTGTTCTTGTTCTCTTTTGCATGCTCCGAAATCCAGAATCAAAGCCACCCTAATTCTATCAGGGCTTCTTCAGACATCATGCCCCTGTCCCATGGCGGATCAAAAACCAGTCTGATATCTGCTCCGGCAACACCTTCAATGGCTCCTGTCTTGTCCGTAACCTCAGCAACCAACTGATCAGCCAGAGGACAATTGGGGGCTGTAAGCGTCATGGTAATTGTCACACGATTTTTCTCATCAACATCAATGTTATAAATCAGTCCGAGGTCATATATGTTAACAGGAATTTCAGGATCATATATACTGCGGAGTACTTTTATTATTTCCTGTTCCAACTGTAATATATTATCATGTTCTGTTTTCATTTTATTTTAATTAACAGGTTTCGGTCCGTATTTCGTTTTATAGGCCAGGGCATAAAGTCTCATTTGCTTGACCATGGCCAGCAATCCGTTTGACCTTGTGGGCGAGAGATTCTGTCTGAGACCGATCCGGTCGATAAAATAGAGATCTGTATCAAGTATTTCATCGGGTGTACGTTTTGAAAGCACACGTATCAACAGTGTAATTATGCCTTTTGTAATGACAGCATCACTGTCAGCATAAAAAACCACCTTGCCATTATCATATTCAGCGGTTAGCCAAACCTTCGACTGACATCCATTGATCAGGTTGGCATTGATCTTTTGTTTGACATCAATAACAGGCATGTCACGGCTCAGTTCAATAATATAATTATATTTATCCATCCAGTCGTCATACATCTCAAATTCATTTATAATATCTTCCTGTATGTCTGTAGTGTTTTTTTGATCCATCGGTATATACAATTGCATTAAAAGAAGGTTTGAAATTAAGTTAAATCGCGTAATTACACAAGGATAGAATCAAGAGTAAAGAACCAGGATAAAAGATATAAGAATAAAGATAACCAACAACCTGCCGGTAAGCTCTTTATGGTTCTAGCGCCTGCCTGTCCAGGCAGACAGGTCCGCTTGAACCTGATACTGTATTTTAAAACATCAATTTCACCTTTTTGATTCCTTCGATCATGCTGTCAATCTCATCTAAGGTGTTATACATGGCAAAGGAAGCCCGGATGTTCCCTTCTATACCATAATGTTGCATAACAGGCTGTGCACAATGCGTACCTGTGCGTATGGCAATACCCATTTTATCAAGCACCATACCGGCATCATAAGGATGAATATGACTGATGCTGAAAGTCACCAGTGATGTTTTCAGTGGCGCCCTGCCGTAAATGGTAATATAGCCCAGTTCATCAAGTTTATTAACGGCATAATGCAACAGGTTTTGCTCATGAACGGCAATTGACCGGAGCCCGGTTGAAAGCAGATATTCAATGGCTTTGGCCATGCCAATGGCCCCGATATAATTGGTTGTGCCAGCTTCAAACTTATAGGGCAATTGATTATACGTTGTTTTTTCAAAAGTAACTGAATCAACCATTTCTCCTCCACCCTGAAAGGGAGGAATCATATCAAGCCATTTTTCCTTGCCGTATAATACCCCTGTGCCGGTCGGACCATAGACCTTATGGCCTGAAAAGACAAAAAAGTCACAATCCATATCCTGTACATCAACCGGAATATGGGGTACCGACTGTGCGCCGTCAACTAACACAGGAATATCATGCCGGTGTGCCAGCGAAACAATGTCTTTCACAGGATTAATCGTTGCCAGAGTGTTTGATGCATGCATAACCGCAATCAGTCGGGTTTTTCTGTTCATCATCGTTTCAAGCTTTTCCAGCTGCAATACACCATTGTCATCGAAAGGCACAACCTTAAGCCTGGCATTCTTACGCCCGCAAAGCATCTGCCAGGGCACAATGTTAGAATGATGCTCCATCTCTGTGATGATGATTTCATCGCCCTCGCGGACAAATCTCTCTCCGAGCGAAAAAGCCAATCCGTTTATCGACGCTGTTGTGCCGGCGCTAAAAATAATCTCATGCGGTTGGGCTGCATGAATGAATTTCTGTATTGTTTTCCGGGCGTTTTCATAGGCTTCTGTAACCTGTTCACCAAGATAATGAATACCACGGTGAATACTGCTGTTACTCTGCCTGTGCAATGTATTAACAATTTCAATAACCGGTAAAGGTTTTTGTGTGGTTGCTCCATTATCAAAATAGATCAAAGGTTTGCCATAAACTCTTTGCTGAAGAATGGGAAAATCATCCCTGACTTTCTTAATGTCAAAACTCATACTGTAAAAAAATATTAACCAAAGCGCAAATCGCAATTACTGCAACATGCCAGCTCGCCGCGGAGTCTTTTATCCACCATGTCAATAATACGATCCCGCAAGAGACTGACCTGTATCTTACCAATAATCTCATCAGCAAACGCATACATCAGCAGTTGCCGGGCTTCTTTTTCACTGATCCCCCGTGAACGCAGGTAGAACATAGCTTCATTGTCAAGCCTCCCGATGGTAGCACCATGACTGCATTTCACATCGTCGGCATAAATCTCAAGGTGAGGTTTACTGTTCATTCTGGCCGTCGGTGATAACAGAAGGTTATTGTTTTTCTGATATGCAATTGTCTTTTGTGCATTCCTGCTTACATATATTTTCCCATTGAAAGCTCCTGTCGCATTATCATCAAGGATACCTTTGAAAAGCTGGTTACTCGTAGAATTGGGTGTGGCATGATTGATCAGCGTATAATTAGCAATGTGTTGGTTGTCATCACCAAGGAAAAGTCCGTACACATTGTTTTCACATCCGGTTCCGTTCAAACGGGAGTAAAAATTATTCCTTATAAGTCCTCCATGCAGAGATATTGTATTAGAACTTACCACACTGTTTTCTTCCTGGTGGATAAAGGTATGCGTGATCTGTGATGATATGCTGTTTTCATTCTGCATTCTGGAAAAGTCAAATCGGGCATTTTTCCCGGCATAAACTTCCGTTAACGAATTGGTTACATAGCTGTGAGCGCTCAGTGTATGATCACAAAGTATAATATTACAGGTGGCATTATCGCCGGTTATGATAAGGTTACGACGCGTGATCCTCAGGTTCCGGAAGGAGAAACTCAGGTTAATGACCTGAAGTGGCCTGTCAAGTCTTTGCCCTTCAGGAACATAAACGAAAACACCATCGTGGGCAAATAATGTATTCAGGGCAATAAGACCGTCATTTGCCGTCCTGGCATAACGGCCATAATGCTGCCTGAATATTTCCGGATATCTTACCGAAGCTTCGTTAAGGCCACAGACTATGATCCCCTCCGGTAAATCTGATAAATTGTTATCGTGATAATAAAAGCCGTTCATCACAAGCACAACATGGGTATCCAGCTCAGGGATATCACATTTAAAAATCTCCCTGAGATTTACTTTAAATGGATCGTTTGTAAATTCAACATCATAATTTCCCTTAAGATAATCTTCGATGCGGGTATACTTATAGTCCTCGTTTTTGATATCAGGAACCCCCAGTCGCATGAAATCCTCCAGTGCATCCTGCCGTTGCATGTTCAGTATCTCACCTGTATTATCGGCCAAAACATGGGCATTAGCCCTGTAAAGCTTCACCAAGTCAGCTGACAGATCTCTGGTCATATTCGGATTACTCATTTTTTAACCCTGTTTTTCGATTATTTTGACTCCTCCCTGATCCAGTCATAGCCCTTCTCCTCAAGCTCAAGTGCCAGTTCCTTTCCGCTTGATTTTACGATTTTACCTTTATATAAAACATGCACGTAATCGGGAATGATATAATCAAGTAAACGTTGGTAATGGGTAATGATGATTGTGGCATTATCTTTTGTCCTTAATTTGTTAACCCCGTTTGCTACAATTTTAAGGGCGTCAATGTCCAGTCCCGAATCTGTCTCATCGAGAATAGCCAGTTTTGGATTGAGCATGGCCATCTGGAAGATCTCATTCCGCTTTTTCTCACCACCGGAAAATCCTTCGTTGACAGAGCGATTGGTAAGTTTGGTATGCAAACCCACCAGATCCTGCTTCTCGCGCATTAACTTCAGAAAATCAGAAGCTGATATCGGTTCCAGACCATGGAATTTACGCTGTTCATTTACCGCTGTCTTCATAAAGTTGACCAGTGACACACCCGGTATTTCAACCGGATATTGAAATCCAAGAAATAAACCTTTTTTTGCACGATCTTCGGTTGACATATCAAGCAGGTCTTCCCCAAGGTATGTCACATGACCTTTTGTAATCTCTAACAATTCCCTTCCAGCCAATGCTGAAGCCAGAGTACTTTTTCCTGAACCGTTGGGACCCATAATAGCATGGACTTCACCAGCCTTCACTTCGAGATCAATACCCTTGATAATCTCACGGCCTTCGATGGAAATATGTAAATCTTTTATGTTAAGCATTTTCTGTTTTTATAGATTTAAGACACAAGATGCAAGATGCAAGATAAAAGAACAAAAAGAATGTATATATAGCTGAAGTCTTGTTTCCTCATACGCTATATATTGTCAAATTCAGTTCCGCTGCAAACAAGGTTATTGCTTTTGGTTATGTTTTGTTTGCAGCGTTTTCTGCCTGTTATCCATTCCCCGGGTTTCACCCGTGGTTACCAACATTCAGCCCCTAAGGGGCTAAAACAACCAAAACATGAAACTTTCAAACCATCAACCCTGCCTCACCGGTATATCTGCCGCAGAAATAGCACGCAGGCTCTCAAACTTTCAAATCTTCAAACCTTCAAACCTTCCCTTACCCCACACTACCCTCAAGCGTTATCTGTAAAAGCTTCTGCGCTTCTACGGCAAACTCCATGGGCAATTTATTCAGCACCTCGCGGGCATATCCGTTAACGATAAGGCCGACAGCCGTTTCAGTATCAAGTCCGCGTTGTTTGCAGTAAAATATCTGATCCTCACTGATCTTCGATGTCGTAGCCTCATGTTCAATGATGGCCGAGTCGTTTTCAACCTCAATATAGGGAAAGGTGTGAGCACCGCATTTATCTCCAAGCAACAAAGAGTCACACTGCGTAAAATTGCGGACCTGACCGGCATTTTTAGCCACCTTCACCAATCCGCGATAGCTGTTTTGACTTTGCCCCGCTGATATTCCTTTTGAAATAATGGTGCTGCTGGAATTATTCCCTAAATGAATCATCTTCGTACCGGTATCTGCCTGCTGATGATTGTTTGTTACCGCAACGGAATAAAATTCAGCCACACTGTTCTCCCCCTTTAATATACAGCTCGGATATTTCCAGGTAATAGCAGAACCTGTTTCCACCTGTGTCCAGGAAATCTTTGCATTATCGCCTTTACATATCCCCCTTTTGGTCACAAAATTATATACTCCGCCATTCCCCTGCCTGTCACCAGGATACCAGTTCTGAACCGTCGAATACTTAACTTCAGCGTTTTCCATGACAACAATCTCAACAACGGCCGCGTGAAGCTGGTGTTCATCACGCATAGGCGCTGTGCAGCCTTCAAGATAACTGACATAACTATCATCTTCTGCAATTATCAATGTCCTCTCAAACTGTCCGGTATCGGCAGCATTGATCCTGAAATAAGTTGACAGTTCCATTGGACAACGTACGCCTTTAGGAATATAACAGAATGACCCGTCACTGAATACAGCCGAATTAAGAGATGCAAAAAAATTGTCGCTGTAAGGGACTACAGATCCAAGATATTTCCTGATCAGGTCGGGTTGTTCACGGATGGCATCACTCATTGAACAAAATATAATGCCCAGATCAGCCAGCGTTTCCTTAAAGGTCGTTTTTACCGAGACACTGTCCATAACCACATCTATAGCTACCCCTGTAAGATGTTTCTGTTCATCAACTGAAATGCCAAGCTTTTCGAATGTCTGCAGTAATACAGGATCCACTTCATCGAGACTTGATGGACCCGCTTTTTGTACCGGAGCTGCAAAATAACTGATATCCTGGTAGTTAATCTCAGGTATTACAAGATGAGCCCATTGAGGCATCTTAAGCGTGGACCAGTGCCGGTATGCCTTGAGCCTGAATTCAAGCATAAACTCAGGTTCATTCCATTTGGCGGAAATCTGCCTTACAACATCTTCGTTTAAGCCTTTGGGGAATATTTCTGTTTCAATGTCAGTAACAAAACCATATTTGTATTCACTCCCGGTAACATCTGTTAATATTTTATCATTTGAGTTCCCCATGGTTTAGAAATTTTCCTATTGCATTGTTAAACATCTATAAACCTGATGTTTATGGTATTTAGAACGATTCTAAATAAGAACAAAGATACTAAATGAAACTGGATTTATAATGATCTTTGTTTTTTAATATGCCTTTAATACAACAATGCTATGCCTCATTCTGTTCATCCCAACGATGATATTGCAGCCCTTGGAAAATTTGGACTGATCCGCCACCTGACCAAAGACATCAGACTTCGGAATAAAAGTACAGAATCGGGTGTGGGAGATGATGCCGCCGTACTGGATTATGGTTCAAAAAAAATTGTGGTAACGACTGACATGCTTACCGAAGGGATACACTTTAATCTTGAATATTCACCGTTAAAGCATCTTGGCTATAAAGCTGCGGTTGTTGGTTTTTCTGATGTGTATGCCATGAATGCCAATCCGAAACAGTTACTCGTTTCAATTGCTGTCTCGGCCAGGTTTAAAATAAGTATGATTGATTTGTTGTACGAAGGTTTACTGTTGGCCTGTGATAAATATAATGTTGACCTTGTCGGAGGTGACACCTCATCTTCAATAACAGGGATGACCATATCGGTAACCGTTCTGGGAGAAGCTGAAAATGATAAAATAACATATCGAAACGGAGCCTGTATGAATGATCTGATATGTCTGTCAGGTGATCTTGGGGCAGCTTATATGGGACTGCAGGTATTGGAAAGAGAACGCAGGCTGTACCGTGAAAATCCGGAGTCTCAGCCCGACCTGACTGAATATAATTATATCCTTGAACGGCAGCTTAAACCCGAGGCTCGCGGTGATATTATCAGGACGCTGAGAGAAACAGCTATACAACCAACATCCATGATTGACATTTCTGACGGATTGTCCTCAGATATATTGCATATCTGTAAGGAGTCAAATGCCGGCTGTAAAATCTTTGCCGATAAGGTTCCCATTCATACGGCAACAAATGCAGCGGCTGAGGAATTTTCCATTGAACCTCTTATAGCTGCCCTTAACGGAGGTGAAGATTATGAGCTGTTGTTTACAGTTCCGCTCAGCGACTTTGGTAAAATATCAGCACAACCTGGTATTTCTGTCATCGGGCATATTACTGAAACCGGGGGGAAAGCCCTTCTTGTCACCCCAAATGGCAATACGATAGAACTAAAAGCACAGGGATGGAATGCCATTAACTGATGAATACAGATCCAGGAATCAGGATGCAAGACACAAGATAAACGAACAAAGAATATCAGCAACCTGACAACCGATAACAAATAACTGACAACTCACTCTTACAGTCCGCTTTGCATAAAAAAAACTTTACTAAATTTGTTCCGCTTAAACACTTAAAAACATGAAAAAGGCCTTCACCTTCGTTCTGATCATAATTCTGACTTCTTTTTTCTGTACTGTGCAATCACAGGATTATCATGTCCGTATAGGTTTCATTGGCAACAGCATCACTTATGGGGCCGGACTGGCCAGTCCGGCAACTGAAAGTTATCCGGCCCAGCTTGGCGTTTTACTGCAGCAAAAATACGGGGACACTTGTATTGTCAATAATTATGGCATTTCATCAAGGACCATGCTGAAAAATGGTGATTTCCCCATATGGAATGATCCGGAGTTCTCAGACTGCTGGAATCTTGCCCCGGAGATATTGCTGATATGCCTTGGCACCAACGACAGTAAACCTCAGAACTGGGGCTCTTATAAAGATGAATTCCTTGACGATTATATGTCAATGATTGACACCTTTAAAATTAGAAATCCCTATACAAAATTTATCGTAGGCTATCCTCCTCCTGCCTTTGATATCGTTTGGGATATCAATGATTCAATAATAAAAAACGATGTCATGCCCCTGATCGACTCCGTTCTGAACAAAACCGGGGCCGTACTTGTTGATTTCCGAACGCCATTGCTTGACAGCGTATCCTTGTTTCCGGATAAAATCCATCCGGATATCAACGGTTCCGCTGCAATGGCACGGATCCTTTTCAATACCATAGTCGATTCCGATATTGTCCATGAGGTTGAAACCGGACTAACCTTTATCAACGACTTTAAAACCGATAAAAAAATAATTGCGGTCAATGATTCCGCAACGATCAGCTGGACTACGATCAATGCAGATTCCGTTACACTTGACGGAAATACTGTTCAGTCCAGCGGCAGTCTTAAGGTCTCTCCGCAGGATACGACAATTTTTACCCTGAGAGCCTTTGGTATTAAGAGTCTTGATTCCATGCAACTGGAACAACAGGTTTACTTTCCTGAACTGTTAAAATTATTCATCAGTCCCAGGAATATCAGAATTTATCCCGGAGACACGGCTGAGCTGACTTTATATTATTATGATCAGATGAACAAAACCATTAAAGATACAATATATGATGATGTGGAATGGTCAATAACAGAGGGGGATGGCCAGATTATCAATACTACCGGCGCTGCTGCCACTTTTATTGCGGAAAGTACAGGGAGTATTGTTGTAATGGCAAAAAAAGGGGATATTGTTAATGAAGTAACCATTCTGGTCAAAGAGCCTGTAAACAGCATAGAACAATATGTTACCGGCAGGCTCAGAATATTTCCAAATCCCGGATCTGACAGAATAATCATCCGGCTTGAAACCCTTAATCCAACGCCTTTGCATATCCAACTCTTTGATCTTAACGGAACCCTGGTAAAAGATGAAAGTCATTATATCCCGGTTGCAGGAAATCATACTTACCAGATCTTTCTGGGTAACCTGACACCCGGCATCTACCTTTATCAGATTGAACATTCCGGCAAAAAAGCATCCGGAAAAATTGCAAAAAAGCCATCATTTTAGAATCCTTCAGGCGAAAAAATAATGCTATCTTTACCGCCTGTGAAATAGTATAAAAACCTTAGCGGAAAAAGACGGCATGAAGAAACACGATCCTTTACGACCTTATGGCGAAAAACAGGAACAATTCGACAGGCGGTATCTTGAGATGGCACAGATATGGGCCCGCAATTCCTATTGCAAACGCAGGCAGGTGGGAGCGCTTATTGTCAAAGAAAAAATGATTATCTCTGATGGATATAACGGAACACCTGCCGGATTTGAAAATATTTGCGAAGACAAAAACAACCAGACGAAGCCTTATGTACTGCATGCAGAAGCCAATGCTATCACAAAGGTCGCCAAATCAAATAACAGCAGTGACGGTGCTACCCTTTATATCACTTCCAGTCCCTGCATGGAATGTGCCAAACTTATTATACAATCAGGTATCCGGCGTGTTGTGTTTTGCGACATGTACCGCATACAGGAAGGTATCGAACTTTTAAAAAGGGCCAATATTGAAGTAGTATATATTGATCTTGAAAACGAAAATGAAATACGACAATAAAGGTATATTGATTTACCTTCCGCTCATCATTGCTGCAGCTGTCATTGCGGGTTTGCTCATCGGCCGTTTTTACGCAGGCATGCAGGCTGAAAACCGTTTCATTATAATTCCGAAAGCCAATAAGCTTGAAAACATACTCAACTATATTGAAGATGAGTATGTCGACGAAGTCTCAAAAGAAGAAATAATTGAAAATACAATACCAAAAATCCTTGAAGAGCTTGATCCTCATTCTCAATATATTCCTGCCAGGGACCTCAGGGAGATCAATGAACCTCTGGAAGGCAATTTCAGCGGCATTGGCATACAATTCAACATGCTGAATGATACGCTTGTAGTCATACAGGTAATAGCCAACGGCCCTTCTGAGAAAGTAGGCATTCTTCCCGGAGATCGCATTATAAAGGTGGATAATGACACTGTGGCCGGCATTAAAATGCCGAGTGATTCCATAGTTTCCAGGCTCCGTGGCCCAAAAGGCACAAAAGTAACAGTAGAGCTTATCCGGCGTAGTGTTAATGATGTTCTTACATTTGATATCATTCGCGATAATATCCCACTGTACAGTGTTGATATCGGCTATATCATAAAAAAGAATATCGGGTATATCCATCTCAACAAGTTTTCACGACCCACAACCGAAGAATTCATCACCACTATGAACGACCTCCGTTCCAAAGGCATGAAAAAGCTTATTCTTGACCTGCGTGAAAATGGTGGCGGCTATATGGATGCTGCGGTTTACCTGGCTGATCAGTTCCTGGCCAACGAGGAGCTTATAGTATACACACAGGGAAAAGCCCGGAACCGCGAAGAATTCCGGTCGGTAAAAGGAGGTCTGGCAACAGATATTGAATTGGTCATCATTATTGACGAAAATTCAGCTTCTGCCAGTGAAATTCTTGCAGGTGCCATTCAGGATAATGACAGGGGAATTATCATCGGACGAAGATCTTTTGGCAAAGGCCTTGTGCAGGAACAAAAAACATTTTCAGACGGATCGGCCCTGCGTCTTACCATAGCCCGTTATTATACGCCTACCGGCAGGAGCATTCAGAAACCTTACACCGAGGGTATTGATGACTACTATAACGACTTAAACATAAGATATCTGAACGGTGAAATGGAATCACCTGACAGCATCAGGTTTGCTGATTCGCTGCGGTATTATACACCCTTAGGGAAAATCGTTTACGGCGGAGGAGGCATCATGCCTGACATCTTTGTGCCGCTCGACACAACAGGTATTTCTGACTATTATCTTGAAGTAAGAAACAAAGGCCTGCTGTACAGGTTTGCCCTTGATTATTCTGATGCAAACCGTGATGAACTGTCACAGCTCAGCACACCACAGGAATTTGTGAAATACCTGGATCAGGTCGGTGTACTGCATAAATTCATTGCCTTTGCTTCAAAAAACGGTGTGAAAGAAAATCCTGAAGGTATTAAGATTTCGTCAACTATCCTTAAGACACAACTTCATGCTTATATCGCCCGTAATTTTCTTGATAACGCCGGATTCTATCCCATTATTCTGGATATTGACAACACCCTGTTAAAGGCTATAGAAGTGTTGGAAAAGGAATAGAAAAGTTTGAGGCCTGACGCTGGTCAGGCAGGTTTGAGGATTTGAAAATTTGAGATGTATATGTTAAAAAATATACTGTGGACTGTTAACCAGACACAAAACTCAGTCATCCAGCAAACCGCGGATAATACCCCGTTCGGAACTTCTGATAAAGGCCAGAATATGATCTCTTTCCTGAGAGCCATTAAAATGTGTTTCGATATAATTAACGGCATCTGAATGATTCATCCCTTTCTGATATATTGTGCGGTATATTTCGTTCAGCTCCCCTATTTTTTCCTGGCTGAAGTTCCTGCGCCTCAGTCCCACAATATTTAAACCGGCAAAAGACAAGGGATCTCTTCCGGCAAGAATATAAGGAGGAACATCTTTCCCGACCTTGCTTCCCCCCTGCACAAAAGCATGGGCTCCTACACGGACAAACTGATGAGCCATAGATCCGCCACCCAATGTAGCCCAGTCTCCAACCTCAACTTCGCCGGCCAGGCCAACATAGCCCACCAGTATACAATGATTCCCGATAAAGCAATCATGGGCTATATGAACATAAGACATAATCAGGCAATGATTTCCTATAATTGTCTTTCCTTTGGCCTTGGTGCCTCTGTTAATGGTTACGCATTCTCTAATGGTGGTGTTATCCCCTATCTCAACAGTGGTGATCTCTCCCGCAAATTTCAGGTCTTGTGGAATCGCTGATATAACAGCTCCCGGAAATATTCTGCAGTTTTTCCCGATTCTGGCACCGTCCATAATTGTTACATTGGGACCAATCCAGGTATTATCACCAATGATTACATCACCATAAATTGTAGTAAAAGGTCCGATTTCCACATTTTTTCCTATGATGGCATCCGGATGTAAGAAAGTCAGGGAGGACGTAATTGTATTTGTATTGAATTTCAACTTTTTGAACTATTTGGTTTTGGGGCCATCTGGGCCATAAATTCGGCTTCAATTACAATCTGGTCACCGACGAAACCTTGTCCGTAACACAAGGCAATACCTCTGCGAACAGGTTCTTTCAACACCATGCGTATGTTAAGTGTATCTCCCGGTACCACCTTGCGTTTAAACCGCACCGAATCAATACGCAAAAAGTAAAGAACATAGTTTTCCGGATCGGGAACAAAGCTGAGCAACAATATCCCGCCCACCTGGGCAAGGGCTTCAATCTGCAAAACACCGGGCATCACAGGCTGGTCAGGATAATGACCTACAAAGAAAGCCTCATTCATGGTCACATTTTTTATTCCTGTAACAACCCATTCATCGAGATGTGTAATTTTATCCACCAGCAAAAACGGGTGTCTGTGCGGTAACCGGCGCATGATTTCATTGACATCGAAAAGCGGTTCCTTGTTGGGATCATAATCAGGGGCAACCGGTTTATTCTGCTCAATTTTTATATGCTTCCGCAGTATTTTTGCCATCTCTGTGTTGGCAAGATGTCCGGGCCTGGTGGCAATGATCTTGCCCTTTATCCGTGCTCCCGAAAGTGCCAGATCACCAATGACGTCCAGCAGTTTATGCCTTGCAGGCTCATTGCTGAAATACAGCTCAACATTATTAAGAATCCCTTCCGGTCTGACTTTGATCTTTGGTTTGTTGAACAGGTCGGCAAGATGATCAAGTTCTTCCTGTGTAACAGGCCTGTCAATGATAACTATGGCATTATCAAAATCGCCGCCCCTAATCAGGTTATGTTTTTGAAGGGTTTCCAACTCATGGAGAAAAACAAAGGTCCGGCAGGGTGCAAATTCTTTATCAAACTGATGATTCTCTGAATAATGGGCATATTGATAACCCAAAACCTTGGAATCGTAATCAATATGCACATCAATGGTTAAGGTGTCATCAGGATAAGCCAGCAATTCAATACCCTTTTTTTCGTCCCTGTATACCATCTTTTCCCTGATGCGATAATAATACCGGTCTGCCTCCTGTTCCCTATAACCAACCCTGGCAATGGCTTCGGCAAAAAACCGTGAACTGCCATCCATAATGGGAACTTCAGGACCATTAAGCTCTATCAGGGCATTATCAATACCCATCCCAGACAAAGCCGCCAGAACATGCTCCACAGTTGATACCGAAACTCCTTTTTCTACCAGCGTAGTTCCTCTTTCAGTATGTGTTACATTATCAGCAATAGCACGGATCATGGGTTCACCATCTATATCAATCCGTTTAAAATGGTAACCCGAATTTTCCTGAGCAGGCTTTATGGCAATTTCAACATCCGCACCGGTGTGTAATCCCTTGCCTTTGAATTGAATGATATCAGAAAGGGTTTTCTGTTTGTCTGACATTGTGCAACAATTTATGCAATACTAACGAATTTATTCAAAAATGGCGCAAGATAGAAAAAATTATTCTATGATAAAATCATTTTTTGCGCTCATTTTCAGCATGATCTTTTATATATCTTTCAAATTCGCCAATTTTTCTGTATATATCGGGCAGCTTCTTAAACACCACCAGAGCTTTTTTCTGAATACCGGCATCAATAGCCGGAGAACCAAGGCATACACGATTTTCTTCAATGTTGTTGGAGACCCCTGACTGAGCGCCAATAATAACATTGTCACCAATTTTTATATGCCCGACCAACCCGGCCTGCGCCGCAATCACACAATTTTTCCCAATCTTGGTAGAACCCGCCACCCCAGCCTGTGAAATAATAACCGTATTATGGCCTATTTCCACATTATGGGCAATCTGCACCAAATTATCAATTTTAGTGCCTTTACCTATCAGTGTTGCACCCATTGTTGCCCTGTCAATGCTTACGTTGGATCCGATTTCAACATCATCTTCGACAATAACAATACCCAGCTGCGGAATCTTCTTAAACCCCATGTCCTCACCCTGTGCAAATCCAAAACCATCACTGCCTATAACAGAACCGGCATGAATAATACAATTGGCACCAACAGCACAGCCCTGATAAATTTTCACACCCGGATACAGTATTGTGTTGTCTCCGATTTTAACGCCATCACCAACATAAGTATGGGGATATATCTTAACCTTATGGCCGATAACAGCCTGCTCTCCAACATAAGCAAAAGCACCAATATAACAGCCTGAACCTACAACTGCTGAAGAATGTATATAACTGGGCTGTTCAGTGCCTGATTTCTGCGGGAGGTTGCTGGCATACAGTTCCAGCAATGAGGCAAATGCTTTATAAGCATCGTCAACTTTAATGAGGGTGGGCTTTACTGTACCATTGACAGATAAATCACGGTTTATAAGCACAATAGAAGATGCTGTCGTATACAAATACTTTTCATATTTTGGATTGGCCAGAAATGAAAGTGTCCCTGCTTTCCCCTCCTCTATCTTTGACACCTCTGTAACAACAGTATCCGGATTACCGACCAGTTCACCCTTTAAAAAATCAGCAATCATTTTCGCTGTAAAATTCATCGTAATAAACAGGTAATTTAATGAATAAAAAGAATATCGCTGACTGGTCAGGCAATCCTTCAGACAGCATAGCCAAGTTATATATAAATGTCACAAAACTAACAATTAAACCTCACATTCTTTCGGGTAGCATAAAAAATATTTTACCGAAGGCTTTGTAACCAGCGAAGTATTAAACAACTCAGACGAATCGGTAATATCCTTAATAATACCATTGTTATACAGAATTCTGATCTTTTCATCTGATCCGCTGTAGGCACGATTACAGATTTGCCCCTGATAAACGAGATAATCTGAAAGAGATTCATCAATACCGAAAAGACCCTGCACGTTCAACTTAAGCTTTTTAATAAGCCTTCCGTCAATTGGTGTATCCTGGATCATAACCTTGGGAAGACCCCGTTTGATCAGACAACCTGAAAGATAGGACAAAAGCGGATCAGAATGATTGATCCAGGCCTTTGCTGAAACGATTATATCGTCATCATCAAGACTGGTATACTTTTCAATAACCAGGTCATGGCCATCCTTTAATTCATTCCTGGTAATCTTGTTCCTGAAGAAAAAATCCAATGCTTCTGCAGCGAAAAGTTCAGAATCTTTCTCTGCAATATGATTGGCGCGTTGCAGAGTCTTCACTAAAATATTTTCAGCTGCAATGACTGTTTTGTGAAAATAAACCTGCCAATACATCAGTCTTCGGGCAATTAAAAACTTTTCTATGGAATAAATTCCTTTTGATTCAACCACCAGTTGGTCATCTGCAACATTCAGCATCTTTATGATTCTTTCTGTTCCAATTGTTGCTTCTGCCACACCAGTATAAAAGCTGTCGCGCATGAGGTAATCCATCCTGTCCATATCAAGCTGACCTGAGATGAGCTGATGTAAAAATTTTTTTGAATACTGATTTTTGAAAATTTGCAAAGCCAGGCTGAGCTTCCCTTTAAATTCGTTATTCAGCCTTTGCATAAGTATGAAAGAGATATCCTCATGCGTGAGGTCAGGTATTATACTTTGTTCCAATGCATGTGAAAAAGGTCCGTGCCCGATGTCATGCAACAAAATTGCCGCAGCCGCTGCTTCAGCCTCCTCATCGGTAATAGTTAATCCCTTCTGTCGTATGTTGTCAATAGCCTGATTCATAAGATGTAATGCACCAATAGCATGCTGGAAACGCGTATGCGTTGCCCCGGGATAAACCAGGCTTGTAAGGCCGAGTTGCTTAATTCGTCTTAACCTTTGTACAAAAGGATGTTCCAGCAGATCAAAAATAAAATCTGTCGGTATTTTAATAAATCCGTGAACCGGATCATTTATGATTTTGTGTTTGTTTTGTGTCAATTGTTGAAAATATCTGAAATGAACTCTTAAGCAACTAAATCATTTTTATCTGTATATCAATTTCTTAATAGTCTGTCTAAAAGAACAAAGAGCAAAGAAAACAACAAACCACAACCAACATCAGAAACAATATACGCTTTGTTATTCATTTTGCGACTATATATAAACATACCGGGGAAATATTTAATGGCAGTAAAGGTGAAAATAATTTAAGAATAAAAATAATATCAGCCGTAAAAGTCCTCAGATTTGAAGCAACAATACGACAAAATACCAAATATATTTGCAGTTTACCGGAATTTTTAATTAACTTTGCGTGGAATTTTCAAAAATCGTTTAGGGGACAACAGTCCCCTATTTTGTTACTTTATATCCTTGTGATGTTAAAGGCTGAAAACATACGTATTCTGATTGAAGAAGCTATGATGGAAAAAGGGTTCTTCCTGGTTGACATAAAGGTTAGACCCTCGAATAAAATAATCGTCTATGCGGATACGCTTAACGGAATTACCCTGGATGATTGCGTATCAATCAGCAGGCTTATTGAGAACAAGTTAAACCGGGATGTTGAAGACTATGAACTTGAGGTTTCATCACCCGGTATCGATAATCCTCTTAAACTGCCTGTTCAATATCAGAAAAGCACCGGCAGACCTGTAAGAGTGGTTCAAAACAATGGCGAAACAAAAGAAGGTATACTAAGAAATGCTGATGATGAAAAATTCACACTTGAAATTAAAGAAATGAAGAAACAACCGGGGAAAAAGAAAGAAACAAAGGTTCATCCGGTTGAAATATCCTATAATACTGTTAAAACAGCTAAATTATTAATCCGATAATTAATCAGGAACAGAAGAATGGAAACGTTGAATTTAATCGAAACATTTTCTGAGTTTAAGGACCTTAAGAATATTGATCGTGCCACCATGATGAGTGTCCTTGAAGATGTCTTCAAAGGTATGCTTGTGAAAATGTACGGAACTGACGAAAATTTTGATGTTATCATCAACATTGACAAGGGAGACTTTGAAATTTGGCGTAATCGACAGGTTGTAGAGGATGACGACATTACAGATCCGAACCTGCAGATTACCCTCTCAGAAGCTAAAAAAATTGATGAAGATTATGAGGTGGGTGAAGAAGTGACGGATGAAGTCAAATTGAGTGACTTTGGCCGACGCGCCATTTTAGCGTTGAGACAAAATCTTACCGCCCGCATTCTTGATCTCGAAAAAAACAACATCTTTCAAAAATACCGTGACCGCATTGGTGAAATTGTTACCGGGGAGGTATACCAGGTCTGGAAACGTGAAATCCTTGTCCTTGATGAGGATGGCAACGAGCTCATCCTTCCGAAAACAGAACAGATTCCCACCGATTATTTCCGCAAGGGTGATACGCTGAGGGCTGTTGTTATTAAGGTGGAAATGCGTAATAATACGCCTCTGATCATCATGTCAAGAACTTCACCTGTTTTTCTTGAACGACTCTTTGAGCTTGAAGTACCGGAAATTTTCGATGGCCTCATCACCATCAAAAAAATTGTCAGGATTCCGGGTGAACGGGCTAAGGTTGCCGTTGAATCGTATGATGACCGTATCGATCCCGTGGGCGCATGTGTCGGCATGAAAGGATCAAGAATTCATGGCATCGTCAGGGAATTGAAAAATGAAAACATTGATGTGATCAATTTCACGAACAATATACAATTGTTTATTACCAGAGCACTGAGTCCGGCTAAAATATCAAGTATCCGTATCGATGAGAAAAACAAAAAGGCCGATGTCTATCTTAAACCCAACGAAGTATCACTTGCCATCGGCAAAGGCGGATTGAATATTAAACTGGCCAGTCAGCTTACCGGATACGAAATTGATGTATACCGTGAAACAGACCTTGAAGATGATGAAGATGTCAATCTTGAAGAATTTGGCGATGAAATTGACAGCTGGATCATCGATGAACTGAAAGCCGTCGGCTGTGACACAGCTAAAAGTGTACTGAACCTGACTATTGAAGATCTTGTTAAACGTACTGACCTGGAAGAAGAAACAGTCAAAGAAGTCATTAAAATTCTAAAGGCAGAATTTGAATAATCTATTTGAATGAATATATTTTCAAGGATTTTCTAACTTTGTCGTTTTTAAAACAACTATTTAACGCTGATGTCAGATATAAAAGTTACACGATTAAGCAAAATTGCAAGGGAGTTGAATGTGGGGATTTCTACCATTGTAGAATTTCTGCATAAACAAGGCGTTAAAATTGATTCTAACCCTAATACAAAGATTACGCCCGAACAGCATGATCTGTTACTGAAAGAATACAGCTCTGATCTGAATGTTAAAAAGGAATCTGAAAAGCTGAATCTCAAACATCTCCGCGAAAAACACGAGACCATCTCATTAAATGACATTAAAGAAACTGTTGAAACCGAAAATGCAGAATATGATGAAGAAGTCCTGATCAAAGACATTCACACGCCTGAGATTCTTCATGAAAAAGAGACCGACAAAAAGCCTGAAAAGCCCTCATCTATTAAACTCAACATACTGGGAAAGATTGATGTTGATAAGATGACACCTTCCAAAAAAACGAAGGAAGAAAAAGTAAGTCCGCAGGCCAAAAAAGAAGTCATATCAGAGAAAGAAGCCAGGGAACCCGAACCGGAAAAAGAAAGCACCGATGTTGTAAAGGAACCTGAAGCTTTACCTGAAGAATTAAATGAACAGGCAGAGGATGAAATCACCACGATACCTGACGAAGAAGAAGATACTTTTATTAAACCAGAAGTCAAAGAACTCGAAGTAAAAGTGGTTGGCAAGATCGATCTTGATTCTATGAATCAACGTACAAGGCCGCCAAAAAAATCAAAGCAGCAAAAAGAGGAAGAGCGTAAAGCAAAAACTGCAGCACGTCGTATGGATTCGGCTGCAAAATTAACTGAGGCTAAAGAGCCCGCCACTGAAAAAGAAATATCAGAAGAACCTGAAGAAGAAATTATCAGGGCATCTGTTGAAAAGCTGAGCGGACCATATATTGTTGGAAAATTAAATCTCCCGGCTGATAAGCGCAAAAGTGAAGATGATGAAAGCGGCAGAAAGAAAAAACGTCAGCGTATCAAAAAAGATACGCACAGGATTGCCGTTGAACCCGGTGCCAGTAAAGAAGCCAGCGAAGAAGATAAATTTGGTAAAAAGAAGAAAAAACGAAAAGGATATCATGCAGAAGTAAGCGAAGAAGATGTTGACCGCCAGATAAAAGACACTTTTGCGCGGATGTCATCAAAAGGAAAATCAAAAGGTTCAAAATACCGTAAGGAAAAACGTGAAATAGCAAGCCAGCGCCTTCAGCTTCAAGAAGAACAAAAGGAAAAAGATAAAAATGTTATCAGGGTGACGGAATTTGTCAGTGTAAATGAATTGGCTAACCTGATGCACGTTCCGGTAAACGAAGTCATTTCCTCTTGTATGAGTCTTGGCGTCATGGTCTCAATTAACCAGCGACTCGATGCTGAAACCCTGGTCCTTGTTGCCGAAGAATTCAATTATACGGTTGAATTTGTTACTGTTGAATTACAGGAATCCATAACAGAAGAAAAAGACGATGAAAATGACCTGATCCCCCGTCCGCCTATTGTCACTGTTATGGGGCATGTCGACCACGGGAAAACCAAGTTGCTCGATTATATCCGGAATGCTAATGTGATAGCAGGAGAAGCCGGCGGTATCACGCAACATATCGGAGCTTACGGGGTAGAACTGGAAGACGGCCGTCAGATTACATTTCTGGATACCCCCGGTCATGAAGCCTTCACGGCTATGCGGGCAAGAGGTGCCCAGATCACTGATGTTGCCATTATCGTGGTTGCCGCTGATGACGGTGTCATGCCACAAACCCTCGAAGCCATTAACCATGCCCAGGCTGCCGGTGTTCCAATGGTTTTTGCCATTAATAAAATTGACAAATCCACTGCTAATCCCGACAAAATTAAAGAATCGCTCGCCAACATGAACATCCTGGTCGAAGACTGGGGCGGGAAATATCAGTCGCAGGAAATCTCAGCCAAAAGCGGACTTAATATTTCCACCCTGCTGGATAAGGTGCTGCTCGAAGCCGAAATGCTCGAATTAGAAGCCAATCCAAAAAAACACGCATCAGGTACCGTCATTGAATCGTCTCTTGACAAAGGAAGGGGTTACATTGCAACACTGCTGGTACAGTCCGGAACACTCCGTGTCGGCGATATTATGCTGGCAGGCTATCATTCCGGCCGCGTTAAAGCCATGTACAACGAACGTGGCAAAAGGATCGAGGAAGCAGGACCTTCAACACCTGTGCTGGTCCTTGGATTGACCGGCGCACCGCAGGCAGGTGACAAATTCAATATCATGGACACTGAAAAGGAGGCTAAAGAGATCGCAAATAAAAGAGAACAACTGCAGCGCGAACAAGGCCTCCGCACACAGAAACATATCACCCTTGATGAGATTGGACGGAGAATCGCCATTGGCTCCTTTAAAGAACTGAACATTATCGTCAAAGGTGACGTCGACGGTTCAGTTGAAGCTTTGTCTGATTCCCTTATAAAACTATCAACCGAAGAAATCCAGGTTAATGTTATTCATAAAGCTGTTGGCCAGATCTCTGAAGGTGATATCCTGCTGGCAGCAGCTTCAAACGCAATTGTGATCGGATTCCAGGTGCGCCCCTCTTTACAGGCCCGCAAACTGGCAGAAAAAGAAGAAATCGACATCCGCATATATTCAATCATTTACAATGCCATCAACGAGATCAAATCGGCTATGGAAGGCATGCTGTCACCAGAGATCAAAGAAGAAATACAAGCTACCCTTGAGATAATGGAGACCTTCAAGATTACCAAAGTTGGTACAATCGCCGGATGTATGGTGAAGGAAGGTAAAATAAAACGAAACTCAAAGGTAAGGATTATCCGTGAAGGCATCGTGGTTTATTCAGGGGAACTTGCCTCCTTAAAACGTTTTAAAGACGATGTCAAGGAAGTTGTGAGCGGCCAGGATTGCGGATTAAATATTGAAAACTACAACGATATCAAAGTCGGTGATATCATCGAAGCATACGAAACCTTCGAGGTCAAGAAAAAACTCTGATGATCATTCTCCTGCCATGTAATATTGAACTATAGTTCTTATAAAGCTTACAAAAAGAAAAGAATTAAGATTGAAGATTTACGATTTTAGATTTTTGAAGTCAAATACATAAACAAGAAAATCAATACTATACACACTTAGACTTTCCAATAAATCAAAAATCGTCGTTCTTAATTCAATGTCGTTAAGTTAAGACCGAATTATGTCCTTCTCCCGGAGAGTGTGCAGGGAGAGGACAAAAAAATCCTTAACTTAACGACATTGGTTCTTAATTCTCAGATCGTATTAAGAATTTATTACTGACAACCTGAATTTATTATAAAGCCATTGTTATCCAGGAACATGGATGACCTTGAACAACATTCCGCCATTATTAAAGACGAAGCCAAAAGGCTGGGTTTTGATGCCTGTGGTATAGCACCGGCCATAATTCTTCACAAAGAAAAGGAAAAGCTGAACCAATGGCTTTCACTCGGATATCACGGCACTATGCAATACATGGAAAATCATGCCGAAAAACGGGGTGATGTAACCAAACTGGTACCCGGAACCAAATCTGTAATTGTTGTTCTTCTGAATTACTTTACCGATAAAAAACAGGCTGATCCCGGGGCTCCTGTCATTTCCAAATATGCTTACGGAAAGGATTATCATAAGCTCATCAGAAAAAAACTGTATTCATTGCTTCAAATTATCAATACAACGATTGGAAAAACAGCCGGAAGGGCATTTTCCGATTCTGCACCAGTCATGGATAAAGCCTGGGCTGTCAGGGCTGGCACAGGCTGGATGGGCAAGAATTCAAACCTTATTGTTCCCGGCAAAGGTTCTTTCTTTTTCATCGGTACGCTAATGATCGACCGGCCATTGCATTACGATAAACCCATCACAGACCTGTGTGGTGATTGCGACCGTTGCATCAGGGCCTGCCCCACAGGAGCCATTGTCAAACCATATCTGATTGACGGAAGCCGGTGTATTTCTTATCTGACCATCGAAAACAAAGGAGATATTCCGGCTGCCTTCAGGGGTAGACTCAAAAACCGTGTCTTCGGTTGTGATATATGTCAGGATGTATGCGCCTGGAACCGTCAGGCAACACCCCATAATACGAAAGAACTCTCACCTGTTAAAGGCCTGCTTGAAATGAGCCGTGAAGAATTTTACCAGCTAACGGAAGAACAGTTTAATACTCTTTTTTCAGGCTCAGCTGTGAAACGGGTTGGATATAAAGGATTCATGCGTAATCTTAAATTTTTAAAAGAAGCCCCCTGGGAATCAATTTCTGCAGCAGGGAAATAACATCCTGCTGAACAGATTCATCCCAGTTGTCCTGTATCATAATGGCCTCAGTGGCACCCTGTACATAAACATTAACCACACCAGTTTTTTACACCGGAAGCATTCACAATTTTCTTGACCAGTCCGGTTATATCATATAACCCGTTACGACTGCCGGTCCTGATTTTAATAATGTCCTGCATGAATATTCAGTTTTGTTAATCTGCTCAAAAATATTAATTTTAATAACAACCTATTGTATTCTCTTATGAATGCTTTTCGCACCGTCGTTGATATCCAACCTTCACCCGTCAGGATCACCTATTCCTCAGCCATGCTCTTTATGGGCTCATGCTTTTCCGGTTATATTGGTGAAAAACTGGAATCGCTGAAGTTTAAAGTCAGTCATAATCCCTTCGGTACGCTTTTCAACCCTGCCTCCATAGCTGACAATCTGCGAATTCTTATGATCAATGAACCCTTTTCTCCGGAACAATTGATTTATCACAACGGTCAATGGATAAGCTTAAACCATTACACGGGTTTCTCCCACCCCGATCAGCAAATTTGTCTCAACAGGATAAATAAAAGCCTTGCCCTTTCTTCAGAACTGCTCAGAAAAGCCCGGTTCCTTTTTCTGACCTTTGGAACAGCCTGGATTTACAAATTGAACAAAACCGGGATGACAGTTGCCAATTGTCACAAAATACCCGCCTCTCAATTTACCCGTCATCTGCTTGATCCTGATGAGATCATCACCGCCTGGAATAAGCTGTTATATGATCTTGAGGAATTCAACGCAGACCTCTCAGTGGTCTTCACCCTCAGTCCTGTAAGACACTGGAAAGAAGGTGCCGTCAATAACCAGAAAAGCAAATCAATCCTGCATTATGCCATCGATAAAATAGCAGAACAACACCCGCATGTGCAGTACTTCCCTGCCTATGAGATTTTCATGGATGAAATGCGCGACTACCGTTTTTATGCCACCGATATGCTGCACCCGTCCGAATCCGGTATTGCATATACCTGGAACAGATTCATAGAAACATATATAGATGAGAAAACCATGCCCCTTATGAAAGAAGTGCAGTCAATTGTAAATGCTGCCAGGCACAGGCCGGTTAACAGGCATGATCCCGCCAACAAAAATTTCATCCGGTCAACAATAAAAGCCATTCAGTATTTTTCAGCGAAACATCCCTTTTTTGATTTTCATAAGGAGCTTGATGCATTAAATAATATGTTACATGATCAGCTGAATATATGATATTTAATAACACTCCGGTAAACTGAAAAACCATCTTAACTAAAATTTGTTTAATTTTTTAGAATATTTATTGAACATTATTGACATGTCAATGGTTATTCTTCAAAATTTAATAAAGGATCAGAAGTATGAAAACGATCTGTCTAATCTTGCTGACTTTACTGCTGTTTAAAACTTCTCTGTTACATGCCCAACAGGAAAGCAGGGCTGTCATCGAAGGCAGGATATTCAATGCCGGAAACAATGAACCCATCCCTTTTGCCAGTATTGTAATTTATGGCACAACAATTGGTTCCATAAGTGACCTTGACGGCAATTTTTTATTTACAGGACTGGAGCCCGGCTTCATCAGGCTGCAGGCATCATCCATCGGATTCGAGCCAGTCATTACCGAAGAATACCAGCTCACCAATGCTAAAAAGTTATTTATTGAAATTCCCATGCAGGAAGCCAATATAGAGCTTTCAGCCGTCGTTGTTAAAGCCTCGCCTTTCCGGAGGCAGGAAGAAAGCCCGGTTTCCCTTAAAATAATTGAGATTTCGGAGATAGAAAAGAATCCCGGGAGTAACCGCGATATCTCAAGGGTTATACAGTCTTTTCCAGGCGTAAGCTCAACTGTATCTTTTCGCAATGACCTCATCGTGCGTGGCGGGGGTCCAAGTGAAAACCGGTTTTACCTCGACGGTATTGAAATCCCCAACCTTAATCACTTTGCCACACAGGGAGCTTCAGGAGGACCGGCAGGCATCATAAATGTTGATTTTCTGCGGGAAGTCGAGTATTATTCCGGGGCGTTTCCTTCAAACCGGGGCAATGCATTAAGCTCAGTTTTTGATTTCAGCCAGATTGACGGTAATAAAGAAAAGATCAAATTCAAAGGCTCAATCGGTGCATCTGACCTTTCTATCACACTTGACGGCCCCATAAGCGATAACACCACTTTTATCGCATCGGCACGCCGATCTTATCTGCAACTCCTTTTTACCCTTCTTAAACTTCCTTTTTTGCCTACATACAGTGACTTTCAGTTTAAAGTTAAAAGCCGTATCGATGAAAAAAATGAAATCTCATTAATCGGCATAGGGGCTATCGATCAGTCGTCACTTAACCTGAAAGCTGATGAAACACCTGAACAACGTTACATTTTAGAATACCTGCCTGTAAATGAACAATGGAACTATGCTGTTGGAGCGGTATATAAGCATTATCGTGAAAGAGGATTCAATACACTGGTGGTAAGCCGTAATTATCTGAATAATGTTTCCTATAAATATGCCAACAATAATCCCGAAAACATAAAAACCTTTAATTATGCATCCACCGAGGCTGAAAACAAACTGCGGTTTGAGCATTTCACACGTACTGAATCCGGTTATAAGTTTGTTTCTGGTATAAATCTCGAATATGCGCAATATACCAATGAAACATCACGACAATTATTCACCAATGACACCTTAACTAAATTATATTACAATTCGGAACTGAACACAACAAATTATGGTGCCTTTTCTCAGGTAAGCAAGGCCTTCCTTGATCGCAAACTCACATTGTCATTGGGAATCAGGATCGACGGCAGCGCTTATTCATCAGAAATGGCTAATCCGCTGAAACATTTCTCACCCAGAATATCAGCATCATACCTGCTCAATGATATATTTTCTCTCAACTTTAACAGCGGACGCTATTATCAGAGACCTCCCTATACAGCCCTCGGTTACCGGAATGCAGCCGGTGAACTCGAAAACAAACAAAACAATATTACATACATCAGGGCTGATCATTTTGTGGGAGGTGTTGAGTTGAGACCTTCACCAAACTCAATCATTACTCTTGAAGGATTCTATAAACTTTATGATAATTATCCCTTCTCTTTGCTCGATTCCATATCACTGGCCAGCAAAGGCGGAGACTTCGGTACCTTTGGTGACGAACCATTAAAGTCAGTCTCAAAAGGCAGGACATACGGATTTGAAGTCTATGCAAAATCAAAAGACCTGCTGGGATTCAATACCATCCTGTCATATACTTATGTGAACAGCCAGTCCATCGATCTTGACGAAAATCTTGAACCATTGGATACTTATACACCAACTTCATGGGATAACCGTCATATACTCATTCTCACAGCAACCCGGAAATTCAAACGCAACTGGTTCGTCGGAGGTAAATGGAGATTTGTCGGGGGTGCTCCCTATACCGTTTATGATTACGACAAATCAAGCATCAAAGCAGCATGGGATGCACGCGGCAGGGCTTACTGGGATTTCTCGAAATTCAATGAAGAGCGTCTCAATTCCTTCCATCAGTTAGACCTGAGAATAGACAAGCAGTATTTTTTCAGGAAATGGTCCCTGAACCTATATGTAGATGTTCAGAACGTCTATAATAACAAATCTGACACACCTGATAATCTGGTAAGAGAAGCAACCCTTAATGGCAGTCCCGTGGAAAACGATCCTTATATCGATGAAAATGGGATCGAAAGATACCGGCTCACCACTATTGAGTCGGACGGTTCAGGAACTGTATTACCCACAGTAGGCATCATTGTTGAA
This sequence comes from Bacteroidales bacterium, assembly GCA_016934055.1. Classification (GTDB taxonomy): domain Bacteria; phylum Bacteroidota; class Bacteroidia; order Bacteroidales; family UBA10428; genus UBA5072. The sequence continues at coordinate 13,930 of JAFGTR010000026.1, read as the reverse complement.
TTTTAAAAGTTTATTGTCATGAGAAAATACAATACCATATCAGCCACCTTCATGGCTTTATCACTGATCATGATCACCGGATCATTGGCAACTTATTCATGCCGTTCATCACGTACGGCAAAAACACCGGCGATTCCTGATACTCTTATCACCAACTGGGAAGAAAAAGGAGCCGGCCTGGTCTTTTACTTCGAAAAAGGTGAAAGCTTCAATCACCCCCTCATGGCCCTGTGGGTTGAAGATACTGCGGGGAATTACCTGCAGACATTATATGTTGCGGAATCCATCGCCAAAGGTATATATGGACACGGCGACAAGTCAACAGGAAAATGGTTGCCGGGACCTATCCGCCGACCAGCCACCTTGCCTGTCTGGGCACATAGCCGTGGCGTCAGGGAGGACGACGGATATTATATTCCCACTGTGAACACGGCACTTCCGGATGCCATGACCGGGGCAACCCCGCCGGGAGACTTTGTCATCATGAGCCATCTGTCACAGAACATACCACCTGTGTTTGACATCTATTTCGAGATCAACCAAAGCTGGGACTGGAATGAATACTGGACCAACAACAAATACCCTGATGACGAAGATTATAAAACATCGTGTCAGCCTGCACTTGTTTACAAAGCGAGGATCGGAAAATCTGGTTATGAAAATCCTGTTGAACTCAGTCTCATAGGACACAGTCATTATTCGGGTAAAGACGGTGATATCTATACCGATTTAAGCACCATAACCACGGCAAAGGACATAACGAGAAAGGCGTGGGTTAAACTGGAACTGAATGTTCAATAGCAGGAAATCTTTTAATCCCATAAGAAAAAAAAGAATACAAAGTTTTATACAATCAATGACTGTTGCCCCAAAGCTCAATTCTGACTGAAAAATCATATTATGCAGATATTTTTTTGCCAATGGTCATCCAATGATGTTTCATAAGTTTTCATTATTATCCATTGACTTTATTGATTTTTTCCCTTATTTTGGTTTGGTGTCTGCTCTGCGAATGAGTCCTGAATAATAAATTCAATTAAAGACTACCATACACCGGAAAAAAAACCGCGCTATGAAAAAGCTTACGACACTGATGCTGCTTTTTTCCTGCATGTCTTTGTGGATCAATGCTCAGGAGCCCCTGAAGCATGAGAAGAAAGTATACCTCTCTCCTGATAATAAAATTTATATTAACAAGGCCCTGCCCATTTACCTTCGACTTTCCACTTCGCCCGACAAAAAGGATGGATCCATTCTGCTGAAAAGCGAATCAACCCCTGCTTACGCCAATCCTATGTATTTAGACAGTGAAGGTTACAATACCATCCGTTCCCCCTGGGCCGTCGATACTGTCACAAAGAAAACGGTTTACCCGAAACAGGATATCATTTTTGAAGTATATGCTGACAGCAAACCACCCTCAACAACCACTGAATACAGTACCGGAGAAACCTTTGCTAAAGGCGGAAAAACTTATACAAAAGGTGCGGTAACCATTATCCTGAAAGCTTCAGATAAGACATCAGGTGTCGAAAACATTTATTATTCATTGAATGGCGGTTCTTACACTGTTTATTCCACACCGTTAAGCTTACAGGAAGAACAAGAATACTCACTGAATTATTATGCCGTTGATCATGTGGGCAATGCAGAAGCCCGGCAGGAAAATAAAATTATCATCGACCTTTCTCCGCCAATGACATCCCTTGACATAACCGGCGATATTTTTGAAAATGTCATCTCCGGCCGGTCGGAAATTATTTTAAATGCCGAAGACAAAGGCATGGGTGTCGATAAAATATTTTACAGGATCGACAGCAGCACATGGCTCAGTTACAGGTTACCCCTGGCCGGCTATGCCATATCTCAGGGTGAGCATACAATTGACTATTATGCGGTTGACCTGACAGGACACCAGGAAACAACACATACATCTGCCTTTTATGTTGACAAAACGCCTCCCGTGATGGTGCAGGAACTGATAGGCAAAAGTTTCATCATAGGCGGCAAAGAATATGCCTCCGGCAGAAACCAGATCAAGATCACGGCTTTTGATAACAAAGCAGGTGTAAAAGAAGTCTTTTATTCAATCAACAATGCCCCTTATGTGCGCTATGAAAAGCCATTTTATCTTTCTGATGTCAAGGGAAATCTGCTGCTTAAAGCCTATGCTCTTGATAATGTAGGCAACCGGACAGAGAGTATTGAAAAAGGTGAAAGCCTTACCATTCCTTATGTTGATCTCTCAGGCCCCTCTGTTATTCATTCCTTTACAGGTCGGTCATTTACCATGCGCGATACGGTATTCATAAGTTCAGAAACCGGTATTGTGCTAAAAGCCACTGACAATGAATCGGGTGTTAACCGCATTGAATATGCCGTTGACGGATCGGAGCCATGGCCTTACAGTGATGCGTTTCACCTTGAAAAAGAAGGTCTGCACAGAATCCATACAACCGGATATGATAATGTTGAAAACACCAGTCATGCTGAATTTGCCGTTGTACTAGACAATACCGGTCCGGTTATCAGCACACAGTTCAGCATACGCTCTGCAGGAACCACCATCAACGAAGGGAAGACCCTGGATGTCTATCCCGGACATGTGGTTATCTTTTTATCATGCACTGACGATATAACCGGTTTCGATGCTATGTATTATTCACTGAACGGAAATACAGAAAAAAAATATACAGCCCCCATCGGTAATTTTCCAGCCGGCGGGAATTATAACCTGGAGATAAGAGCATTGGACAAACTCGGTAATGAATGCCACAAAGAAATTGACTTCTTTGTGACATTCTGAGAATTATGCTGTTCATCATTTCATCATGATTTGGCATATTATTTGCGAAGTTTTCAAAACTTAAAAGTATCACCCCAACGTATTTTTATTATTTCATTGGGGATAGACTTTTGTTATTTTGATAAACAGTCCTGAAAAAACAAATGAAAACGAACAACAGTCATAAAATGCGCTATGCAATTGCAATTCCCCTGCTATTAATCTTTCTGTTGTTCTTTCACTGCATTGGAAATCCGCAACCCTCAGAGGAATTTGCCAGACAGCGCGAACAGATGGTTAAATGGCAGATAGAGGCAAGAGGTGTTACAGATAAACGTGTGCTTGAGGCCATGCGCAAAGTTGAGCGGCATCTGTTTGTGCCCACGGAACTGGCCTCATATGCCTATGCCGATCAGCCCCTCCCTGTTGGCTATAGCCAGACAATATCACAGCCGTATATCGTGGCTTTTATGACAGAAGCCTTAAAACTGGATCCGGGTTCAAAAGTGCTTGAAATCGGTACAGGTTCAGGCTATCAGGCTGCCGTGCTCGCTGAATTATGTGATTCTGTTTTTTCTGTTGAGATCGTTGAAGAATTAGGATCGAAAGCTCAAGCATTGTTGAAAGTTCTTAAGTATGACAATGTGTTTGTAAAGATTGGCGACGGTTATAAAGGATGGGCTGAATATGCGCCATTCGATGCCATTATTGTAACCTGTGCCCCTACTCATGTGCCCGATCCTCTTAAAGAACAACTGGTTGAAGGGGGGAAGATGATCATTCCAGTAGGCGAAACCAACTACCAGGAACTGATCCTGCTGGTCAAGAAGAAAGGCAGACTTATTCAACAAGCTGTTTTACCGGTAAGATTTGTGCCCATGGTAGATGAAAAAAAACGAAAATATTGAATCCGTATAGAGACAAGAATCAAGAGCCAAGAATAAAGATAAAAGATTAAAGATCAATGACAAGGGGGAAAGGAACAGGAATCAGAACGAGAATGAAAATGAGAATGAGGAAAGATGGTGTTATGTCTTCAAACCCGGAGGGTTTGTATGTTTATAGAAGGTGTATTTTTGGTTGGTATTTGACCCCATTAGGGGTTACATGTCAATCATTACAGAGCCAAGAGCCAAGAATAAAGAATCAAGATCAAAGATTAAAGACCATAAGACCGCAGGACTGCAAGGCCTGCTTTTAGTCATGCAGGTATCCCTTCTTCCCTCATTCCTTTTTTGTCCCTTGTCACTCTCCCTAATTATTCTCCAGCACCTCATTCGTATATCCCACCTGTCCTTTATATGAAATACCCTCAATGATAATCCGAAGATTTCCCTGTATCTTAGGTTTTCTGAGTATTACCCGGGCATTGCCGTTGACATCTGTTTCAATAACCGGCTGCCAGTAAATTGTTTCTATATCATCCGGTTTGTATCCGTGTTCAAATGCCGGCTGATAGAATTTTCGCGGCCATTGGTATCCCAGCATCTGAAATTCAATAATGCCCTTCTTCATAAAAAAGCCTCGTTTTGTATAAATGGCGATCACCCCGTTACCTCCTCTGCTGCCATATATTGCGGTACTCGGACCTTTGAGAATCTCAATTCTGTCAACATCCTCAACCGGCACGCTGAGCACCGCGCTTACATCATTCACAGGTACGCCGTCGATAAGGTAAAGGGGTTGTGAACTGCCAAAAAATGTACCGACACCCCGGATAATTACACTGTTGCCGGTCACATTCACACCGGGAACACGGCCCTGCAGAACCTGCAGAATATCCCTGTATCCACTTGGAATATCTTCTGATCTGATCACTGCATCAGGTTCACCGTATATGCCGTGAAATTTACCACTGTCTTCGCGGGCTAGCCTCCTCTGCTCCTCTTCATAAGCGATCTGTTCCATCCTGTATTTTTCTCTTCTGTAAGCCTTATTGTCACGCTCCGATACCGTGGTTAATATTGGCTCGCCCTGATGTTTGGTAACCTCCGCATAAGCGTCTCCGGGGACATATATAACCAGATTTCGTCTGCCCGAAGGTCTCCAGGCTTCAATCTTTACATTGATGGTATCATAATAAACCAGATTCTCAAATTTGAACATACCCCGTCGGTTCGTCAACTGGTTAAACACATCATTGAATGCCTCTGCAACAGATAGTCTTACCTCGCAGTTTTTTAAGGGTATACCGAACAATTCAGTGGTCACCATGCCTGCAATTGTTATGCCCCTCTCTTCAAAATACCTGATTTTTGGATATTCTTTTGCCAGGATCTCCTCCCAGTCAAATTTTCTCCATCCATGGGTCATCATAAGCAAATCCATATCCTCAGGATTTCCTGTTACAGTGTTTTTAAGATAATGATCAGGATAACTGATATAGCCCCTGAGATCAGACGTCAACAGGATATGGCTCATGATGTTATCCGGTATTATCCTTTCTTCTTCAGGATCATACAAAACGGAAACGGAAAGATTTGATTTAACGGGCTTTAAATACTTGTCTCTTGTCCTTACCGACAAACAGATCAGACGCTCATTATTGTCAGTAATGGTATCGTAAACCTGCAGGCTCATATTCATGAAATCGTGATTGTTAACAAAAACAAGACGCTCCGCAAGTGGAACCATACGACCTGAAAACAAAGTAAACTGAACGATACCTGTTGGGAAACGGGCCTTATTGACTGAAACAGAAACCGGTCCGCCAGACATGTTGACGACCGTATGGTAACACAAAACACCCCTGACCTGACCTGTTATTATGACTTCATTCGCTACTCTGTCCTTTGTAGCGGGCTTGTTTGAGCTAATGTGCAAAACGATTTCTTTTGGCTGGTTTTCAGCCCTAAAAACAATGCCATTTTTCTGTTGTCCCGGCAGGTTAAACTTGTATTCTTTGCCTCCATGGGTTATCAAGGCATAGTACTTTTGATCCTGTTGCGGTTGCAGCCTGAAACACCCCATACCGTCATAATGTGTTGATATCCTGGTATGTTTATTTTTATCCGAATCGTAAATATGACCCTGAACGCTAACACCCTTGCCGGATCTGTCAATGGCTTTAAAGGCCACAACACTTTCAAGCCCGCTGACAAGTTCTCCGCCTTCGGGGAAAAACTGCACATCAAGATTATTATAGGCCATTTCCCGGCGTGTTATGGTTTTTATGTTCTTCCTGGCTTCTTTTGGTGATATCAGTTTTTTATAACCAGGATTTAAAATCTGTATGTTTCTTGAAAAAAAATAATCAGGATGAAAATTCTGCATCCAGTTTGTGTATGCTCTTATCTGGTAAAGGCCTTCAGGCAATGTATCCGACAGGTTAAAATGACCGTATCCGAAGCCGTAATTCATCCTGGCTCTTATGATCTGTGCCTGTGTTCCCGAAGGAGAGATCAGTTCAACATAAAGGTTTGTGCTGAAAGAATCAGGCCTGTGAAACATGCCATCAACAAGATAGGCTTTAAACCACAATGTATTGCCGGTATAATAATATGGTTTGTCGAGATGCAGATAGGCTTTTTGCTGAGGAAACTTAACCGTATAATTCAACAGAGCTTCCCTGATACGCGTCTGTCTTTTATCTTCATCAGCCAGACCAAGAAACAACCATCCGGTAGTCAGTAAAATCAGACCATATTTTATTCGTCTTTCAGCCGACATCCATATAGTATTTATTGATTTGTTGATTTGCTTATTTGCTGATTTGGTGACCTGCCTGAAAGCAAACTTTCAAACTTCAAATCTTGATTCTATTATCTAACATCTTTTATCTTGCTTCCTGGTTCTTGATTCTTGATTCCTGGCTCTATATAAAATGACATTTGAGCCGGCAAAAACCCTAAGCAAAAACATAAATTTTTATAGCCGTGGTTCTTTATGAACAACTTTCCTGAAAAAAAACATTTTTATACCTTTATAACAATTTTGTCTGTTGAATTGTTGATTGAAAGATCACAGTTCATGATCAACAGTTAATTATGGTATTGTCTTTGCTCTTTTATCTTGACTCTTGATTCTATCAGTCAAAAATGATATTAACCAAAACCAACAACATATGTCCGGTCATAGCAAATGGTCTACCATCAAACGCAAAAAAGGGGCGCTTGATGCCAAAAGAGGTAAGATATTTTCAAGAATTGTTAAAGAAATACAGATGGCTGTGAAAGAAGGCGGGCCAAATCCCGACGGAAATCCGCGTCTTCGCCTGGCCATTCAGAATGCCAAAGGTGCGAATATGCCAAAAGATAATGTTGAACGTGCCATTAACAAAGCCAGTAATGAAGCCGCCAACCTCCAGGAAGTCACCTATGAAGGATACGCGCCTGGAGGCATTGCCATATTCATTGAATGCCTTACCGACAATACGCAACGGACCGTCAGCAACATACGGGCAATCTACAACAAACGTGGCGGATCTCTCGGTACCAATGGATCGCTGAGCTTCATCTTTCAACGTAAGGGAGTCTTTACAGTATTAAAAAATGACCTTGACACTGAGACCTTTGAACTTGAGATAATCGATGCCGGTGTTGAAGATATCGAACTAAACGATGATGTATTTACCATAACAACAGCCATTGAAGATTTTGGTAAGATTCATAAAAAACTTGAAGAGATGAATGTTCAGCTGGAAAATGCCGAATTACAGCGTATTGCCATCGAAACAAAAAGCCTCGATCTGGAATCTGCCAGGAAAGTTCTGCGCATGATCGAAGAATTTGAAGAAATCGACGATGTTCAGAGTGTTTATCACAACCTCGAAATAAGCGATGAACTGGAAGCAGCACTGGAAGCAGAATAAACACCATTTACAGACACAGATATTAGTCTGACCTGGCTTTCAGGCACAGATAAAACAATCATTTTTTGTTGCCTGTACCGGCTCTTTCAATCTTTATTGAATGACCAGCTTCTGTGTATATGATCGTCCGCCATTTGTCACCCTTATGATATATGTTCCCTTTCCAGGTTCAATATGGGGCATAACGGATTTTATACCGGAATAGCTTTTACGGTATAACAGCTTCCCGTCAAGCCTGTATATTTCAACTGTAACTTCACCATTGTTAAATTCATCAGGCAGGGTTATCGAAAACTGATCGCTTTCAACAGGATTGGGAAAGACCTTTATATCCCGGCTGTCGACAAATGCATTATATTCTTCAAAACCTGTGGCGCCGCAGTTTTCAAAGGTAAAATCACGTGTAAGAACAGGCCATTCATCAGCAAATAACAACCTCAGAATATCCAGTTTTGAAGTGCCTCCTGCATTTCCGTCATAATAATGAATGGAGGCATAGCTTGCACAACTGTCATACAAAGGGCTGAAATGTCCGGGACCGATATATCTTCCGTCCGTCATTAATATGTTTTTGGATTCTGAATAAGGCCCCAACACATTTTCTGACCGGGTTGCTACAATATAGTAAGTGCTGTTAACACCCTGGCAGCAGTTTCCACGATTAATGATAAGGTAATAATAACTTCCTTCCTTGATCAGATTAGCAGCTTCAATTGACTGGTGACCACCCCCGTAGAGATGTGTGGTGCCTGTAGTCGCCTTGCCGGTAACACTGTCAATTTCAACAATGCCTATGCCGCCAAACCATGAGCCGTAGACCATATATATTTTCCCGTCATCATCCCTGAAAAGTCCCGGATCAATGGCATTAATAGCCGTGGAGGTTCCGTCTGATGAAACCACCATGCCCAGGTCGGTCCATTCGGGATGATCCAGAGAGGGCGATTTTGCAACGCCAATGGCTGACCTGGATGAACCCCAGGTTGAACAGGAATAATAACAATAATAGGCATTGTTCATATAGATCAGATCAGGAGCCCAGAAGTTTCCTCCGAATCCGGGCACTGCCGTATTAATCCAGTCAGGCCATGTCCCCGCAGGGAAAACCGTCCATATTGACATTCTCCAGCTTGTAAGATTCTCGGAAAATGACATAGGAATGCCATTTCCGGTCATATAAAACCAGTATCTTGTGCTGTCCTTTACAATACGCGATGGATCATGTGTATTCAGGGCACCGGTAAGTTCAATACCATGTAAAGCATTGCCCATCAGAACCATCAGAATAATTAATAAAAAACTCTTCTTATTCATTTTAAAAAGGCATATAATTAAAAACAAAGATAATCAGGTTAATGAATTAAATAGCTTCAGGCAGGTTCATTACTGTTATCTTTACGTTAAAATATTACCAGATGTTTCCTCTCAGCATATATTTAATTCAAATCATTTTTAAACTCAGACACCTTTAGAAGCGTCTGACAGTTTTTTTCACTCCATAAATCTTCAATTTATCTTTATTGCTGTTTCCCCTCAGTGTCTCCCTTTCAGTTGATTTATTAAAAGTACTCTCCCTCAGTGTCTCCCGCACAGATGATTTGTTTTAAGCCTTTCTTTATAATAATTTTATTAAAGCAAGAAAAACCCATAAGACAAATAAAAATCCGGTTCCATATTTTGAAATATGATTTTTATCAATATATTTGCAGCGTCATTGATAATTACATGAATTTCAATCCGAACATACTGAGCCTCATCCTCATTCTTGGCATCCTTCAGGTGACCGGGTGAGAATGGTTTTGTATGAACGGAAACAAAGATAACAGTGAGCCATTCTCAGAAAAGAGGGTGGCTTTTTTAATTTGTTTAAGGTGATAAACTATTTTCAAGGCATGATAAATTTACGATGTACAATGTACGATGTACGGTTTTCGAAGTTTGAAGAAGCTGGAAAATATCATCTTCGATATATGAATATCAATGTATTCTATTTAAAGTTCAATTTGTAATATAAGAAATGAATAAGATTGAACTGGAAAACAGGCTTATTGCCTTTGCTGTAGAAATAATGAATATTTCAGAAAAGATAACAAATAATAAAAGTGGAGGCTATTTGAACGGACAACTTGTTCGTTCAGGTAATTCATCTGCTTTAAATTACGGTGAAGCTCAAAGTGCTGAATCAACAGGTGATTTTGTACATAAGCTTAAAGTTATATTAAAAGAACTAAGAGAAACTTATATAAACCTAAAAATTACAAAACAGGCAAAGCTTTGTGAGAATGATGCTGAACTTGACAAATTAATTAAAGAGCATTGCGGGCTGAATGCAATTTTTGTAAAAAGCATTGATGCTGCAACTAACAAAAAGGGAAAGAGATGAATCAATGCATAACAACAGCACAAGACGCTTCAGATTGTACATCGTACATCGTAAATTGTACATTGTACATCAATATCTATAAACTTTTCATCTAATAAACACTACGCTATGAGTGACAGATTGTACATCTTCGACACCACCCTCCGGGACGGCGAACACGTCCCCGGGTGCCAGTTAAACACAGTAGAAAAAATTGAAGTGGCAAAGGCCCTCGAACTACTTGGCGTTGACATACTCGAGGCTGGTTTCCCCATATCAAGTCCGGGTGATTTTCAATCGGTTGTTGAACTCTCCAAAGCCGTTAAGAAACCCGTTATTTGCGCCCTTACGCGGTCGGTTGAAAAAGATATAGACGTGGCTGCAGAAGCGCTTAAATATGCTAAGCGTAAACGCATTCATACAGGCATCGGCACTTCTGACCTTCACATAAAGTACAAGTTTAATTCCAACCGTGAAGAAATCATAGAACGCGCAGTAAAAGCCGTAAAATATGCCAAAAAATACGTTGAGGATGTTGAATTTTATGCTGAAGATGCCGGCCGTACCGAAAATGAATACCTTGCCCGTGTTATTGAAGCTGTTATTAAAGCCGGAGCAACGGTGGTTAATATTCCGGATACAACCGGTTATTGCCTTCCTGATGAATACGGGGCAAAGATCCGGTTCCTCAAAGAAAATGTAAAGAATATTGATAAGGCCATTATTTCAACACATTGCCATAACGACCTTGGTATGGCTACTGCAAACTCGGTCAGCGGTATCATCAATGGTGCACGCCAGGTGGAGGTTACCATCAACGGCATTGGCGAAAGAGCAGGAAATACATCGCTTGAAGAAGTTGTGATGACCATGAAAAGCCGCAAACATCTGGGTATAGAAACCGGGATAAACACCCGTAATATTTTTAAAACAAGTCGTCTTGTGTCAAGCCTTATGAACATGCCAGTGCAACCCAATAAATCAATTGTCGGGCGGAATGCTTTTGCCCATTCATCAGGGATTCACCAGGATGGCGTGTTAAAAAACCGTGAAAACTATGAAATCATCAACCCGGTTGATGTCGGTATCGATGAATCATCCATCGCCCTTACTGCCCGAAGCGGAAGAGCTGCCCTTAAACATCGGCTTTCCATCCTGGGTTATGAGCTTGATCATGAAGAACTTGATGAAATATACCAGAAATTTCTGGAACTGGCTGATAAGAAAAAGGATATTAAAGACGATGATCTGGAAGTGCTGGTCGGTATCAGCGGCAGCCATGACAGGAAGAAAATTCAACTCGAAAGGTTACAGGTATTGTGTGGTTCATCCACCATACCGGTGGCCACCGTATCACTCAACTACGAGGGGGAATTAATTACCAGTACGGCTTCCGGTATTGGCCCCATTGATGCTGCCTTTAACGCTGTGAGAGAACTTATTCATCATAAATTCAAACTGGAAGAATACCTGGTCCAGGCCATCACCAAAGGGAGTGATGATCTCGGGAAAGTGCACGTGCAGATTGAAAACCGTGGCAGGTATTATTACGGGTTTTCCGGCAATACAGATATTGTCACAGCATCTGTGGAAGCTTTAATTGATGCATTGAACAGAATTGTATAACCATTAAAAAATAAAACCATTGGCAGGAAAAACATTATTTGACAAAGTATGGGACAGTCATGTCGTTGAGAAAATTGACAAAGGTCCCAATGTGCTGTATATCGACCGTCACCTGATCCACGAAGTCACGAGTCCGGTTGCCTTTACCGGTCTTGAACGCCGTGGACTTAAAGTGCTCAGACCACAGCAGACAGTAGCCACCGCCGATCATAATGTACCCACAACCGATCAGCATCTGCCTATCCGGGATATGCTGTCAAGGTCACAGGTGGATAAGCTTACCGAAAACTGTAAAAAACATGATATTACCCTTTACGGTCTCAATCATCCCTATCAGGGCATCGTACATGTAATAGGTCCTGAGCTCGGCCTCACACAACCAGGGATGACCATAGTCTGTGGAGACAGCCATACCGCCACCCACGGCGCTTTCGGTAGCGTTGCCTTCGGAATCGGCACCAGCGAAATTGAAATGGTACTGGCTTCCCAATGCATTATGCAGCCAAAGCCAAAAAAAATGCGGATTATCGTCGACGGCAATCTGAAAAAAGGTGTAACAGCCAAGGATATTATATTGTATATTATTTCCAGGATATCAGCATCAGGTGGAACAGGATATTTCATTGAGTATGCAGGATCTGCCATTCGTAACCTGTCCATGGAAGGCCGTATGACCGTCTGTAACATGAGCATTGAATGTGGAGCAAGAGGAGGGCTGATAGCTCCTGATGAAGTGACATACAATTACCTTAAGGGACGTGAATTTGCGCCAAAAGATGAAGACTGGGATAAAGCGGTTGAATACTGGAAATCATTGAATACCGATGCTGATACGGCATTCGACCTTGAACTGCGTTATGATGCAGCTGATATAGAACCCATGATAACTTTCGGAACAAATCCGGGAATGGGTATGAAGATTGTTGATAATATCCCCGACGGATCATCGCTGGCCGAAAATGAAAAACCATCTTTCTTTAAGTCATTGCAATACATGGATATCCAACCCGGAACACCTATGCTGGGCCGTAAAGTTGATTATGTTTTCGTAGGTTCATGTACAAACGGAAGAATTGAAGACTTACGTGCATTTGCTGGTTTTGTCAGGGGAAAGAAAAAGGCAGAAGATATTGTGGCATGGATCGTTCCCGGATCAAAACAGGTTGAAAAACAAGCCCGTGAAGAAGGCCTGGTCGCCATTCTTGAAGAAGCCGGTTTCGCGTTAAGACAACCCGGATGTTCTGCCTGTCTGGCTATGAATGATGATAAAGTCCCGGAAGGAAAATATGCCGTGTCAACGTCAAACAGAAATTTTGAAGGACGGCAGGGTCCCGGGTCAAGGACTTTCCTTGTCAGCCCGCTTACCGCTGCAGCTGCAGCCCTGACCGGAAAAATCACGGATCCGCGGGACTTTTTGTAAAAAATCAGAAAATAAACAGTGTAAAAAAACAATATAAAAAATGCCAATCGAAAAATTCTCAACCATAATCTCAACCTGCGTTCCAATGCCGATTGAGAACGTAGACACTGATCAGATCATTCCGGCAAGGTTTCTGAAAGCCACTTCACGGGAAGGTTTTGGTGACAACCTCTTCAGGGATTGGAGATACGATAAGAACGATCAGCCAAAAGCCGATTTTGTGCTTAATAACAAAACCTGGACGGGTACTGTTCTGGTTGCCGGGAAAAATTTCGGCAGCGGATCCAGTCGCGAACATGCCGCATGGGCATTATACGACTACGGATTCAGGGTTGTTGTTTCAAGTTTCTTCGCCGACATTTTTAAAAATAATGCACTCAACAACGGACTGCTTCCGGTACAGGTTTCTGACGGCTTTTTATCTGATCTTTTTAAAGAGGTAAAAGCCGACCCGGCTTTGAAAGTAAAGGTTGACCTTGAAAATCAGACTATAACGTTGATGTCGTCAGGCAAATCTGAAAACTTTGATATCAATCCCTATAAAAAAACCTGTATGCTTAAAGGGTATGATGATATTGATTACCTTCTGAGCATTAAAGATAATATCTTACATTTTGAAAAAAATAAGATGTGTTAGAGTCAAGAGTCAAGAACCAAGAATCAAGACAATATGCATAATTTCAAAGAGCTTAAAATATGGCAAAAATCTAGAGAACTTGTAAAAGCTGCCTATTTGTGTACCAGCAAATTCCCAAATGAAGAAAAATATGGTCTTGTAACGCAAATTCAACGAACTTCTGTTTCAATTCCAACAAATGTTGCTGAAGGATCAGGAAAATCTTCAGACAAGGACTTTGCCAGATTTCTGGAATTGATCCTAATTCTTAATTCTTGGTTCTTGATTCTTGGTTCTTGATTCTTGGTTCT
>JAFGTR010000157.1 GCA_016934055.1 Bacteroidales bacterium | reverse complement strand
TGGATGAGGTTCTGATCGATATCAACCGAGGTGGTGATGTCTGTCCATTCAGAAGAGGCCTCACCAAAATGCATAAGGATCAGATCTTCTTCCATCTCAGGGGTCATACCGGCATCTTCGTATGAAAATGTAAGGTTAACAGCTCCTGTAAAAGCCGCTGTTGTTTTGATATCATAGTACAAAGGATTATTAGAAGGATGAACAACGAGACTTTCGGGTGGTTCCGGCCCGGTCTGACTTGTTTCCAGGGTCGTATTTCCGGCTGCCGTGACTTCATCGAATGTAAGGGTGAAATTATCATTCAACAGAACCGTTACCTTGCTCCCTGTTGATGTATTGCCTGTACTACCGGTGATTTCAAATACACCGCTATAACCTTTCGGACTGCCGTCGGCCGCATCAACGATCATAATAACACAGTTTTTCGAGGGATTATCGGGAACAATCCATTCATAAGTTCCGTCGTTGGCTGTGTTTTTCATAAAATCCACTGCAAGCCAATATTTCTGGTCGTAACCCTCATAACTGATCAAAATCCTCACTGAATCTGTAAAATTTTTACAATGCCAGCGGATGTAGCGGGTTGAACCTGCATTCCATACATCGCCTGCTGCCGGTTTATCAACCGTGATAGTCTGCGTAATACCAAGCCGCTGACCATAAATTTCCGAAGGACTAAAACGGTGATCCTCCCATACACAAAGGATTTCTTCCCTTGTACTGTTGTAAACCAGTTGCGGCGAATTTTGTGCGTTGGCAGCAGTAGATATGGGAACATTTGATCCCACAAGAATTGTATTCTGTATCATCTGTCCGTATATGTCGCCCTGATCCCATGATGCCAGGAATGAATCATGCGCTTTATCAAAAACAATATCGGGATTCTTCAAATCGAAAGTTGAGCCTTTCGGGACAACCTGGAAATTGTTTTGATGGTATTGCTCTGTGGTTGCCTGGTTGACATACTGGCCATAGATGGAATGATTATCAGATGCACTCTGGTGATGGCGTGTATCACGCCAGATCACCAGGTATTTTTTTGTATCCGGGTCAAAGGCAACTGCAGGATCTTTTGCGCCATACCATTGACCGTCGTACCAGGAAATCTGAAATGATTTGCTGCTTTGTTTATATGTAGCATGGATAAAATTACCCCGGATGCCGGTATATTCCTCATTGTTATAGTCCCATTTCGCACCCCATACCACCATGAAATACTGATCACTCCCTTTTGCAAGGTCAATGTTTTTAATGTTTATCTTGCTGTTTCCGATTAAAAAATAAAAGGAAGATCCCGACCGGCAATTTGCATCAACCCAGAATCCCAAAACATTACTAAAATTGACATATACGACTATATATTGCTTATTGTCAGAACAATATTCAACTTTGGCATTCCAGCCCGGATAATAGCTAAGAGTGTTTGCATCAAGTGCATTTCCGTCAGCATCGTAAGCCCTTCCTGCAATATATTGAGCAGACACTCCACCAGACGTCTCCCAGATAACAAAATACTGATTGTCATCGGAATTATAGGCTAATGCCGGTCTGGCAGGATCGATGGCATATCCGCCGTCGATGCGGAAGGAATTTGATGTGCTACTGGCCGGATCGGAACCACTGATAATCCGACCCCGAACCTCTTTATTGGTTTCATCAAACCATACCACAAAATATTCATCATCTTTTGAATTATAAGCCACAGCCGGATCGGTTTTCGCGGTGGCGTTGCCATAATCTGAAATTTTGAAGTTTATGCCGGCCTTGTCAGGCTGAGCCTTTAAATCAGCATTGAAAAGGAAAAACGATATAAAAATCAGAACCAGGAAAAAACAAAGCTGTGCTTTATTATCAGTTTGACTGATACTTTTTGTGTTTGTGTTTTTTGCTTTGATGGATTTAAGTGTTTTCATGATGATATTTGATTTTTTATTTGTGTTTTCTATCAATAATAACTTTATAGGGTATTATTTATATTTCTTTCCTTGGGTTTAATTCTTAATGATTTTAAATACGACTATTCCCTCTAATGAACCAGTCTTTATAACGCTCAGGTAATAGACTGCCGGCATCAGACCACCCATGTTTATGCAGGTTTTCCGGTCAGTAATCTCACTGTTTTCTATTTGTCTGCCGTTGATGTCAGAAAGCCGGTAAAAAAGATTTTCGCAGTTATCGTTTTCAATCCGGAGCACCAAAACATCAGACACCGGATTCGGGTAAGCTGACAGGGTAAAGCCACTTTCGTTGGTTGAACCGGCATTGGGCGTACACCAATGCGCGATACCTGCTTCTTTCAGCTTTCCACCGGCAATGTATGGCGCGCCTAAATAATTGATTAAGGTTGTCATTTCTTCATCGGTGGGCACATGCCAGCCTGCAGGACATAAATTGCCCGTGTTTACCGTGTACCAGTTATACAAGGCACCATAGATTTTGTTGGCATCATCATTATCATACCAGCAATAGGCCGGTGTGGTGAGATTCGTCCATGCCGTGTTACCGGTTACCAGGGGGATGGCTTCGTGGTTCCTGTAAAGAGTGGTCCTCAGGTTTTCGCCCATCCATACCTGGTTGCCTATCTTAACAGTAGAATACAAATTGCCCTCTGCGTCCTGTACCCGGGTTGTTAAAACCTGTATCTCGCTTACAAGGGCATCGACATAGGCCTTTGTCGCCGCATCCTGGGCATCGGTGGGATCGGTTACATCTTTTAGTTGTGTATTCACTGAATTGTCAATCGCCGCCACATCAGACAGGTCCTGGGTCTCGGTCAGTGTTCCCGTGAAGGCCTCAGCCGTTTTTGCATGCAGTGCATAAGGAACGCTTAACATCTGGCTGGTGCTGGTTATGGTGTAGTTTGTCCCTCCCCCGATGTCGATATCGGTTCTGAGAAAAAAGGGCCCGCCGGCCCAGTCGATGGCATCAAAACCGGCATTGCCCCCGATTTCTGTGCTCACCAAGCCGTTGGCGTTGGTGACGGGGGTCTGGACTTCTTCATAAACGACGTTGCCGTCGATGGAACCCTGAAAAATAACAATCTGCATACCCACAGCCTGGTTGGTTACGAGCTGGCCGCTGCTGTTGCGGATGACTGCCTGGTAGCTCAGCTTACCCGGGGCCTGGGCGAAGGCATTTTGTATTATGAAAATGCAGGCTGTAAATAACACTGATGTAAAAAATGGGTTTTTCATTGGTGATGGATTTACAGGATTATGATCTGTTTTATTAACAGTCGAAAGAACCGGAGGAAGGTTCCGGGAGAAAGGAAAAATTATGCAAAAAACGCTGCCTGATTGGCATTATGGTTTTACAGGTTGCCTCTGGCTCCGATAATGCCGCCCCTCCGGGGTTGGTGGGTCAACAAATAAATCCGTATCGCATTTTCTACCATAATATCGCCCCTAAGGGGCTGGAAGATCAATAAATAAACCCGTATCGTTTTTTCTACCATAATATCGCCCCTACGGGGCTGGCAGGTCAACAGAAAATCAGTTCCTTAATAATTGACAATTATTGCCCAAAAAGAATAACAGGTTCTTTTCCGGTATTGTGTTATAATAACTTCAATTGTTTTGTTTTAATAGCCACGTATTCCTGCCAGCCGGCAGGCAGGCTGAAATTTGTCTTTTGTTTAAGCATTATCATACCGGATATTCAGTCGTTTTTTGTAGGTCAGACAACGCCAGATCCATTCCAGCGGACCAAATTGAAAATATTTTAACCAGATATTGCTGGCTATTATTTGCAATACTAAAACG
>JAFGTR010000156.1 GCA_016934055.1 Bacteroidales bacterium | reverse complement strand
TTTTCTTTTTGCCTTTGACTTCATAAATCTTAAATCGTTAATCTTAAATCGTTAATCTTAAATCGTTAATCTTAAATCGTTAATCTTCAATCTTAAATCAATTATTAAGTTTTATTTCATAAATAGCAACTTAAGTTAATTATGCAAATTAAGGGCAGGAAACATCTTTTATGCTATATCCGCAACCGCCATCCAGGGGGGCAAAATATCTTGTATCTGTAAGGTTTACCTTTTCGCCGTGAATAGCCGTGTTAAAAAAATAAAAGAAAGCAGGATTACTGTGTTCAAAAGAATGATATCCGAAATAGTAGGAATGTTCCTTTCCTGCAATATCCGTAAAATCTAAATAATCGGCATTACCGGCAAAAGGAGGAATAATAAAATTACCAAGCATTTTTCCGGAGGTCAGTAAATTCGCTCCGCGTAATACCCAGTCATTTTTGTTTGAGGTGATGTATAAGCGATTTTGAAAACAAAGCTGAGAAAGCACTTCACCATGTTCTTTTGCCCTTATTGCTGCCGCATTCATAACGATATTATCGATAAAAGGTTCCTGAAGATATTGTCCGTCTCCACAAACGATAAGGTAGCTAAGGAAGTAATTGCCAAGACTGTGTGCCAGAATGCTGAAGTTTTGGTCAGTATTCATCGCATGATTTCTGTAATCCCGGATCTGCAATAAGAGATTATAGAAATTATCAGCACACCGGCGCACCCTTGCAAGTGAATTGTTAAAATTACTGTTTTTCGAAGGCCAGTCAAATATTATCATGGCCACATCATAACGTTCCTGTACCTGAAAAGCCCTGCTTAAAGCCATGGGCAGTGTTTTCCCGTGACCTTCAATAAACAGCAGGATATCCCTTCCGTCATTTATCGCCTGCATACCTTCCTCAAAACCGGATACAAGGTTCAATTGCCAACGCCGGCCGTCACATGTGGCAATAAGATAAGATACCTTGCGATATTCTGCGATATCATTGGGAAAATACTCATGATTTTTTGGTTCGGTGATATAGGGCCGGTTTGTAACAATAAAGATTTTGGTAAATCCTTCAGGAATTTCTTTAGTACTAATTTCAATGTTATCCCACGATGACGGCATTTCACAAAAACCGGCACTTTTAGTCTGGGCATCAGCCAACCCCTGGCTGAAAACACATATCATTACAACAAGTACTTGTACTAAAATAACACGCATGATTTTCATAATAAATAATGTTATTTTATGTTTCAGAAATAATGTGTCAACATGCCTGTGCTGCCGTTACGGCAGGCAGTCCCTCAAACTTACCCCCTCTCCCTACCTTTTCACCAATGTCCCCACCTTTTCTCCTTGAATGATCTTCATTAAATTTCCCTCTTTATTCATATCAAACACGATGACAGGGAGGTTATTTTCCTTACACATGGTAAAAGCCGTCATGTCCATTATTTTTAATCCGCGCTTGTAAGCTTCATCAAATGTGATCTCATCAAATTTAACGGCAGTTTTATCCTTTTCGGGATCAGCAGTATAGACACCGTCAACGCGTGTTCCTTTAAGCAGGACCTCCGCATTCATTTCCACACCACGCAGGGCTGCAGCTGTATCTGTCGTAAAAAATGGATTGCCTGTACCAAAAGTGAAAATTACCGCATAACCCTGATCAAGCAAATGGGCTGTAAGGGTTTTTGTATATCGTTCTGCAACCGGCAGCATTTCAACAGCTGTTAAAACCCTTGCTTTTCCGCCGGCATGACGAATAAAAGTCTGCAATGCCAGTCCGTTTATCACGGTTGCCAGCATACCCATGTAATCTCCCGAAACACGATCGAAACCTGCTTCAATTCCGGATACACCCCTGAAAATATTACCTCCTCCGACCACAATGCCCACCTGCACACCAGAATCCTGCAATTCCTTTATTTGTGATGCATATCCGATCAGCAGTTTTTCATCAAATCCGTAGTTTTTGACTCCCATAAGGGCTTCACCACTGAGTTTCAGTAATATCCTGTTATACAAAAAAGGCATATTTTTAAGTTTATTTGTTAATGTTTATAACCATGCATATTATAATCATACCGTTTCCTTGTAGTCAGGAACCGGAACGAAAGTTCATAGAAAAAAGCAGAAAGAGCAAAGGCAAAAGATAATTAAATTGTTCATGTTTCACAGTTATCAAATGGTTAATTGTTAACAGTCTTTGATCTTTGTTCTTTGTTCTTGATTCTTGATTCTAAATATACTAATTCCCAAAAACATCACATAAGAGTATTACAAAAAAAAAGCCTGTCCGGTTTGAAAACCTGACAGGCCTTATGCGAGTATAGATATAAAGGTATTTATTTCAGGGAGAACCTCAAAAATCCGGTTACCATAAGGTCATTATCGACTGATTGCAGATATTGCCTGATGGTCTTTGAATTGTCCTTTGTGAATTGCTGATTCAGCAAGGTTCCTTCTCTGAAAAACTTTTCAAGCTTACCCTCAGCAATCTTATCAAGGATGTTAGCAGGTTTGTTCTGGTTCCTGGGATCGTTTTTGGTCTGATCCATGGCAATTTCTTTCTCCTTGGCTATTACATCGGCCGGTACTGCATCCTTGTCAACAGCTACCGGATTCATAGCTGCCACTTGCATAGCCACATCTTTGCCAACCTGCAGATCAGCCTTTTTATTCAAACCAACAAGTGTAGCCAGCTTATTGCCCGGATGGATATAAGGAATAACCTGAGCAGCTTCAATTTTATCGTAATATGACAAATCAATCTTCTCTCCGATAATGCCCACCTGTTCAGTTACCTGTTCACCTATGGTGCGACCTTCCATGATTAATTGTTTCAGCGCATCCAGATCAGCAGGATTGCTTTCAAGGGCAAGGTTAAGGATAGACTGGGCAAAATTTATAAAATTCTCATTCTTGGCTACAAAATCAGTTTCGCAATTTAATACAATTATAGCCCCCCGTTTTTCGTCTGCTGTTGATTTGGCCAGCACGACACCTTCCCCGGCTTCCCTGTCGGCACGTTTGCTGGCAACCAACTGACCTTTTTTACGAATAATCTCAATGGCCTTATCATAATCACCATTGGCTTCTTCCAGGGCATTTTTACAATCCATCATACCGGCCCCGGTTAATTTTCTGAGTTTGCTTACCTCTGCTGCTGTTACTGCCATATTTTTGGTTAGTTCAGTGGTTAATTATTCAATTTCTTCTTCTTCAATTTCGATATCAATTTTAGCTCCTTTCTTGGCCGCTGTTTTCATCGGAACAGGTTTCTTTGAAGACAACGATTTAGCTTTCATTTCATCGACTTCTGTATCTTCCTCTTCCTCTTCATCACCTTGTTCTTTCCTGCTTTTCTTTTCCGGAGCGACCATATCCTTTTCCTTTTCCATTTTTCTCTCTTCCAGACCTTCCTGTATCGACCTGGTAACCATATCGATGATCAGGGCAATGGACTTTGATGCATCATCATTTGCCGGGATCGGGAAATCAACAAGCTTTGGGTCAGAATTTGTATCGACCATGGCGAAAATCGGAATATTAAGCCTTCTTGCTTCACGCACGGCAATATGCTCCTTCGTGATGTCAACAATAAACATGGCTGCCGGCAACCTGGTCAGATCAGCGATGCTGCCAAGGTTTTTCTCAAGTTTAGCCCTTTGTCTTGAAATCTGAAGCTTTTCACGTTTTGACAGATTGGTGAATGTGCCATCTGTTGCCATTTTATCAATGGAAGACATTTTTTTAACCGCTTTCCGTATGGTGGGAAAATTTGTTAACATCCCGCCTGGCCAGCGCTCAGTAACATAAGGCATATTCACCTGTTTTACCCGCTCTGCCACGATATCTTTTGCCTGCTTTTTGGTGGCGACAAAAAGAATTTTGCGACCTGATTTGGCAATTTGCTTCATGGCCATTGCAGCTTCATCAAGCTTAACAAGTGTTTTTTGCAGGTCAATGATATGAATACCGTCTTTCTCCATGAATATGTAAGGAGCCATACCGGGATTCCACTTCCTTTTAAGGTGGCCAAAGTGCACACCTGCATCCAATAATTCTTTTACTGTTGTTGACATGATTTTTTTCTGTTTACATTCTTATTAAATCAATCGACAAGTAGCCATCACAATAACCGGATGAGTCTTGTCAATTTAGATACTAAACAATCTCCTGAACCGCTTTAACGCTTACTGAACTGGAATCTCTTACGGGCACCGGGACGTCCGGCTTTTTTGCGTTCCACCTCACGTGGATCCCTGGTAAGAAGCTTCACGGCTTTGAGCGCTTCCCTGGTTTCAGGATTTATTTTCACCATAGCCCTGGCCAGCGCAAGCCTCAACGCTTCTGCCTGCCCCGTGGTTCCTCCGCCCTTAAGGTTTACGGTAATATCATACTTATTGCCTGCTTCAGCAATGGTAAGTGGTTGTTGTATAATATTCTGCGTCTGCTGCAGTGGAAAATACTCTTCAAAAGCCCTGTTATTAACGACTATCTTGCCTTTGCCTTCATTGACATATATCCTGGCAATGGCGCTTTTCCGCCGTCCAAGTGCATTAACAGTTTCCATAATTGCTATCTGGTATTTATTTTAAGTTCTTTTGGTTGTTGTGCTTCGTGTGGATGTTCCGACCCGACATATACATACAGATTGCCGAAAATAGCATTCCCCAAACGATTGCGAGGGAGCATCTTTTTGACCGCCATCTCAACAATACGCTCAGGTTTTTTCATTGCTATATCCTCGGGTGACTGGACTTTTTGTCCCCCGGGATAACCAGAATGGCTTACATACTTCTTATCTGTCCATTTTTTACCTGTAAACCTGATTTTTTCAGCGTTGATAATAATAACATTATCACCACAGTCGGCATGCGGTGTAAAATTTGTCTTGTGTTTACCACGCAGCACACTGGCAATCTGAGAAGAAAACCTTCCCAACACCTGATTGGTAGCATCAGCTATAAACCATTGCTTGTTTGCCGTGGCCTTATTGGCTGAAATCGTTTTATAACTAAGCGTATCCACGATATATTGTCCATTTTAATTTGTAATCAGCGACTTTAGCATCCACCCATAAAAAAGCGGAGTGCAAAAATACAATTAATTTTAATATTACAAAAAAATACTGATTAGTTTTGTAGTCACCGTATAAACCATTTTTACCGGTGTCAGGTTAAATATGATTATGTTAAAAAGCCAGGCATTAACGGTCTTATTTTTTCTTATCCTGCTGCACTGCATGCCTTGTTTTTTTGCTTCAGCGCAGACAAACTACCGGGTGGCTGTTACTCTGAAAGACAGCCTTTCCGGAGAAGCCCTGACAGGGGCTGCTGTCTACATAGCCGAGCTTGCGGAAGGCAATATCAGCAATGCCGAAGGTGTGTCTGTTTTTCAATTATCACCCGGTCAATATACCCTGCAGTTTTCCTTTCTGGGATATTCATCAAAAGACAAAAAAATCAAGGTTGACAAAGATACGGCCATCGTAATGTATATACAACCATCTGCTTTGCAACTCAAAGAGGTTGTGGTAGGCGCTTCCCGGTCGCATCATAATGTACAGCACGTACAGGGCGGAATTGCTACAATTTCCGGCAAGGAGATCAATGCTTTGCCAGCCTTGCTGGGAGAAAAAGATCCGGTCAGAGCCCTGCAATACATACCCGGTGTTCAAACCGTTACCGATGGTGACATGGGCTATTACGTGAGGGGCGGCAGCCCCGATCAGAATCTGATACTTTTTGACAATGCGATGGTGTATAATCCATCGCATGTGCTTGGTTTTTTCTCAGTCTTCAATAATGATGTGGTCGATAATGTTAAACTTATTAAATCAGGTATTCCTGCAGAATACGGCAACCGGTTGTCTTCGGTGATTGACATACACAGCGCAGATACCATTCCCGAACGGTATGCCTTTAAAGGAAGCCTCGGCCTTATCTCATCAAAAGCCGGGATCACAGGTCCGCTGATCCTGCCTAAAACCGCATTTTTCCTGTCAGCACGGGTATCCTATATTGATAAACTCATCAAGCCATTTTTAATGAACCTGTCAGAAAATATGACAGGGCTTTACCAGAATTCAGCTTATTCATTTTATGATGTGAATGCTAAATTAATTTCACAGGTTACAACGCGCGATAAGATCTCATTTTCATTCTATCAGGGAAAAGACAATTTCAGCATGAAAGACAGAAATATGAATTATGATAACAAGCTTTTCTGGGGAAACCGGTTTGGGATCCTGAACTGGAATCACATCTTCCGTGATGATTGGTATGTCATTACCAGCGCCTGTTTCACAACTTATAATTTCACTTTTGATGCCAGCCAGCAACATAATACACTGGGCGTTATCTCCGGCATTGATGATATCGGATTGAAATCAAAGTTTGTAAAGACCACAAATAAGCAACGGATACGATTTGGGTTTGATTACCAGAAGCATATCTTCAAGCCCAATAATATAACAGCTATAATAAATGAGAATCATCTGAATACCACTGCAAATCAAAAGATATACACTCATGAGGGTTCATTGTTCCTGGCTGTCGAATCGGATGTTAATTCAAGGCTGCGCATAGATGCAGGGCTCAGGTTAACAGGATTTGTTCATCTGGGACCTTTTGATCAATATATAAAAAATGCTTTCGGTGAGATCAATGACACGATACACCATGAGAAGAATTCCCTGATTAAAGATTATTATTTTCCTGAACCAAGATTGTCATGCCGTTATCTGCTGGATGATAATTCATCCCTTAAGTTTTCATTCCTGTTAAACAATCAATACCTTCATATGGCAACAGCTTCTTCAGTCACATTCCCGGCTGACATATGGCTGCCCAGTTCAATTTACCTTAAACCCCAGAAAGGATTTCAGTCTACCCTGGGATATTTCAGGGATTTTTACAACAGGTCAGTTTCAGCTTACGCGGATTTGTACTATAAAGAGTCATATAATCAGATTGAACTGCTGAAAGGCATCCTGAATGATTTTTCTGATAACCTGTTTGAACAAAGCATAGTGTTTGGTAAAGGCAGATCTTATGGTTTGGAACTTTACCTGAAAAAAAATACCGGAGTGCTGACCGGATGGATAGGATATGCTCTTTCAAGGCACACGCGGAAATTTGACGCTATTGAGGGTGGAAAGATCTATCCGGCCAATTACGATCGCCGGCACGATGCCAAACTGGCCTTAATATATAAAATCAACCTTAAATGGTCGGTTTCTGCATTGTTTATTTATGCCTCAGGAAATGCCCTGACCATTCCTGATGAAAAATATTTAATAGATGGTAATATTCTGAGCCATTACAGCAGTGTCAATTCATTTCGTATGCCGGCATATCACAGGCTCGATGTTTCAGCCACCCGGTCATTGAAGAAAAAAGGCCGGTTTGAGTCAGAGCTGGTCTTTTCCGCCTTTAATGTCTACAACCGTCCTAATCCTTTCTATCTGTACTATGCCGTTTCAAGCGACCTTGAGCATTATGCACTTACTGTTGAAGCCCGGCAAATTTGTGTTTTTCCGGTTTTACCATCGTTAACCTGGTCTTTTAAATTTTAACCGTCTGCGCATGATAATTTATTTCAGACATATTGCATGCTTTCACAGACTCTTTATCATGCTGGTTATTGCAGCAACAATTTTTTCAGGTTGTGCGAAAGAACTTGATATTCATATACCCGAACCGGAATCAAAAATTGTTATTGAAGGCTGGATTGAACAGGGGAAACCTGCCCGGGTACTGTTAACACGGAGCATACCTTTTTTCTCTGATCTCGACTCACTTTCATTGATGGAAATCCCCATAACCCATGCCCGTGTATCCGTTATTACAGAAACGGATTATGAGATCCTTACACTGATACCCAATGTTTCATTTTTCCCGCCTTATGTATACAACAGTACTGAGATCAATGGCTCCGTGAAAAACCGTTACAGACTTGAAGTTGAATACCAGGGGCAAAAACTTACAGCCACCACCACCATTCCTGAACCAGCCTGTCTTGACAGCATATGGTTCATGCAGGAACCAGGTTACGACAGCCTGGGAAGAATATGGATACAATTCAGTGACAATCCCTTAACAATTGATTTTTACAGAATAATGACACAAACCGCAGGTAAAGACAAACGCTATATTCCCACGCGGGATATTTCCACATTCAGTGATCGGTATTTCAGTGGTGAAACAATAAAATTCGGACTCTTAAGAGGGTTGGGCAGTATCCTGGAATTAGGCGAGAATCAACTATTCCGGATAGGAGATACCGTGAATATAAAATTCTGCACCATGGACAGAGAGCATTATGAGTTCTGGAATTCAGTGCAGGCCATGGTTATATCTTCTTCAAATCCGTATGCGGCAAGTTTCGAAACCATAGAGTCGAATATCACGGGAGGTTACGGTATATGGGGAGGTTACGGCGCAACGTATTATACCTTTATTGTTGAATGAAAAAACCCCGGCGTGATCATATCCCGCCGGGGTTGAAAAAGAGAAATTATTCTCTGCAATATACTACAGATCTGAAGTATCAACAGGTTCTATTTCAACACCGTAATCGGCATTGATCTCGCTGATAAAAGCATTCAGCTCATCAATGAAGCTCTGCAATTCTTGCTGAACATAAGTGGTAGCATCAACCTTGGATTCGTCTGCAAATACAAAACGTATCATGGGGTAATAATCACCGTAGTCATTATAGGTATATGCTTCAGCATCAGCTATTTTCTTGTTGTCATCAGTATAAACAACCACCAGCTGAGCATTTTCATTGATGACCTCAACCAGGGCATCACTGGCTTCCCTTTGCGTTAAGGTTTCATCTTCTTCAAGTTCGCTTATGGCATCACCGAGGGCTTTGAAATTCACTTTTCCGGCAACCTTAATATTCATAAAAATCAGATGGGCATTGGCATTCTGAATGATTTCCTCAATTTCAATCTCGGTATCCTCATCAACATATTCAATGATATCTGTTTCAACCCAGGTACCCAGCTCATAATCATAATATTCATAATATTGTGTATCAGCATATGTGATGACATTTTCTTCAATGCTTTCCTCACTCCAGTCGCCCTGGCCATCGAAATGTATCTCGGTAAGCAGTTTGCTGCCACGCTTCAGGTTGAACGTAACGGAAGCATTGGTATAAGGCGTATGCTTGGCATTAAAGCCGAATTTGAAATCTTCAATGGTCAGCACAGCGCTTACTTCAGCAGGCATGCCATCGCTTTTATATGAAGCTGAAAATTGAGCCGTCATGAGCACATCTCCTGAGTACGTGAGCTCCATTTCTATTCCTTCCGGCATCTCAGCAAGTTCTTCCGGCCAGTCCTCACGGGGATCGGTCACCTCAAAAACCTCAAGGTCACCAATGGTAAGTGTTGCCGTATTGGATACGTCAGAAGCCATACCCGGAAATTCAATGATAAGGTCATCAGCCGAGCCGGTACTGTCAAATGATTCAGTCGCAAAATTCCAGGTATACCTGGCTTTTATCTGATTCCAAAGATCAGTCAGGTTTTCAGGGTCTTCGGCTGTGGATTTCAGACTTGAATACACAGAACCCGTATTCACCTTATCCTGGTAAAATGAAGCCAGTAACATGGCCGGTTTAAGCACGGTATTGGAAGCCATGGCTGAGCCACTGCCTTCCATCAATTCCTCCATATGAAACAATACAGCAAATGCATTAGCATCTTCAAGGTCGCTGAGTTCAGAAACCATGTCGATACCTGCATTTTCTATGTTTTCCTTATTATCTTCGACGGACAGCTTACTGTACTTTGCGTCAAAGGGATCATCGTCGCCTTTTTTGTCCTTTTCGCAAGCGATAAATGACAACAAGGCCACAAACAATAACAAAATCTTACCCGATATTTTCATCGTATTTTAAATTGGTTAATAATACTGGATTTCGAATTGAAGTTATTCTATCACTTAGATACGTGAAGAAGATAAATTGGTTATATTTCCTGCATTGTTTTTTTCACTTTTCTGTTTTTTCCAATACCTGTTGCAGAAGCTCTATCCTGTTGACTTTCATTGCACTGTTCCGGGGGAATGAGCTGAGGTCAATGATCTCGGAAGGTGCATGGTGTGCCGGTAAAATTTCTTTTAGCTTTTGGATAACCTTTTCTTTTTCCCCGGATGAATAATGAAAAAGAGCTGCCATGACAATCTTTTGCCCCAGCTTATCGTCAGGAACACCAACCAGGTAAACCTCATGATCAAGCACATCACCAATTATCTTTTCCGTAATTTCCGGATTGATTTTTACCCCTCCGCTGTTGATGATGTAATCCACACGGCCTTTCCAGATAAAATCAGTCTTGTTTCTGATTTCAACCACATCACGGGTCACTACCGGTTCCGGCAGAAATGGTGCTTCTATGACCAGGCAACTGTGGCTGTCCGTGGTGATCTTTACACCCGGCAACGCGGTGAACCATGGTTTTGCATCAGATCCGCTGATCCTGCGCAAGGCAATATGAGAACAGGTCTCGGCCATGCCAAAGGTTTCATATATACGCGAGGGCATGTCTTTTAACAGGTTCTCCAGCGTTGATGAAATGGAAGATCCCCCTATGATAAGGTTCTTAATGTGTGAAACAGGATATCCTTTTTCCAGCAAATTATAAACCTGTAAAGGCACCATGGCACAAAAGTCAACCTTTTCGTCGCTGGTAATTGCGGGTAATGCTGATGGTTCAATCCATTTGAGCATCATCCCTGTGGTCAGAGCTCTTACGATCATCATTTTGCCGGCAATGTAATTAACAGGCAGACAAAGCAGGGCTAACCGGCCCTGTTGCAGACCAATTTCTTTTGCTGTAAGTCTGGCCGAAAAAATCATGGCCTCTTTCCTTATTTTTAATTTCTTCGGCATTCCCGTTGTTCCGCTGCTTTCCTGGATTATATGATCCGATGGATCAAGAAAGTCAAGAATAAAGCTGAAGATTTTCTTTTCCCATAAAGGAAGATTGCCTTTGTCCAGTTGTTGCCGGGAGAACAAGGCCAGTTCATCCGGCAGAAGGAATGTATCATATAAGCCCGCACCACGGATAATTGATCTCATTACCTGTTATGTTATAAAAGACAGATCCCATCCCAGCGAGGCACGGTAAAACAAATTTTCACCTTCTGTCACAAGGGGAGAATCAATGTTGTGCCTGTATAGTTTTCCGGTCCCGAGTCCCTGCGCCCGCTTATCACCAAGTGTATACGTCCATTGCGCAATAGCATTCAGTCCGATATTTGATTCAAGCGCCGAAGTAATCCACCAGCCTGTGCCTGCCTTTTTTGCAAGGATGATATATTCTTCCGCCTGTTTAATGCCGCCCAGCAGCCCGGGTTTCAAAACAAGGTATTGAGGCCTTATGTGCGAGATCATGGCCTTTTTTTCTTCAGCCGCAGGCTTCCACAGCAATTCCTCATCAAGGGCAACCGGTACCGGCGAATTCATGCAGAGCTTTGCCATTTCCTCGTACTGACCGGGTTTTATGGGCTGTTCAATGGAATGGACCTCCAAATCGGCCAGCTTTTTCAGGACTTCCATGGCAAAGCGCGGTTCAAAGGCGCCATTGGCATCCACACGTAATTCAAGTGCACCGGCATTAAACCGTTTACGTATAGATTTCAGGAGCAACAGCTCTTTTTCTGTATGGAGTGAGCCAATTTTAAACTTCAGGCATGTAAATCCCTGCAGCAGCTTTTCTTCAACCTGCTCAACCAAATATTTTGCCGTACCCATCCATATCAACCCGTTGATACGAATGCCCGACAGGCCTGCAGTGAAATCCGCAGGGAACAACACCCGTTTCCCTCCGTTCTTTAAATCAAGCCGGGCCATCTCCAGCCCTGATGCTATGGAAGGAAAATCCGGCAATGGCGGAATGCCATCCGGACCTTCCCGGTTGATGATCCGGCATACTTCACTGATCTTCCGGTCAGTCATTTCTTCCGTTTCCATGCTTAGCCCCGGAATGATTGAACACTCTCCGACACCAGAAATTCCGGCATCCCTGTCATCAGACAAAAAAATATACCATGAAGGCTTATTGTGCAATATGCCCCTCGATGTTCCCGCAGGTCTCAGAAAGGATAATACTTTTTTCCGGTACCAGGCCTTTATCATATCACAATATCAGCCCAAGGCCAAAGGTGAGTGAAAAAGCAAATGTGGTCAGCGCCATTTTTTTAAGTTCGATGTTCAGGTCAACAGGGACGGTGTTTTGTATAACATTTCTTACATCGAGTAAAAGGTAGGGCAGGGTGATCATAAACAGCAACTGAACCGGTGAACGATAAAATACGATGGTATAGGCAATGCTCAGCAAAACAGCACATGAAACCAGTATGCCATGGTAAACTTTAGCACCCTTTACCCCTAAACGTACAACCAGCGTGCGCTTACCCGACTCCGAGTCACTTTTGATGTCACGAAGGTTGTTGATGTTCAGAACACTTGAGCTGAACATACCGATGGTCGAAGCCGGTAAAAGTATCCAGGGATCGAAATAACCGGTGTGCAGGTAAAATGTACCGCACACCCCTACGATACCAAAATAAACAAAGACAAAGATGTCTCCAAGCCCGACATAACCATAGGGCCTTTTCCCGACCGTGTACTTAATAGCCGCTATAATGGCCGATAATCCGGCCATGAAGTATACCAGTATGATCTTAAAAGGAACGTGATTCAAACCTGTAAATATCAGTGCAGAGCCGGCAAAAAGCGACAGAAGCACAAAACAAACGATCATCGTGCGCATGCTTTGAAGAGATACTCTGCCCGACTGCGTTACCCTCTCCGGCCCCAGCCTCTTACCGCTGTCGGTTCCCTTTAACCCATCCCCATAATCATTGGCAAGATTTGACAGGATTTGCAGGAAAAGTGTTGTAAGGGCAGCCAGAAAAAAAACAGAAATTCTGAAATAACCTTTCGAGTATGCCAGAAAGCTTCCCAGGAAAGTGCTGGACAAAGCCAGGGGTAAAGTCCTTAACCGGAACGCCTGCAACCAGATCAGAATGTTTTGTTTCATCATACAATTTCTTTCAGGGAAGTCTCGGAAACTTCTTAAAATCAGGTTTTCGCTTTTCAAGAAAAGCTTTTTTCCCTTCCTGTGATTCTTCTGTCATATAGTACAGCATGGTGGCATTGCCTGCAAATTCCTGAAGGCCGGCCTGACCATCGAGTTCTGCATTCAGTCCAGCTTTAATCATGCGTAAAGCCAGCGGGCTGTATTCCATTATCTTCCTGCACCATTCAATGGTGATGTCTTCCAGCTGATCAGCGGATACCACCTTGTTCACCAGTCCCATCTCAAGTGCTTCTGCAGCGGTATACTGACGGCACAAAAACCATATCTCACGGGCTTTTTTCTGTCCGACAATCCTTGCCAGATATGAAGACCCGAAGCCAGCATCAAAACTGCCGACTTTCGGACCGGTCTGTCCGAATATGGCATTCACGGAAGCAATGGTCAGATCACACACAACATGCAACACATGTCCGCCGCCAATAGCATAACCGTTGACCATGGCAATAACAGGTTTCGGCAAAGACCGTATCTGTTTTTGAACATCAAGGATATTCAGGCGCGGAACGCCGTCTTTCCCAACGTAACCTGCCATATCTTTGACATTTTGATCGCCGCCGCTGCAGAATGCTTTATCCCCGGCGCCGGTAAGGATGACAACGCCGATTTTATCATTCTCACGACAATGCAACAGCGCATCAGACATTTCCTTTACCGTATCGGGTGTAAATGCATTGTGATACCGCGGCCGGTTGATGGTGATCCTGGCTATGCCTTCAAAACAATCAAACAATATTTCTTCATATGTTCTTAACGTCTTCCAGTTTCTTTGCCGGTTCATTGCGGTTTCTTTAATTGGCTGACAAAGTTACGAAATACTACCGTATTTACCTCACGGGGCGTCAGTATCTCATAAACAGACGGCCCTTTTTGTCTGATTATGTTTTTAAAAGAATCATCAAAATCATCATAACCGTTGCATTTATGATGATTAACATTAAAAGCGGCACAAAGTTCAGCTATTTCTGCCGGATGATGTGCTTCAAGGTAAGATTTAAAAGCAGGTGTTACAGACGGGCCGTCCAACATGCTGAAAATGCCACCGCCCTGATTATTGACAACGACGACTTTCAGGTTGTCAGGCAATGCCCGGTTCCATAATGCATTTGAATCATACACAAAACTCTGATCTCCCACCAGCGCAATAACCGTTTCACGGGCAGCAAGGGCAATGCCGACAGCCGTTGACACACAACCATCAATACCTGAAGTGCCCCTGTTGGCATATATTTCCCTGCAACGCGGAGGGAAAAAGCCAATATAACGGACAATACCGGAATTGCCTGCAAACACAACCGCTTTTTCGGGCAGTACTGCTGATATCCGGTGCATTCTACCGAGATCACTGAATTCGAACGATTCTGCCATGGTCTGAACAGCGTCTTGCAATTGTTTGTCATGTTCCTGCCAGAGAAGGCGATAATCCGATGAAACACTTCTGCCGGCGGTCAGCACCCATTCGAAAAACTGCACGGGTCCGGCCGCGATGACATCGGTTAAATGCCTGAATGTGTCAACATGACGGGCTGTTGTATCAATAAACCAGCTGTTTTTCAAATTACAATGCCTTAAAAACTGCTTAAGCCGGTTTGAAACCACCGGTCCTCCGAAATACAATAACAGGTCGGGATCAAGATCATGATTGTCATCGCGCCGGGCAAGCAATAGTTCCGGACGCTGTATAATGCCGGGAATTCGGACATTCGACAAAGGTTCACCGATGATGCTTATCCTTTCATCGCGCGAAAGATTAACCAGCAACTGCATAAGCTTTTCATTATATGCCTGTTGCCCGGCAACCAGTAAAATCCTGCCGGCATGCCGCCATACATTTTTCAGGGAATCCCCGGTTTCGTTGAAAGCAAGTGAAAAGTTTTGCCTGATGCAGTGCACATCACCTGCTGCAGGTATCTCTTCGTACAAGGGTTCTCTTAGCGGAACATTGATATGAACCGGGCCGGGCCTTCCTGACGTCGCACAGTTAAAAGCTTCATTTATAATACGGTTGGCATGCCAAAGCTCAGCTTCACGAACAACCTCAACAGGCATGCTAAAAGAGGCTTTAATGTTAGGATTATACAGTCCTTCCTGGTGTATGGTTTGATTATCCTGCTGGTCAATCCATTCAGGAGGTCTGTCGGCCGTGATGGCGATAAGCGGTACGCCAAGATGAAAAGCTTCTGCAAGGGCCGGTGCATAGTTGAGCGCCGCTGTTCCTGAGGTGCAGAGCAGCACCACGGCCTTTTTTGAAAAAGAAGCTATACCCAGTGCGACATACGCCGCACTGCGCTCATCAACAATACTGATGCACTGCCAGCCGAATACCCTGAGGAATGAATTAATCAGCAAGGCGTTGCGCGATCCCGGTGAGGCCAGAACAAAAGCGACACCTTTCCTGTGCAGGATAACGGGCATATCGGCTATGTGTTGCCTGTGGTGCATTTTGTTTTCATAATTGATTGATGACAGACAATAAAGTTTCTGCTTTAATCTCCGTTTCAAGCCATTCCTCCTCGGGTACTGAATCAGCCGTAATCCCTCCGCCAATAAAAAGCGCAAGCCTGTCATGCAATACTTTCATACATCTGAGGTTCACAAAAAGTGAGATTCTGCCTTCAGGTCCGACAGGTCCGAGGTAGCCAGCATAATATTCACGTTCATGCTTTTCAAGTTTCATGAGTAATTCCAGGCTGGGCCTGTAAGGCATCCCACAAACGGCCGGTGTGGGATGCAGGTCATGAAGGAATTCACCAAGCCGTCCTTTCAGGTTCCTGGCAGAGAATGAAAAGTCAGTGCAAAGATGAAGAAGATTACCGGCTTTACGGGTATAAGGACCCTGAAGATCAACATCTGTGAGATTGTAATGTGCAATCACCCTTGAGATGTAACGTGTTACATACTCCTGTTCAAGGCGCTCCTTGCTGTTCCATGCCCCTATATTGGCATTTTCTTCAGAATAAGAGCGTGTGCCTGCCTGTGAAACTGTTTGCATAGTGCCGTTCATGGCCAGCAATAAAGGCTCGGGCGTGGCCCCCATCCACAGATGGTCGCCATTATTAAAGATGTAGATAAAAGCAGAAGGATAAGCCCGGCAAAGCATATTAAAAACAATCCCCAGCTTATCTGTATAAACACCCCTGATAATTTTTACCCGGCTTGGTACAACTTTTTCGAAAGTTCCGAGGTGTATGTAATTGACTATGGTTTTTATCAAAGCCCTATAATCAGCCCCGGATATTTCCCCGGGAACTGAACAGCCTTTGTCATGAAGCTTTTCATGTTTTAAGGCTTTTAACTGTCTGATAAGATCTTCAGTAACATCAGTACCGGTAAACAGGTCTGGCTCGATAAGAAAGGCAGTACAGCACGCTGTTTCCGTAAAAGGCGTTACCAAAAAGCCGGAAAGGGTATCGTGGTCATCCTGTGGACTGATAAGCCTTGGCGGCTGATGTGACTGAACAACCAGCACAGGCCTGTTCGCATCGGGCTGACGATAAGCCGCAAAAGTCAGGTTATTCCGTATACACACTGATACAGCTTCAGCAAAAGAGTAATCTGTTTGGTGGTTATTAAGCATTATCGGTCATTTCCTGAGTTTTGCAGTCTCTACAACAGCCATGGTAACCCTGACCAGTGAAACCGGTTTTTGTTCATCCGATACGATTTTCACATCCCAGATATGGGTCATGCTTCCTTTGTGAATAATTTCTGCCCTGGCATAAACATGGCCTTTACTGACCGGAGAGACGTGATTGCCGGAAACCTGCAAACCCCTGACGGTATATTTCTCAGGATCAACCAGCAGATATGAACCCACACTGGCTGCAGTTTCAGCAAGGGCAAGCGAAGCCCCGCCATGAAGGATGCCCATGGGTTGAATTTTTTTACGGTCAACAGGCATCCTGGCCACAACAAAATCGTCACCGTATTCAAGTAATTCGATGCCTAGATGATCTATAAAGGTATCTTTGCAGAAAGCGTTTAGTTCTTCTATGGTCATGCTGAAGTGATTTTTTGATTTCAGGCTCAAATATAAAAAATCCCGGGCAATGAAAAACCGTTGTTTTGTCATGGAATCAGCAAAAAACACAACCGGTCAGGGCTTACGGGCCACAATGAGGTTAGCGGCACCAAAAAAGAACGATTTTCTTTTTACTATTGATAATCCCTTGGCAGACAACATCCGGCCGATCTCATCCGTTGAAAAAAAACCGGACGCTGATCGTGCCAGGTAAGTGTACGCCTGACTGTCACCTGATAATAAATATCCTACCGGAATCAACAGCAGTTTTAAATACAATCTGAAAAAAAAACGTATCAGTCTGTTTTCCGGAATCCCGCTTTCCAGAATAAAAAATCTTCCCTCCTTCTTTAACACCCTGCATATCTGAGCCATATGAACATCCCGTTCGGGATTTTCGTACGTAAGATTGCGAAAGCCGAAGCCTATGGTTATACAATCAAAGCTCTCATCGGCAAAAGGCATTTGAGAAACTTCACCCTGAATATAACTGATATTTCCGTGTTGCTTTTTCTTTATTTTTTGTCTGGCTCTTTCCAACATATTGGCGTTGAAATCATAACCCGTAATGGAAGTTTCCTTTTTGCTTTTTTTTGCCAGCATTATGGTCAGATCACCTGTTCCACAGCAAAGATCAAGCACCACTGCCGGATTGTGCCTAAGGCACTGCCGTGCGGTTTGCTTTCTCCACAACTGATCCATACCCATTGTAAACAACCTGTTGATAAGGTCATATCGCCTGTATATACGGGAATAGAATGTGTCAAGCGGATAAGGCATGTGTATTGGCAGAAGTTAAAGTCTGAATTCCTGTTAAAAATACTATCAATTGATGCGTTTTACAAAAAGCCCGGAAAATTTCCCCAGAAAGGGGATTTTTACTGTTAAATCCTGTTGTTTTGTACAAAACATTAATGTATTATTTTAGTTGTTCAGGTCCCCGGTTTAAAAAATCTTAATACGATTTTGTTATTCATCATCTGTATGCACTGGTGTCAACATTATGGCCCCTTGTGCCTTTAAACCGCTGCCTGAAATTCTCACGTTCATTCAGAGGGACAAAGCTTTCTACAAATGCTTTTTGATAATCAATCTCAGGATCGGTCATCAGAGATTGCATGGCTTCAAGCGTGTCGATAACCATGGGAATGAAATCCACTTCCGAACTGACTACTTTTTGTGTGTACCGTTTAAGCATCTTTGTCTGAAAAGCATCTGATGCCAGTGCAATTCTTTCAAATCCGAGTTTCCGGGCCATCAAGTAACCATAGTGAATGTTTTCCGTGCTGTGTTCAGCCAGAGTCTCAGTGAATATGTTTTCTTTCCTTATACCCAGTTTTTCTGCATAAAGCGCCATAATCACAGCTTCGACATAAGGTGTGCTTACAGCTGAACCGGAATACATGACGTTTTCAGTAATACCATTATCATACAGATATTTCGACCAGTAAATCCTGCCTTTCATAATATTGTTCCATTGCCCGTTCTCAAAGGGCACACCGGGAACAATAACAATATCATATTTAACATCTCCTGCTTCTTCCAGGTAATTCCGGCATGTTTTGGAAGAAAAAGCACAGGAAACCATTAACAATAAAACACTGCAGAGACAAAATCCGGACACTAAGATTCTTATTAATTGTTTCCTCATCATAAATTGCCATTTATTAAAGGCTTTGATCAGACGGCAGCTTTTTTGCAGACAGCCATGATACCGTCGCACTTGTCGGGTTTACCAGTTGAAACATGTTTTTCATAATACTGCCGGTAAAAGGCAAAATACCGTCTGGCCAGGTCAGAATCTTTTCGGAAAGGATAAAACAGGTTACCAAGGCTCTTAAGGAAGCTGTACATTTTTTTTACAGTGCCTCTGCGGGCATATCCGGTAATCTCTTCAATCTCAAAATACGGCTTAAGGGTTGCTGACAGGCTCTCCCGTGTAAAGTGCTGATAATGCTTTTCAGGCATTCTGATGTTGACGGAAGGAACTGTTATAAGAAGTTTTCCGTCGGCCTTAAGAATTTCCGACAATGAGGAAAGAATAGACGGAATCTGCTCAGGAATAAAATGTTCAAGGACTTCCATCATAATCACAAGGTCAAATTTATAAGGAAGCTTAAGACTCCTCAGGTCCTGAACAAAAAAATCGAGTCCGGGGTTAAATGCACGGGCAAAAGCAATAGCGCTTTCGGAATAATCAGCTCCGGCTACTGTGAGTTTTTCATCTCTCAGTTCATAGCAGAGCCTGCCATCGCCACATCCTGCATCCAGGATGACGTTTTTGTTCAATGAATACACCTTGTTCTTAACTATCCTGATCAGATCAAGAGTTCCTATGAATTTAAAATACCTGTGCCGGTCTGAAATAAGATCGGCATAGTGATAGGGAAACGTATATTGCTCTTCCTGAATGAGTTGATTGTCTGTTAAATGTTCCATAAAGAAAAGATATAAGCGTGAATACCAGGATACATCAATAATATGTAATTCAATGTCGTTAAGTTAAGGTTTTTTTGTCCTCTCCCTGCACCCTCTCCGGGAGAGGTACATAATTCGGGCTTAACCAAACGACATTGAATCTGCATTTTTAATTCTTAAATCATATTAAAACTTTTATAACCGGCATCTTGAATTATACAGCTCATTGTGATCCTTGTGATTTGGTGTCCCTGCCTGGACGGCAGGCAGGTATGTGTCATTCAAGATTTTTGCACTTTCCGGAGCAACTGCAATCTTTATTCTTTATTCTTTATTCTTGAGACCACTCCAAATAGTCATAAATTCGTGAATAGCTTAAAATATTCCATGTTATTTTCCGGAGCAACTGCAATCTTTATTCTTTATTCTCTATTCTTTATTCTTTTATCTTTAAAATTGACAACTTAAGTTAAGCACAAACAAATTTTTACTGAGGATACAGCATTACAAATATATGCGGTTTACCGGATATATTTATTCCCGGTAATAAAGAAAAAGTGTATAGAAAAAGGAGAAAAATGAAATGCCCACATGCGAATCAAAGGTGTCAATGCTGAACATTGAAATCATTACAATGGCGAGAAACAATTTGAACAATAAATGCTTTTGCTTCTTCTCAAGGAACAGTGCACAGGTAAAAGCAAAAAATATCCAGCAGAACCCAGCCAGTCCAAAACTGGCCATAAAACTAAGGTATTGGTTATGAGGTTTACCTTCCCATTTTTCCTGAACGGATATTTTGTCGAGCCTGCTTTGCTCAACCATGGATGATCTTATATCTCCTGTACCTACACCGAATAGCAGGTTATCGCCAATAATTTTAAAAGCCTGTTTTGAAAATACTATGCGTTGCGCTACCGAATGGGAATGTACTTCTCCGGTTTTGTAATAAGTGTCAATTTCCCAAATGATCTGGTATATCCGCTGATACAAACCATATTTGTTGTTAAAAATATAATTGGCATACCCGCTCTCAATAAGCCTTATATCCTGTTCACTCAACTGGTGAACGCCGCCAGAGTCTTTTTTAAGGCCTTTTGAAGTCAGGTAACGGATAAGGGTATGACTGATTGCCTGACCTTTCTGGTCCAGACCGTCATAGTCATAACAGCTTCTCTTATTCCACTCACGCTTCAACTCCTCCTGACATACGTTTAACCAGATAAAATGACTGTTCTCAATCTGCCTGAGATCAGGATTATGATAATAGGCATTCCCGTTAACTGTGTAAGGTTCTAATCCAATAAGTTCTTCATGATCAATATTATAAAAACGAATTATCGAAAACGCGATCAGCAATACAGCTGAAATAATAAGAAAGACAGGAATAAACAATAAAATAGTCCGTTTTTTAAGTGATTGCACTTTAAATATCCTTATGATTAAAAAAGCAGGAAATACAATGATGAAAACTGTAATCCCAAGAAATGACCTGAGGAAGAAAACAAAAAAGACCAGCCAGACAGCCAGTATGGCATAAAGAATAATTTCACCCCCTGATCTGTTGAAATGATCATAAAAAATCAGATACAACAGTATTATAATGGCCAGGTTCACCATCAGTGAAAGCTGAAGATGGGAAATAAAGACTGAAATCTCACGAATATCGCTGATCACACGTTGAAACCAGCCATAATAATTGCCGATACTGAAAAATGAAGAAATGCAAACGGCCAGCACAAAGGCCAGCAATATGTATTTGATTTCCCTGCGGGAAAAAGAGCCGTTTGTGCCGAGAATAATACTCAGGGCTATCAAGGGTACAAAGCTCAGGATTCTCTTCATCCCGTGCGTCACATTTTCAGTATACAGCATACCGGCAAGGTAGACCAACATCACTGATACCAGCAACAGGATGCTCTTCCGGTGCCAGATTTGCAAAACTTTATTCCTGAGGTTACCTTCAAGGATCCAGTTGGTGGCAAGCAGGAATAAAGAAACACTGATCACGTATTTGGACAATGGCAAACTTACTCCCAGTGCGGCAAGGCCGATAAGATACGTATAATGATGAAATGCCCTGCGATATTTCAGCAAGGTCCTGAATTTAACAGCCGGGTTTTGCAACGGGTTTTTGGTTATCTGTTAAACTTAATAAAACGGTGCAAATTATACTTTATTGTATACGCTGCCAAAATTTTTACCTTTACAGCATATGAATCTGTAATCTTTTAAAAATGTCCGCAAAAATAATAGTTTCTCTTGATAAAATATCAAATCCTCATTGCGGATTGGGAAGGGTATCCCTCGATTACAGCCGGGCATTGATCAACCTTGAAGAAAAAAACATTGACCTCACCTTTTTATTGTATGGAGGCAGCCGCCCATCCTATATACAAAAACACAACACAAGGAGACTGTTTTTTTTCAACCGTTACTACCCCTTGCATCTTAATGAATGTGATATTTTTCATGCCCTGCACCAGCTGACATCTTTCAAAGTTAAAGGGGCATACAAAATGGTCTTAACCCTGCATGATCTGAACTTTCTTCATGTGAAGAACAGGAGGAAAGCCAATAAGTATATGAAAAAGGTCCGGAAGAATGTCGACCGGGCTGATGCTCTTGTTTTTGTATCCCGGTTCACCAGGGATGAAAGTTACAGACATCTGAACATCGCGCCCGGCAAGACCACGACTGTAATCTATAATGGCGTTGACCTGCCAAAGGTGAAACCAGTGAAACCGGATTTCCTGAAAGCCGATCTCTTCCTCTTTTCGATCGGCCAGTTCCTTTCCAAAAAGAATTTCCACATCCTTATTCCGTTTATAAAGACATTGCCTGATGAAATTCAACTGGTCATTGCCGGTGAAAACAATACATCATACGGAAATTACGTTAGAAAAAGCATATCAGTCCACAACCTGCAAAAGAGGGTTATACTTCCCGGGGCAGTGTCGGAGGCTGAAAAGCTTTATTTGTACCAGCATTGTACAGCTTTTCTGTTTCCCTCTCTGGCTGAAGGTTTTGGACTGCCCATTGTGGAGGCCATGCGTGCAGGAAAACCGGTTTTCTGTTCCGATAAAACCAGTCTGAAAGAAATCGGCGACCGGCATGTGCATTACTGGGAATCATTTGATGCCGAATCCATGTCGAAAGTTTATATTTCCGGTATGAAAAGTTTTAATGAGTTGAAAAAGAATGCCGCCTATGATTACAGCCTGAAGTTTACCTGGCAGGAGAATGCAAAGGCCTACGTCAGTCTGTATAAATCCCTTTTACCCGGTTATGAAGAAGATAATTGTTTACTGCCCCGGTAACGTGCTGAGTGGAGGCGTATACAGCCTGCATAATCTGTGTGCTAAGCTGATCGAATCGGGGTATAATGCCGGTATGTTGTATCACAGCAGCAGGCCTGAAATTCTCAACCATGAGCATATCCTTGCCTACCATGTTCCTTCTGTCATAAGCATTGAAGATTCTTCTGATAACATGCTGATCGTCCCCGAGACCGAGACCTTATTTTTTCGCCATTTTGTTCATATAAAAAAAGTGGTTTACTGGCTCGGACTGAACAATTACTTTAAAAAGCCCGTTTTTCGCCCGCCATTTAACATCAAGATCTTCAGAAAAGTCATACAATGCCGGAATTACTTCGGGTTTTCTTCAGGGTTTCCAGAACAATTAAAACGGCACCTGAGCTGGTGGGCCAAATCAGACGATATGATCTGGCAGAATAACGTTATCCATATGTCCAATTCCTTTTATGCAGCCCTGTGCTGCCAATGGAAAGGTGTAAAAAATGTGTATCTACTGCATAATCCGGTGCAGGAAGAATATTATGCCGAAAAAAACCATCAGGTTCCCAAAAAGACTAAAATAGCCTTCGGCCCCAAAACGCCAAAACTTTTGATTGCCTTATGCCGTTTGTGTTTTAAATACCAGATTGTACGATTAAAACATATGTCACCCGCCACAGTCAAACAACACCTTAAAGAGGCCATGGTCTTTGCTGAATTCGGCAATAATTCAGGCCGTGACAGGATGCCGAGGGAAGCTGCCCTGCTGGGATGCGTGGTCTTTTCCAACATCAGGGGCAGTGCGGCATACCAACAGGATATGCCCATACCCGAAATGTATAAGATACCCGACAGCCTGATAAACTACCCCAAAATAATGAAACGGTTGAAAAACAGCGTAAAATATTATGCTGCCGTGAAGGATGATTTCAAAACATACATCAATGTCCTTGAGGCTGAACGGATGAATTTTCCTGATAGGGTAAAAAAGGTTTTTGCTGAGATTGCGGGGTGAATATTTGGTGATTCGGTGATTTGTTGATTGGCTGACCTGCTTACCATAGCGGCAGCGCAGGCAGGTTTGATGATTTGGTGATTGACATGTGACCCCTAATGGGGTCAAATACCAAACATAATAAACCTTCTCTGAACATACAAACCCTCCGGGTTTGAAGACACAACACCATCCTTCCTCATTCTCATTCCGATTCCCTTCTTCCCGTCTTTGTTCTTTTACCCATAATCTTGACTCTTGGTTCTATATGATTTACGATGTTCAATGTTCAATGTTCAATGTTCAATTTTCGAAATTTTCTTCCATACCCCAAAACCCACCATACCAAACCCAAAACTGCCGATTACCGTTTACCGTTTACCTTCTCCCCGTCTTGACTCTTGGTTCTTGACTCTTGATTCTATAGATTTGCTGCCATAATCAAAATTGATTTATCATTATGTCCTCCCTTTCTCCCCGCTGCCATGAAAGCTTTTTCTCCAGGGATGTCCTGGAGGTGGCCCCTGCCTTACTCAGTTCTTATCTAGTTAAAAACGAAAAGGGCATTGTGCATCGATTCAGGATAACCGAGGTGGAAGCATACCGCGGAGAGGAAGACCTGGCCTGCCATGCCTGCAGGGGAAAAACATCCCGCACCGAAGTCATGTATCTTGAAGGCGGTCATCTGTATATATA
>JAFGTR010000155.1 GCA_016934055.1 Bacteroidales bacterium | reverse complement strand
CCTGAGAAACCTGAGGTTGTATATCCGGTAACCACAGTTGCGGGCACAGTAACCTATGATATTGAAGCAGAAAAGAACAACGACTACGCAGCTACCCCTGTCAATATTGATGCTGGAGCCATAACCGCAGCCATTGGCATTGCCCCGGGCGACGCTGATATTTATGGCATCGATGCCAGTGATGATTCCCTGTATATACACGGATCAACAGCAGAAGATCCGGGATACTGGTTCAATGCCACAGGAGACGTTTGTAACTGGGGTGATGAAGGATGTGCCCTTTATGCGAATTATATTATAGCCGACCAGCTGTTCAATGTCGGTCAGTACCCTGATGGAACCACACCCGGTGAAACCTATACGGTTAAAATTGCCTTCGTGAATCCGGACAACCTCAAAGAATACGATGTCATCATTAATGTAACCATTACAGGGGCCGCAGCCGTTTATCCTGAAACAACGCTGGAAACAACGCTGAATCTCACCGCATCGGTTGATGCAGCCGGTGCCGATGTATGGGTTGATAACCTTCTTGACCTGGATACTGTTGCCATACAAACTGCTATTGGTTGCTGGCCGCAGGAAGCTGATCTCTATGGTGTCAGTGAATCTACAGATTCCCTGTTTATGGGCGGATTTACGGGTAACAATGGTTGCTGGTTCAATGCATCCGGAGATGTTTGCAGCTGGGGTGCTGATGGCATTTCAATGTATGTTGAATACAGAACTGAAACCCAACAGATTGGATTCGGCCAGATGCCGGCTGCATGTGTATCAGGAACCACATATTACGGAAGACTGGCTTTCGTGAACGGAACCAAGCGGGCTGAAGTTAAGGTTGCTATGACTATAAATTAATGCAAGTTATTAGTTTTAACTTTAGTCTGCTCCGAAAAGTATCATGATAGATTTTCAGCTTTTCGCGAATTTTTGACTTTCCGAAGTGGATTCAACCTTATATAAATTAAAGCTTTAGTTAAATAGTTAATACATATGATTGAAAGAACAATGAAGTGTTTAAAACATAAGCCAGGCTTGCTTGGCTTATGTTTTTTTTCCGCTTTGATGTTGTTTTTGCTGTGTTTTACATCCTGTAAAAAAGAAGATCCGGAAGTCGAAGCTTATATTTCCATTTCAAAAACCAGCATCTCCATCAGCAGTGAAGGTGGCCTGGAGACTACCCGCATAAAGTCTGATCAGGACTGGAGTATAAATGTCGACCAGGATTGGGTACAGGCTGATCCAATGCATGCTAAAGCAGGTGAAATGACAACAGTCAACCTGACCATTGCCCGGAATACAAACGATGAGGAACGTACAGCCATTCTCACGGTTAAATCCGGGGCTTCGGAAAGGGAAATCACCATTTTGCAGAAAAGTGCTGCCGGCACCATAGACCCCGCCAGCATCGATGTAAGCAAAATTTATGTTCCGATGGAATTGCAAAGCATGGATCTGTACAGCAGTACCAGCACCTGGTATTATGGTCGAAGCAAACAGTCAGAACACTTCATTGTCTTCTGGGGAAAAGGGTATGACGAATATGGAATGGTTACCCCAACCGATTATCCTAATAATAATTATAAAGTTGATATCGATGACTTGCTGGAAAAGGCCGAAGAATTCTATGACATGAATGTCAACACCCTGAAATTCATAACCCCCGGTAATTCAAAAACCGACCAGTACAAGATGATGATTTTCCTGTTATATCAGACTGACTGGCTGGCGACTGGTGCCGGTTATGACAATACAATAGGGGCTTTATGGGTAAGTCCGGGTACATGCCAACCTGTTGGTTCAACGATTGCCCACGAAATTGGCCATTGTTTCCAGTACCAGGTATATTGCGACCTTGGTGGTAACTCAGGCTGGCGCTACGGCTTTGGCGGGAATGGCGGTAACGGCTATTGGGAACAATGTGCTCAATGGCAGGCATATCAAAGTTATCCGAAAGAAGCCTTTTCCTCTTATAACTTTAATGAATATATAGACAATTGCCACCGCTCTACTTTCCATGAATGGC
The DNA here is from genome assembly GCA_016934055.1 of Bacteroidales bacterium. Taxonomy (GTDB): domain Bacteria; phylum Bacteroidota; class Bacteroidia; order Bacteroidales; family UBA10428; genus UBA5072. The sequence continues at coordinate 4,891 of JAFGTR010000155.1, read as the reverse complement.
AGCGTTATGCCAATTATTTTATCAATTATTACTGGGCAGATAAACACGGTATTGATTTTATCGGAAAACTGTGGCAGCAATCAGGGGCTACAGAACAGGAGGATCCTGCTCAGGCCTATATGCGTATTACTGGTATCACTCTTGAACAATACAATAACGAGCAGTTCGACTATGCCAGTAAAATGGTAACATGGGATTTAGATGCGCTTCGTGATAACGGAAATGCGCACATAGGCGCTCATAATTGTTCAATGAATAAAGTGGAAGATGATTACTGGCAGGTTTCTGCTGATAAATGTCCTGAAAACCACGGATATAATGCTATCCGCCTCAATGTTCCTGCAGCAGGAACTGCAATAACGGCAAACTTTGAAGGTATGCCGGGAGCTCCCGGTTATAATGCCATAAACGTTACATCTGCCGGATGGCGTTACGGATACGTCGCGCTTTTGGATAATGGAACGCGGATATATAGTGATATGTACTCAGCAAACTCAGGTACAGCCACATTTATATGTCCTGAAAATTGCAGCAACCTCTGGTTCGTTGTCAGTGGTGCCCCGACATCCTATTGGATGCACCCATGGGATGAAGATGCCACCAACGATGAGCAATGGCCTTACAAGGTTAAATTTGACGGCACAAATATTTATGGTGTCATCGAGTTTACGCCGGAAGATCTTCCTTATGATGAAAATTTTGTATACAATATTTCCTTTCCTGCTGATGCCAGCGCATACAGCGGCACAACCGTTACTGTTGATGTTGTCAGACTATGTTATGCTTACGTATTAAGCGCTACAGAGATAACATCAAATATCGGTCTGCCAAGTTCTGCAAAAAAAATTAAATTCTATGGGGTTGACAATAACGGCACCCTGGTGACTACCACCACAGCCAATGGTTATGGTCATTGGTTTGATGCCAATGGCAATGTCTGCTCCTGGGTGTCAGGAACATCGGGAACCAATATGGTCTTTTCAGAATTTGATGAAAACAACTTTGTCTTTACCATAGGGCAGCATCCCGGAAGATGCACTGCCGGTAATACTTTTAAAATAAAACAGGCCATGGTTTATTCACCGGCTACAGGTCAATATTACACGGTAACTTTCGAGTTTAATATCACAATTACGAATTAGAATCAGGTATTTCTGCACATCATGTGCCGTCAGCCTGTCTCAGACCAGGACGACGGATAATAACAGCAGTTTTCTGGTTTTAGCTTTATTGAGTAATATATTATAATCTGATAAAAAAGTTTTTCAGATTTCAATTTTTAAAAAAACAGGTAAATAACTTTCAGCATTGAGGAAAAAGGAGATATTCAGGATAAGGGGAATTTTACTTCTGGCGGGAGCATTGGCTTTGATCACATCTTGTGAACCACCGGAGGCTGATCCTGAAACTGAGCAGGAAACAGAAGAAACAGAAGCAGTGTCTGTAAACTTTGATGTCTATGCAATGGATATTCTGGTTGAAGGTAATGCGCCTGTTGTATCCAAAGAAAAAGAAGACTACATGAACTGTACCGTTAGTGTAGACGGGAAAGGCAGACTGAGCAATTATTATGGGACAGCACGCATTAGGGGCAGAGGCAATTCCTCATGGTTATGGTACGACAAAAAACCATACCGCATAAAACTGGATGTGTCATGCGGGATTCTCGGCCTGAAAAAGAACAAAGACTGGGTTTTGCTGGCAAACTACCGCGACCCGACTAACCTGATGAACGCCTTTGGCTTTGAAGTAGCAGACTGGCTGGGACTGCCATATACCAACCACAGCCGTTTTGTTGAGGTTACTCTGAATGGCGATTACATTGGTCTGTACCAACTAACTGAACAGGTTGAACAGGGTGGCAATCGCGTTAATATCGATGAGACGGATGGATTTCTGATCTGTCTGGATGTAGACGACGGGCCTTATTATTGTCCCAATGCCGGCGATAATTTCTGGTCAACGGTTTTTGAATTGCCGGTATGTGTAAAACATCCTGATGAACCAACAACAGACCAGGTGATAGCTATCCGGAATGATTTTGCTGAACTTGAAGAAGCCATCAATAATTACAATTACGATATCGTTGATTCGCTGATGAATATCCCATCTTTCATTGATTATCTGATCGTACAGGAACTGGTCTATAATGTCGAGATCGATGCACCCAGAAGCGTTTTTATACACAAAGACAAAGGGGGAAAATATGTAATGGGGCCGGTCTGGGATTTCGACGCAGGATTTGATTTCGATTGGAGTACCATGTATACAGGACATAACTTCTTCAATGAACAGGAATTAGTCCTTGGAACTGATCCGGTTAAACACACCAGCGGATACAGAATATCCGGTTTCTTTACTCAGATGTTTCGCAATCATCAGTTTGTCTCTGATTATAAAGCGCGATGGAATGAGATAAAGGATTCTGTTTTTGAACATGCATGGGCAATAATGGAAGAATACGAAATGTCGCTGCAGGATGCCATGGCCAGGAACCTTCAACGATGGCCTATTGATAAACATTACAATACTGAGATAGATAAAATGGAAGACTGGCTTTCAGAGCGAGTGCCATACCTTACAACTGTCATCAACAGCTATCCTGCCGGTACAGTTCCAGCTGTCAAAGTCGATTGTGGTATGATGGCCTGTGATGTAACAATGTCTTACCAACTTGGATATCAGCAGACTGTAAAAGTAATGATTGATGAAAGCTTATTGCTTTCCATGCTGGAAATAACATCTGAACAACTTTATGGTGACAATCTTATCATTGTACCTTTAAGAACAGATGGTTCAGAAGGGATGAATAACACAAACGGTATCTTTGGAGCCTGGTTCGAAGCCGATAACAATCCGGGTTTCTGGGCAAACGGTCATGTTTACATTGAGGTCTTTGATAATCTGACGGTCTGGGATTGCGGATTAAGAGCGGAAGAAGGTTATTGCTCCGTTGGTGAAAAACACAGCGTACAGATGCAGTATCAATATACTCAGGGAACAGAGACCAAAACTGTAACCGTGGCGGTGAATTTCACCATTGCTGAATAAAATCAATATAAAAAAACGCATACCGTAATGAAAAACACCATATTTCTTATATGCATAATGCTATCAGTATGTCTTGCTGAATCAGCCTCACAATCATTTGACATATTAGCCCCCACCCCGCCCATGGGATGGAACAGCTGGAACAAATTTGGCTGTAACGTCAGCGAAGTGCTGATCAAAGAAATGGCCGACGCTATGGTGAAAAGTGGTTTGCGTGACGCCGGGTATGAGTATATCGTTATCGACGACTGCTGGCAGATCAACCGTGACACCACAGGTAATATTGTTGCTGACCCTGAAAGATTTCCTTCGGGAATGAAAGCGCTGGCTGATTATGTTCATTCCAGAGGCTTGAAATTCGGACTTTATTCCTGTGCCGGATCAGCAACCTGCCAGGGCAGGCCCGGAAGCCGTGGGTATCAGTTTCAGGCTGCCCGCCAGTATGCAGCCTGGGGTGTCGACTACCTGAAATACGACTGGTGCCATGATGAAGGACAAAATGCAAAAGCGGCTTATAAGACCATGCATGATGCTCTTCAGACATTCGGACGACCCATTGTATTCAGCATCTGCGAATGGGGAGAAAACAAACCCTGGGAGTGGGAAAAGAAATCGGGAACCTTTGGAGAACAACCGCTGATATCAGGGATTGTTTCGATTGTACCATCAACTGGGGAGGACTTGGTGTCGTTCAGATACTCGATAAACAGGTTGGATTGGAAGAATATGCAGGTCCTGGGCACTGGAATGACCCTGACATGCTCGAAATAGGCAACGGGGGCCAGACCATTACCGAATACCGGACTCACTTCAGCCTCTGGTGCATGCTTGCTGCTCCTCTCATGGCCGGAAATGATCTTAGAAACATGCCTGACAGCATCAGGGATATTTTAACCAATAAGGAAGCCATTGCCATTAATCAGGACATGCTGGGTTTCCAGGGATTTAAATTCATTGATTATGGTGATATGGAAATATGGGTGAAAGCCTTATCCGGCGGTGAAGCGGCTTTTTGTTTTCTTAACCGCAACAGCATGCCTGTTGATTTAAATTTCAACTGGAAGAAAATGGGAATCTATCATTTTTCAATTGCCAAAAATGGTTTCAATTTGTGGAAAAACAACTATCGTATAAGAGACCTGTGGATGCATAAGCAAATCGGGACCACCAAAGAAAACCTGACAGCAAAACTGGCCGGCCATGAGGCGCTGCTGGTCAGGCTGTCTGTAATCGAAAAAAGGTAGGGGCGATCCTTGTGATCACCCAAAATGTCTGAAATGAAAATCTGCAAAAGACCTGTCAGAGTCCGAAGATTCTGACAGTGTCTGAAAAGTTCAGATTATATATATTTACATTATAAAACACACCCATGAAACAAGCCTTTATATTATTCATCTGCCTCTTTTCCCTGCCTTTGACAGCACAGCATAATATTGACTTCGATCAGTACTTTCATGACCAGACACTCCGTATTGATTACTATCATTCAGGTAATGCAACAGATGAATACATAACGATTGACAATATCTATCTTCAGAATACCTGGGCTGGTAATCCTGATAATCTTATCCAGACATACAATATGGGCAAATACTCTGCTAAAGTACATGACCTTGCAACAAACGAAATTATTTTCTCCACCGGTTACAGCACCATATTCAGTGAATACCAGACAACCGGTCCCGCACACAACGGCATCAGCCGTACTTATCATGAAACAGTCCTCATTCCCCGTCCAAAAAAAAATTTTCTTTTTATCATTGAAAAAAGAGACCGCTACAATATTCTCAATCCACTTTATAAACTGGTTATTGATCCCGATGATTATCATATAATTACT
>JAFGTR010000025.1 GCA_016934055.1 Bacteroidales bacterium | reverse complement strand
CTGGTCTGCTGGTCTGCTGGTCTGCTGGTCTGCTGGTCGGCAGGTCGGCTGGTCTGCAGGTCTTCTGGTCTGCAGGTCGGCTGGTCTGACAGTCTAACAGTCGGCGGATCTGTATAACCGTATGACCATATGACCAGATGACCAGATGACCAGATGACGGACTCTGGCAGGTTTTTCTCCGGTCTTCCGTCTTCCTTCTCAGACAATCATCCCCGCACAAACCGTCTCGTTTGTCCCCTCATCAATAAGAACAAGGCTTCCGGTGATACGGTTTTTCCGGTAAGAATCATAAAACAGGGGCAGTGTTGTGCGAATACTTATCTCCCCTATCTCCTTCAAACCTATTTTTTTATCGTTATAATCCCTGTCAAGTGTATTGATATTGATCTTGAAATTGACTTCTTTGATAATGCACTTGACATCCCGGGTGCTATGTCTGACCAGGTATTTGCCGTCTTGTTTCATTGGTTTTTCATTCAGCCAGCATATCATCATTGTTATATCCTGTCCGGTTACAGGAAGGTTATCAGGATGTACAATCATGTCACCACGACTTATGTCAATATCATCTTCAAGGGTAAGTGTTACCGACTGTGGCGGAAAAGCCATCTCAAGAGTTTCTTTCATGGTGTCAATTGACTTCACCGTTGACGTGAATCCTGAAGGCAATAACATGATTTTATCACCTTTATTAATCACACCCCCTGCAACCCTCCCGGCATAACCGCGATAGTCGTGAAACTCATCCCTGTTTGGACGTATGACATATTGAACCGGGAAGCGCATATCAACAAAATTCTGATCGTTGCTGATGTGAATATTTTCCAGGAGGAACATAAGTGTTGGCCCCTGGTACCAGGGCATATTGACAGAGCGCTCGACCACGTTATCTCCTTTCAGTGCGCTAATAGGCACAAAACGGATATCTTTTATATCCAGCTTATCGGAGAATCCGTTAAAATCGCGTTGAATCTCTTCAAAAACCATCTCGCTGTAATCCACCAGATCCATTTTGTTAATGCACACGATGATATGTGGTATCTGCAACAAAGAGGCAATAAAACAATGCCTTATGGTTTGTTCCACCACACCGTTCCGGGCATCTACCAGGATAACAGCCGCATTGGCGGTTGAGGCTCCGGTAACCATATTACGTGTATACTGAATATGTCCGGGCGTATCGGCAATTATGAATTTCCTCTTAGGAGTGGCAAAATACCGATATGCCACATCAATGGTAATGCCCTGTTCTCTCTCAGCCCGCAATCCATCTGTCAGCAAAGAAAGGTTGATCTGTTCCTCACCCCTTCCAATGCTGGCTTTTTCCAAGGCTTCAAGCTGATCTTCAAAAATAGCCTTACTGTCATATAATAATCGGCCTATGAGGGTGCTTTTCCCGTCATCAACACTGCCTGCTGTTGTGAATCGAAGCAGCTCCATGTCGAGGTAGCCGGTTTGGGATTGTTTGTTCATCGTTTATCGTGCTAATTTTATATGTTTAAAGTCCACAGTCGACTGTGGACAATCGACTCTTCCATATTAAAAATACCCCTCCTTCTTCCGGTCTTCCATAGCTGAATCGGACCGTTTGTCGTCGTATCGACCACCACGTTCGGTAACCCTGGTGGCGGCAACTTCGAGGATTATATCCTCAAGTGTATTGGCAGTAGACAGAGTAAGCCCTGTGCAAGTTATATCACCAATAGTCCTGCATCGGACATCCCTGAACTCAACTTTTTCACCTGGTTTGATCTTCATGAAAGGTGCATAGGCAAGCCATACTCCATCCCTGTTAAAAACTTCTCGCTTGTGGGTATAATACAGATTGGGTATTTCAACATTCTCCATGTAAATATATTGCCAAATATCCATCTCTGTCCAGTTGCTCAGCGGGAAAACCCTGAAATGCTCTCCCATACGCTTTCTGCCGTTGAAAATATTCCACAGTTCAGGACGCTGATTTTTGGGATCCCATTGTCCAAATTCATCACGGTGTGAAAAAAAGCGTTCTTTGGCCCTGGCTTTTTCCTCATCTCTGCGACCACCGCCAAGTGCCGCATCAAACTTAAATTCAGCAATGGCATCCAGCAGTGTCACAGTCTGTAATATATTCCGGCTGGCATTAAAACCGCTTTCTTCTGTTACCCTACCCTGGTTGATACTGTCCTGCACGTACCTCACAATGCAGCGTCCTCCGGTTTTCTCCATAAGGGCATCGCGAAAATCGAGAGTCTCCTGAAAATTATGACCGGTATCAATGTGAAGCAGGGGAAACGGAACCCTGGCCGGCCAGAATGCCTTACAGGCAAGATAATACATGACGATGGAATCCTTTCCTCCTGAAAACAGCATTGTCGGTTTTTCAAATTGCGCAGCCACTTCCCGGATGACAAAAATAGCTTCCGCTTCGAGTTCTCTCAGATGATTTAAATTATACCTTTCCATAATTATTTTCTGTATTCCACACAGGGAATTATTTTGCTCAATATTTTATCAATGGCTTCCTCTACTGAAATCCTGTCCGTTTCCACTTCAATATCAGCGTTTTCAGGCGGATCAAAAGGCGAATCAATGCCTGTAAAGAACGGGATCAAACCTATTCTTGCCTTTTTATACAAACCTTTGACATCCCTTTTTTCACACACCTCAATTGAGGCATTCACATACAGGAGCATAAAATCATCGGATCCTATAATGCCACGGGCCTGTTCTCTTGAGAATTCGGTCGGACTGATAAAGGTTGCTATGACAATAACACCTGTCTCACAAAACAACTTTGCTACCTCGGCGATACGGCGAAGATTTTCATGACGGTCATCTTCACTAAAGCCAAGATCACGGTTCAGTCCGGAACGTACCCTGTCATTGTCGATAATCCGGGTCAGATATCCCCGGGCATTGAGTTCCTTTTCAAGATGGATCGCAAGAGTAGTCTTTCCTGCACCGGACAAACCGGTCATCCAGATCACCTTTCCGTACTGGCGTAATCTTTTTTCCTTTTGTCCGCGAAGCGCTGTGCCGTTGTTGTTCATACTGAGATTTTCCTGCAATACCCCTGGGACAGTTTTACAAAAAATGCAAATATAATATAATAGAGATAAATCCTATCCCCTTTGGCAGGAATGATTTTATCATTTATCCATTGGACAACAAACAGAACGCTCCTACAGAGCTGGGTTGATGCAATGCTGATCTCTTTCTACAAACAGATCACCCGGAGCTATGGGCTCAATATAATTTTCCCCATCGCCAGATTGGAACCGGATTGAGCGGTTATGATATAATGGCCCTGTTTAAGGGATTGAACATCCAAAACAACCTGCCAGAAATCGGCCGTTTTGTAATGCTCTGCCATCATGATGACCCTCCCGCTCATATCGGTAACCGCCAGTTCAACAGTCCCGATATGGGAATTGTATAAAGATACATTCACAAAGTCAATGGCCGGATTGGGATATAAGGTTAAAAGGGACTGCGGTCCGCCCGTCTTTCCTTCCGGCACACCTACCAGGGTCAGATCCAGGGTCCATATGCCCCTGCCGTGAGTGGCAACAATAAGTTGCTGGTTGATAATCTCCATTTGCCAGATCGACACAGCCGGAAGGCCATTATCAGCATAGTGCCATGAAAGACCGTCATCTATTGATTCAAAAATGCCAATTTCCGTCCCTGCCCATATAATACCTGAATAGGGCATGACAAGCAAACTGTAAACCATCACATCAGGGAATCCGTTGAGGCTTGAATCGCCTGTTCCGAAACCCGTTATATCTTCCCAACTGTTGCCCATATCTGTTGTACGGAGGATCTTTGGCTTACCTTTGAGGGAGAAAAGCGCATAAGCGGTAGCAGCATCATGGGGATGAGTGGCAATACCACTTATATATCCAAGCTCAACATCTTTGAAGTTTGGTACAGAGTCAAAGCTGCTACCCCTGTCAGTTGAGACAAAAAGATGCAGATCGGGACTGGCATACATGCCGGCTCCGGCCCATACAACAGAATCAGCAGCGAGTGAGACTTCTACATTATGCTGATTGGTAACAGCATTGCCTATTGTCCATCCGGTGCCAATCGTTATGGTCTTCCAGTCATAACGGCCTATACCAAAATTGTCATGCCGGAATACGCCCTTGCTGCCGACAGCAAAAACAACATCGGGATTATTTCGTGAATGCGACAGCCGTGACACAAAAGGTCCGTCCCCATTAATACCCTGGTCAGCGCTTCGCCATGTTTCACCACCATCATTGGTAACATAAAAATAATTATTGTATGAGCTGCCAAGAATACGCTGGGGATACCAGGGATGCCAGAGACATTCAAAGCCGTCGCCGCCGATTTTATCATCATATTCCGACAGGCTGCCTGCTTCCTGACCCTGAGGTGACTGCCATGTGCCATTATCCTGCATCCCCCCTATATATTCATTAGCCCAGGGTTTCTTGGCAACACCGTAAAACTGTGTTGTGATATAGCCATTGTCCAGTTGTTCCCATGTGTTGCCTTCGTTGAATGATATTCCAAGTCCCCCGTCGTTCGCATCAAGCAGAAAAAACTTCTTATTGATTTCATCTGTCACAACCGCATGAATCTCATGATGGTCTACATGAAGATTGCTGTTCTTCCGGTAATCGGCCAACACCGTAACATTTCCCTGGTTATGCAGGGTGAAAAACCCGTATTCTATGGTGATGTCTGCCTGAGGCAAGGCATCAGGATTCCATTCAGCATCTTCAGCCAGCGTTGGCCAGAAAAAATAAAGCTGTTTATAGGTATAGCCTCCCTGTTTTGCAATTTGAGCTGATGCAATATCTTCATTATAAGGAAGGGCATGGACAAAGAAGTACTCACGCCCTGAAATATCGTCATCCAGTATACGTTCTATAAGGTTGAACGCTCCGTCTCTTTCCTGATCACGGAAAGACAGCATAAGCTGTCTGTCGTTTTTGGTATCCCAGGCTTCAAAAGGAACATCTACATAATCCATATAGGCGTAATCTTCAGGCGGAACACCTGCACCTTCACCATCAGGAACAGTAAAGCGATGGGCTTTCTGTTTTATGCCAGGGCCGAAACGTATTTCGACAGACACCCAGTCGCTTGACAGTATGTCGGTGCCATCTTCCAAATCTCCGGTTGACATGCCTCCGCCCAGATAACGGCCGCCAAAGTTTATAAACTCCATGAATGAACCTGTACCGGCTGTATCCACCCGCCTGACCATGGGTTCACTCACGGAAGTGCCGGGAAGCAATTCAATCTGCCCCAGATCAACACCCCCGACATAGATGAGATTTTCATTAAACGGATGCACGGATACGACATTGTTAAACCAGCCCTGGTTTCCAAGAAAATTAGTCGGTGAAACATATTTTGCCCAGTTAAGTCCATAATCAGATGATATATAGATATGAGTCTCCAGGGTTTCACTTCCTGATTCATACCCTACAGCTTCCACACTGGTGTATATTCTGTTCGGGCTTTGAGGCGAAATGGCCAGGGAGAACCGTCCACCCTCACCTATCCCATTGTTGCATGACGTCCATGCATCACCGCGATTCACCGATTTAAGAATCCCATATCCGTATGCACCGGCATATTGTATGGAAAAATCGGTCGGATCGGCAATAATATCCTGAACAGCATAGCCTTTTTCATATACAGTAATCCAGGTCTGTCCTCCGTCATCAGATTTGAATATTCCTTTATTTGTTCCAGCCAGTACAATATCTTCGTTAGCCGGATCAATCAGCAATTTGTTAACGAAATTGAAATTATCATTCATGGTAGTTGAAGCTAAAATCTCCCAGGTCAATCCCCGGTCAGATGATTTAATAACGCCATTTCCGCCGACCATGCCAACACCGCCATAACCTTCACCTGTCCCCACATATATGGTATTATGATCAGACGGGGCCATCGCCATGGTATTGGTTGCAAGGTTTGGCAAATCGGGTGTTATATTGGTCCATGTTTTGCCCTCATCTGTTGTTTTCCAAATGCCTCCGCTTACCGCAGCTGCATACCATGTTTTAAAGGTCGGATCGTCAGGATCCACAATAACACTTCTTGTCCTCCCCCCTACATTCCCGGGCCCCCGCTGTACCCAGGGGAAAATCTCTTTTGCAGACTTCAGCCGGGCATGACTTCTTTTTGCTTTGGCCAGTTCATAAAACCTGTAATTGGTCTTATAACCTGATTGCTTTTCCCCTATGGGTGTTGAAATAGCCTGAAAATAACGCATATACTCATCAGGACGGTCAAAGCCTTTTTTGCTCTTCTTTTCCTTTTTAACTCTCAATTCCGATTCTTCCCTAAATCCTGCCTTTGATAATCCGACTGCAATCAAGGCACACACTATAACAGCGGAAAGAATCCCATACCAGATATTTTTTTTCTTCATCATCTATTTACAGGCTTACAGCCCTTTTATTTATTTAAAAGGCTTTGAAAATCAGTATCTTCAAAGCCGGTTTTTCGAAAGGCCCAGATCAGAACAGTATCGACCACCGATGCATACTGATCGTACAGGCCAACATTCATCACAAGAAAATCACCATCTTCCTCGGTGCTCTGAAACTCACCGGTGACTGAAACGGCATATATACCGTATTGTCCCATGTTGATCACCTCAAGTTGCCTGCCATGTGATACAGTGAAAGACGAATCCTGATAAAAGGCTTTAACTCTTACTCCTGAATTATACAGATTGTCAATAACCAGACTGTCAGTAGAATTCGGATCCAGAGCCGTCACCAGGTCATATTCATCCGACAGCTTATCGAGGTCGAAGGCACCGCCCTGAAACTCAAAGGCTCTCCAGTTACCAACGAGGTTATTAGGATTTCCATTCTGATATTCAATATCGTAATCATCCTGCTGGCAGGAAAAAGTAACCAAAAGAATACATACAGCATACAAAATGGTCATTCTCTTCCCTATCGAAAAAAGACAATTATATATGCAGGTAATTGATAATCTGTACATTTTTACTCCACTTTTCTCCAGGTTACAGGAATCACATAGCCTTTGTATGGATCTGTCAGTAAATTTACATTCCATGATAAGGTGCGTTGTGTATATTGTCCGTCAGACGCATCATATTCACCAAAATAGCCCTCTCCGTGCAGCAATACCAGGTCTCCGTCTCCCATATCAACAAATCTGCCAGGCATAGGGAAACCCGGAAAGCCCATGACGTCATCCATTTTATATAAGCCCTTTTCATTAACCTTTATCACTGTAACTTCCACAGGATCCCAGTTTGTGCCTGTATAAGTCCCCGAAAGATCATTACCTGATACATCTTCTTCGGTCACAGCCACTATACGTTCAGCAGTCTTGGAGAAGCCCTCAGGGTTTTCGGCATAATATAACACAATATATACGCCGGATTCTGTTATGTCAACATAATTATACAAATAATACACATTAACAAGAGTGCCGTTAACCCTGGCTTCAACCCCCGGATCATCAAATTCGCCGCTATCCTGTCGTGTAATTGAAATGAAATCCCCTCCGACAAGTGTAAACTCTGGTAAATAAGACTCATGAGACACATCAGCTGTCTCATACCATTTCTCGCATGAAAACAATATCAATGAAAAAGCTAAAACAAATAATATTTTAAAGACATTCCTCATGTTTGTCTATTCGTCAATTTTTTTGTCCCACCAGATTTTTTCGGTCACATCCTTTTTTTCCGGCGTATTTGGATTACCCGAATATTCAGTCTCAGGAAAAATCAGTCTCTTTGGGAATCTCCCGCTTGTGACATTGTTGACCGAAACTGTCAGCTCGCCCGGAATATAGTTATTATCTGTTGCAGGAAGGTCACTCTCAGGAGGGTAATGTGTACGGTTGTGCTCAAAGAATGTCTCAAGGCTTTGAATATTAGCCAGTGACACCCATTTTTGTGTAATGATTGATTTGATATACTCTTCAGGAGGACTTCCCTCTGCGGGAAATTCATATGGATCACCCGGCCCGTAATAGGCCTCTCCATTGGCAAATCCAAGCCTGTTAAAGGCCCTGTCGACAGCATCGTGGTACAATTCTTTGCCTGCAGTATATGATTTCACATTATACCTGGCGATAGCCTCTGCCTGCAGCAACAAAGACTCTGTTGAGCTCATCAGATAAACGGGTTCAAGCGGCAGCAGCACCGGCTTTGAATAATTCGTACTGTTTGTGCCGGTTGGCTCATCCGGATCGTTGTAATTGCCCTGAACAAGTGCTTTGTGTCCGCCTGATCCCTGCTCGGGATAGTTAAACAGGGCATCCAGTCTTTCAACATCACCTTTATCATTCATAAAGCTTAAAAAAGTATTGCTCATAACCAGGTTCGGATTGACACCCAGCACAGCGATCTCAGTTTCATACAAAGGATTTCTCCGTCCTGTTTCATTGGTAAATTGCGTCATGGCAACATCAGCTTCAAGGAATTTCACCTCCGGATCGGCATATAAAGCCCGTATGCCTTCCTCAGCCAGCTGTGGCCTTGCATACACCTGGCGGAGATATATTTTCAGTTTCAGTGTATTGGCAAATTCAACCCAGCGGCTCATGTTACCGCCAAAGAGAATATCTTCAATGCCAATTTTTTCGGCATCTTCCGATTCAATATCCTTAGAAAGTGCATAATTAATACGGACAATAAGACTGTCATAAATATCCGGTCCGTTTTCATAATGCGGAGCAACAAGTCCTTCATCACCTTTGAGCGCTTCGGAAAACGGGACCTGATCATAGAGATCGACCAGAAGCTGATAGGTATAACACTGCATTACCGTTGCCATAAGATAGTAACGCCAGTGTTGATTGCCGGCAGCAAGTTCTCTCACATATTCAAGGTTGGCAAGAGCTCCGGAATAAAGCTCATTAAACTGGCCGTTGTATGTGCTGCTGTTGATGTCATATGAATCCAGCCCGGTATATTGTGATGCGCCAAGTGATTGTGTCCAGTGTTGTGACCACAGGGCCCCCAGTACCTGGTATTTGCCCCCGTATACATAGGCAACAGAAGATATGCCTGCAGCCAGTGTCAGTTCTTCATTGGCATCCTCGGGATTATTGGGATCTTTATTGATATCGAGCCATTTTTCGCAGGAAGAGCCCAGGATCAATAAGCAGGCAATGATTATTTTGAGGATGGAGACATTCGATGACATTATCATATTGGTCTCCGGTCTGAAGACCGGGGCAACAGATGCTGATCCTCTTACAGTCTGAATATCACTTATATTTTTAGTTTGTAACGCCATAATCTTCTATAATTCATTAAAAGGAAAGCCTCAATCCGAATGAAACACTTCTTACCGTCGGTTGTGCCCCGTATTCTCCGAAATCCGCAACCAGGTCATTGCCAAATGTTGTCTGTTCAGGATCAATATAAGTCTGATCTCCTGGTGTCCACAAAAGCAGGTTCCTTCCGGTCACACTGAGTTCAAGCCCTTTTATCCTCACCTTAGCCAGCAGGCTTTGCGGAACGTCATAAGTAAGGGCAGCTTCGCGGAGTTTGACAAATGACTTATCGACAAATGAATTCCCGTCAAGGCCTGTACCACCGTTGCCCCAGTAATCAACAAGGGTAACGTCATTAATGGGAATGGTATTTTCAGCATAAACAGGATTGCCGGCATCATCCTGATCCACCTCATATACTGAATTGGGTATGATGAACGGTTCGCGCATATTATAGAGGGTAGCGGGAACTGTTCCGGCCCATACCGAAATATCTTTTGTTCTGGAATACATTATACCGCCCTGCCTGATATCAAAATTCACCGATAACCGTATGCCTTTGTATGATAATCCTGTGCCAGCTCCGGCTATAAAATCATGTTCACGCGTACCGTATTCTTTAAGATCTTCAGCAGCCTTTGGCAATCCGTTATTATCAACCACGATCCTGCCCTGTTCATCGCGCATGACGGTCCGTCCTTCAAAGATACCTATCGGCCTGCCGGGTTTGCCGACATAATGGATTTGCTGTCCGCCCTCAACCACCAGGGCATTAAAAACAATACGGTCAAGATTATCATTCAGTTCAACCAGCAGGTTCCGGTTGCGTGAAAAATTCAATGTAATATCCCACTGAAAATGCTTGCCTTTCAGAGGCGTTATATTTACCAAAGCTTCAACCCCTTTGTTGGTAATTTTCCCCAGGTTAATAACTTTTGAACTGTACCCCGAAGAGGAGGCCAGTGGTGCAGGCCATATCAGATCAGTTGTAACCTTGTTATAATATGAAAAGTCAATACTCATCCTGTTGTTGAAAAGACGTATATCTGTGCCGGCCTCAAATTCGCTGCTGAGTTCAGGTTTCAATTGTTGATTGCCGATCTGATTACTGACCTCATAAGAGTTAACACCGTTAGGCAAAGGATAGCGAAGTGATCCATAGCCGTCGGAATGGCCTGCATTCACAAAGACCGTGTTAATCTGATACGCCCCGGCGTCATTGCCGACTCTTGTGTAGGCAACTCTCAGCTTGCCAAAAGGCATAACCTTTTTGATACCGGGGAATAATTCAGTAAATACCAGTGATGAGCTGACACCAGGGTAGAAAAATGAATTGTTATGTTTCGGCAGAGTTGAACTCCAGTCGTTGCGCACGGTTAACGAAAGGAACCAAAGGCTCTTAAACCCGATATCGGCGCTGCCATAAACCCCTACCAGCCTGCGCTGTCCGTAAGAACCGTCAGCCACAGGTGTTTCAGATGAGTTAGAGAGCTGGTAAAAGTCAGGTATGGTGAGATTGCTCACAGCAGCATAAAGGCTGTTCGATGAACGTTCATTAAGGTTATGGCCGGCCAGCAGATCAACAGAAAATTTTCCGAATTTCCGGCTGTAAGTAAGCAGTATATCAGTATTAAACTGACGCACCGCAGAGTTAGACTCATTAACAACACCCGGCTCATAAACGGAGGCAAATTCATTATTACCCTTTGGTTCAATAACGGCTCTCCACAATTTTGCCTGCTCATGTGACAGGTCTGCTCCCAACCTTAATTTGGCAGTAAGATGCTTTGTTATGCTGTAGTCCAGGTCGAAATTGCCGTAAAAACGGTCTTCATTATTGCGGTTGCCGTTCTTCTTCAGCAAAAAATAGGGGTTGACCGTATAAAGGGAATAATAATTATCAAGGTTATTCCATTTGCTGTCAATATCCTCAAGTTCGAGCAGGCTGATATCGCGGGGTGTCTGCATAACCTGATTGTATACCGATTGCTCACCCTGGCCCGTTGTCACAAAACGGTTGTTCTTTTTCACATAATTGGCCGAGATAGTGGTTACCAGTCTCTTGGAGAGGTTCACCATACTTCTGAGTGAGATGGTATGCCGGGAATAACTGTCGGAATTGGTAGGAAAGATACCGTCCTGGATGATATTGGAATAAGACAGGTAATAGGACATCTGTTCGTTGCCGCTTGATACTGAAAGAGCATTGTTATAGCTCCTGCCCGTCACGAAAAATTCCCTTACATTCTTTTCAAGGCCCTGGTAAGATTTTATCCTCAGCGTATTATCGATTTCATTGCCCCAGTAATGAAATTTATGGTCGAATGCCGGGCCCCAGCTTGTGTTTTCATAGGCCACGGCGTCGCCATACAAGCCCTGTCCAAACTCATTCTGATATTGAACCAGGCGCAGAGGATATTCAAAACCCATTGAACTGGTCAGTGTAACCTGCGGCTTACGTTGTTCCTGTTCACCTTTTTTTGTGGTGATGATGATGACGCCATTGGCTGCCCTTGAGCCATAGAGAGCTGCGCCTGAGGCTCCTTTAAGAACCGACACCGACTCTATATCTTCGGGGTTGAGATCATTCATCTTATTGCCATAGTCAATACCCCCGTTTATGGACGTGCTTCCGGAAGAGCTGTTGTTAACGGGAACGCCGTCGATGATAAAAAGGGGCTGATTGGAGCCTGCCAGCGATGAAAGTCCTCTTAACAAAATACGTGTGGAAGATCCCGGGGCTCCGGAAGCAGCGCTGATGTTAACACCGGCAACCTTACCCTGTAAAGCATTCAGGAGGCTTCTGTCACGGCTGCGGGTAATCTCTTCATTGTTGACACTGGTGGCACTGTATCCAAGCGCTTTGCTGTCACGGCTTATGCCCAGGGCTGTAACCACCACTTCCCTGACTTCATAGAATCCCGATGATAATACGACATCTATGTTTTGCCGGCCGTTAATGGCAACGGCTTGTGATTGAAGGCCAACAAAGCTGTAAAGAAGGGTATCTGAGGTCAGCGGTACATCAATGAAATAGTAACCGTCAATATTGGTTATGGCTCCGATCTCGGTGCCTTTGACCACGATGTTTGCTCCCGGCAGGGGCAGGCTGTCTTCAGCGTTGATGATAATACCTGTAACGGTGCGGGTTTGTGAGAACACCCAACCTCCCGTAAAGGATATTAAGAGTAACACCACGATAAACAGCCTTTTCATATAAAAGAAAAACAGGGAATGATGTATAAAATTGCTCAAAACTATTAAAAAACACCGATTATTAAAAACGAAGGAAGGAAATTCAGAAAAAGCATTTTATACCTTGTAAATTTAGCTCCGTCAGGAGCGCCCTGTTTGTAGCAAAACATGTGCCTTCAGCCATAAGCTCCGTCAGGAGCGCCCTGTTTGTAGCAAAACATGTGCCTTCAGTCATAAGCTCCGTAGGAGAGCCCTGTTTGTAGCAAAACATGTGCCTTCAGTCATAAGCTCCGTAGGAGCGCCCTGTTTGTAGCACGGCCAGTTATATTATAACCAATTGAATAAATAACCTTCATTGTATTCAACATTACATTTCTTAAGAATTTTAAGATATTCTTCTTTAAAAGATGCCTTTTTATGATGTTCCTCCTGTGCATTTATATATTTTATAACACTATCAATCTGCGAATTGGAATATGAAAATGCGCCATATCCTTCCTGCCAAAGAAATTTACCCGGCATCCATTTTTTATCATTGATGAATTTTGAAGAAAATGATTTTATATCCCTGAGCAAATCCGGCAATGATTGGGACGGTTGGTAACCGATGAAAATATGAACATGATCTGGCATACAGTTAATAGCCAACAATTTATGTTTTCGGTTTTGAATGATACCTGTGATATATTTCTGTATTTCCTCTTTATGTTTTTTTGAAATCACATTTTCACGACCCAATGGCGCAAAAACCAGGTGAATGTATATTTGCGTGTAGGTATTTGCCATAGTTTTTAATTATTATTATTACAAAAATAATCCTTTTCCACAAACAGGTCGCTCCTACGGAGCGGGGTAAGGCATCGCCAATTATTTGCTGAGTCTCAATAAAAAAAACTGTCAGACACCTTTGGGGCGTCTGACAGTTTAGTATAAGGAAATCTTACCTGCGTTTACTGCTTGGTAAAGACCGTAGTATAAACATAGTAATCGTCAGAATAAGTATCGTCGAAGTTCATACTGTAGGTAAGCGTCATAACCGGACCGTTGTAATATCCCGAGCCATACAGGAAGTAATCATACGGACCAGGTAATGTCTGTCCCCAGTATTGCGGAGCAATGGTGAGGTCACCTGTAGCCAGGTCAACATCAACGACGGCATTGCCTTCGTTGCCAAAGCCGGGCTGGAATGCTTCACCCCAACCGGCGTATATGCCATAAAACAATCCCGGCACTCCATTTGCGTCTGTATTGATAACAATGGAGTTTTCAGCATCGCCTTTGGTTACCTCAAAGCTAACAGGACCATCTTCGTCTTCACCTGCCCAGGTACCGACAAAATCATCCCATGTCAGCGGTGTAAATGCACTCAGGCTGACATCGTAAGTTGCACTGGCAGTTAATCCGGCCATGGTGGTTTCCGTTACAGTGACAACAGCTGCCTTATCGACTGATGACTGGTTAAACCTGATATTGGCAATACTGCTGAACTCAGGATCCAGGGTAACAGTTGCATCAGCGCCGGTAACTGACCATGTAAATGTTGAGCCACCGCGGTGAAGCACTTTATAGACCTCGTCTTTGGCACCGGTAGCCAACACTACGGATGGTCCGCTGATACCGCCGACAATCTTAGGAACAATCTTATTATAATCGTAGTCATTTTCCTCTTCGCAGGCATTGAATGTTGTTAATAACAGTCCTGCTAAAACTACGAAACCAATATATTTTAATATGTTTTTCATACGATAAATAAGTTTTAAATTTATTAAAACCAGCCGCCATTTGATGTATTCACACCATCGGCCTTAGAA
Organism: Bacteroidales bacterium; assembly: GCA_016934055.1. GTDB lineage: Bacteria > Bacteroidota > Bacteroidia > Bacteroidales > UBA10428 > UBA5072. The sequence continues at coordinate 15,554 of JAFGTR010000025.1, read as the reverse complement.
ACGCCGCCAAATGTGTATATTTCCAGTCCCAGGGTTTCAAGTTCCTTGCCGGGAACAGGATAGTGAAGGTACTGACCAATCTGAAGCATATCCCTTCTTCTCATATCGTAGAAACCTAGCAGGAATCCCTGGGCAATCAGCTCGATATCACGTTCATAGAATATGGCTTTCAGGATATCATCTTTAGAAGCACCTGCGGCTATATCATCCAGTTCACCTCTTGCCTTCCTTGGAAGATCGGCATTATTCAGAATCCCCACAGCTACATCCAGCTGGCCTAACATGGCGGCTGCTTCAGCCTTGTAAAGTTCATTTTCGTATGCCCTGAATTCATGTAATGTTCCAAGGCCTAACCACATGTTATCATCAAACCGTTTGCACCGGTAATTGGTGAAGTGCCAGTAACCGCGTTCCGGACGGAAGTCAACGGCCGGCAGGAATTCGAAATCAGAAAGCAGGCGGGCATCATTCGACAGAGCTTCGCCCGGGTTCATGCCTGTATGTACAACCTGTGCAACGCCATCAGCCCAGTAGTTTTTCGGGTAAGCAGGGTCCATCAGGTTGATGATCCGGTTATCAATCCTGGCCCAGCCCGGGTTTACAAGATAGATAATATTTTCATCCCACCAGGTAGCGCCTTCATAGGGCGAGCCGTCACCCTGCGGTCCGAAATCTTCAGTGATACCCAGGTTGGCATGATCAAGCACTTTCTGCCAGTTGACAGCGTCATTCTGGGCCTTGTTCCTGGGCGTCAGTGCCAGGAATCTTGCTATAAAGCTGTGGGCGAGACCCGAAATGAGGGCATCATCAACAGTCACCCCGTTGATAACGGTAGAGCTCAGTTCGAAAGAACCTTTTGCTGCATAGGCAATGGCATTTTCCATTGAAACAACAGCTGAATCCATTATTTCCTGGTAAGGCTGAAAATCAAGGGTTGCAAGATCGGTATACTCTTTTACAACAAAGCCCTTGTCAAAAGCAAGGCCAATATTGCCAATAATCCATCCCTGCATAAAATATCCATAGGCCAGGAGTCCGTCATTTTCGCTGCCTCCTTCGCCGATCTCCATTCCATCCTGTATCAGCCTGATGACATCATTAACCTGTGACAAGGCTGCATAAGACCAGTTCCAGAAGTTTTCACTCACCTGGTCGTTCGGAGCGGTAACCGTGTTATCCCAAGGGATACGCGGTTCTGCTGATGACCAGCGCATGTTAAAGTTACCCCATGAACAGGAAAACTGGTCAGCGGCAACCAATGAGGTTATATGAATGTTCGTCTGTTTAAAGGATTGCCAGTAGGTCAGAAATGACCCTTCAAGCACGTTCCTGGCGTCCTCGGCGCTACCCAAAACCCGCTCTGTATCAGGGTTGTTAAGGTTTTCCACATTCAGATCTTCACAACTGAAAAAGGTAACTAACCCTAACATCAAGAGGAAGATCAAACTATATCTGTTAAATGTTTTCATATTCTATTACGTTTTCAGGTTATTAAAAGGTCAGTTCAAGCGAGAAGGTATAAGTTCTGAAGTTAGGATAGTTGTATATATCCATGGCATAGTTGGTAAGGTCGCTACCGGCCGAAACTTCAGGATCAAAACCTGAATAGTTAGTAAAGGTAAGAACATTACGTCCCAAAGCTCCTATCTTCAGCCCTTTAACAAAAGGAATACCGGCTTTCTGGAAGAAATTACCCGATACGGTATAGAATAAAGACAGTTCCCTGAGCTTCAGGAAGGTGCCGTCTTCAACAAAATGGCTGTTTACGTTGGCTGCACTGTACAATGCCTGGTAATAACTCTGGGCTTTCTTTTCATTGGCAGGCCTGTCGAAGCAGTCCATGTCACCATGCCTGTTATCCCTGTACAACCATTGTTTGGTGACATTGTAGATATCACCGCCCTGTTTCCAGTGCCACAGCATACTTAAACCAACATTTTTATACCTGAAAACACTATTCCAGGCCAGGTTAAAGTCGGCATTCATATCGGCAATTTTCACGAAATCGTTGGTACCGTCATTATCCTCATCCAGCGCAATAGGCGTCTCGGCCTTGGTCCCTTCTGTTCCGGCTGCAATGACATATCCGTCACCGTTAACGGTATAGTCTTCGATAGTTTCGCCCTCACCCAGTTGGTTTGCCATCTGATCAAGGCTTGTAACCCAGTCGTAGCCGTACATCATACCAAAGGTTTCGTCATCTCTCAGGTAGAAAGCTGACACTTCGTTTGCACCCGGGCCAACCTGGAACGGGGGAGCATCAAGTTCTTTCACTTTTTGCCTCACCCTGTCGAAGGTGAAATTCCAGTCCCATGTAACCGACTTCGATCTGATAACATCAATACCCAGCGATACTTCAAAAGACTTACCTTCGAGTGTGGCAGCATTCCTCCACTGTGCGTAATAACCGGTAGCAGCAGAAAGCGGGACAGCAACAAAAGCATCTTTTGTCTCACTCTGTGAAGCCGTTACTTCAAGGCTGACTCTGTTCAGGAATTCAGCGCTCAGCCCGACTTCCATTTCTGTTGTTTCGGAAGGTTTCAGGTCTTTATTACCAATAGTGCTCTTGCTCAGGTTACCCTGATAGAGCGAATAGGTCTCATACTGGTAGTCAAATCCGGGCCGTTGGCCTGAGGTTCCGATGGCACCCCTTATTTTCAATTCCTGAAAACCGGGAATCTTTAAATCTTCGGTTATTCTATATCCGGCTGATACCCTGTAATAAGGATTCCAGCGGTTGTTTTCACCAAACAGTGAAGACCCGTCATAACGATAGAGGAAAGAGAACAAATAGCGGTCTTTCACATCAAGGTCAAGGATTCCAAAATAGTCCCTGGCTATTTCCTGTTCCTCCCAGGACTCTATGTTCTTTGCCCCCGTGATCCCGTCGAGCGATGTAATCTCAGCGGCGGCGAGTCCGTTACCGGTTACTGCAAAATCATTGTACTTGGAATTTTCATACATATAGGCCAGTTTACCTTTGGCCAGGACAATGCCAAACTGCTTGTACAGATTCAGTGATCCGGTGAAAGTCTGCATGAGGTATTCCGTGGACAGCTTATACAATTGGCCGTCAATATAGGTTTCTCTCTCAGCCTGGTAGCCTTTCGGCCTTATACGGTCAAAATACCCAAATCCGCGGTCAAATGAATAGTCAGCTGTGGCAGAAAGCCATTTGGTAAGTTCATAATTGGCCGAAAGGTTCTGAACAACACCGCGCATTTTTTGTTCGCGTTGTTCATAGAACAAGGCATGTTTGGGATTTTCGATTTCCTCTGACCAGGGATTAGGCAGATAAAAATAATCTTCAAATGCATAACCCAAAGGTGATTTTTGCGACAGGTCAACATCAGGTTCCATAAAAAGCATATTGAAAATAAAAGAACCCTGGCCACCGCCGAATGCCTCATCTCCGCCATATTCAGTGGCTTCACGTGCCTGAGGCATATCGATTTTAAGCAATCTCACCAGTGTTGAAGTCGACAGTTTCAGTTTATCGGTGATGTTATGGTCGATGTTCACCCTGAAGTTCTGACGGCTTGATCCCTTGGTTTCCCATACGATACCTTCGTTCTTATTATTCTCAAACGAGAGGAATACTCTCGTTTTTCCCGTATTGGTTGCAAGGGAAATATAATTGGTATAAAACTCACCATTGGTAAAAACATCATCCTGGTAATCATACAAAATCCCATAGGGATTATCCATATAGGCGTCATGATCCAACTGCCGGCTTCCGACCAGATCATCGCTCTGGCCTCCCTGGTAATCGGACGGATAGGTAACCCCATAGTATTTTGTATAGGTATCAACCGATTCCCAGTCACTTGCCAGCCGGTAAGGATGGTGTTCAGCCAGGTCAATTTTCTTTCCCAGTTGCTGGAAACCATATTCATTCCTGACACGAATCTCTGTTTTTCCTTCACTTACGATGTTACCGCGTTTGGAGGTAATGACGAGCACACCTGAGCCGGCCCTTGATCCGTATAATGCCGATGCTGAAGCTCCTTTTACGATCTCGTAGGAGGCAATGTCGTCAACGTTTATGGATGCCAGGGTTCCATGAAAGATAGCCCCATCGATGATGATCAGTGGATCCTGGGTACCGGTCAGCTGAGTCGAACCCCTCAACCGCAATCCGGATTCCTGTCCCGGGTTACCACTGCTGTTGATCACCGTGATACCGGCAACCTTGCCCTGGAGGGCAGATGCAGCGGAGGTTGCAGGGACCAGCTCGAGCTGATCAGCACCGACCTTGTCGACAGAAACCGTCAGTTTCTTTTTCGGCGTTCCTGTTGCCATGGCCGCAACGATGACCTCATCCAAACCAATAACTGTTGGATTTAATACCACATCGATATTGGTCTGTCCTGCTACAGCCACTTCCACAGTTTCAAAACCAACTGCACTGAAAACCAGCGTAGCATCTGAAGGCACTGTTAAGGTATATGCACCATCAACAGTGGTTGCTGTTCCTGTATTGGTACCTTTCACCACAACAGAAACACCAGGAATCGGTTCACCGTCCTCGTCACTCGTAACCGTTCCTTTAATTTGTATGTCCTGTGCATAAACAGCCATAAAGCCAAATAGCAAAAGACACACAAGAAAACTAATCGTTCTTTTCATAGATCGAAATTTTAGGTTTATAATAGGTTGTTAAGCAAATCGTCCTATGAATAATCACTCCTAATTATTCATATTATCAAATCTATAAAAAAAAACAAAAAACAAAACAGATAATAGAAATATTAATATGCTGATTATCTGAGTATTATTGTGTATTAATATAATTTTTTGTTGAATAAATATAAATCGAACCTCTGATCATACAGTTTTTACGGTTCTGAACGCATTTAAATGATGCTTTTGACTGTTTATAACCATGTCTTTAACGTTCATCTACAAAAACATGACATTCGTCATATTTGAGGTCGACGGTCCTCAGTCGACAGTCGACAAAAATGCAGTTCACAGTTGTGGATTGTATGTTGTCGGTTGGACCGATTACCGAATACAGGTTACCTTCCCCCTTTCATATCTCCCATATTTTGTTTAATTTCCTCTCTTTATTATTTAATCCACAGATATGCCCTCTTATGATTAAAAAAATACCCCACACCTTTGTTATTATATTCTACCTTTTAATACTGGCTGCCATACTCACCTGGATAATCCCCGGAGGCCAATACGAAGAAAAGATCACCAAAGTAAACGGCATCCAAAAGAAAGAAATGGTGTTTCATTACACCGACAATGTGCAGCAGTGGTGGCAGGTCTTTTCTTCCTTTTATAAAGGATTTACACGACAGTCGGGGATCATCGTATTCATCCTTATGATCGGCGGGGCATTCTGGATTGTTAACAACAGCAGAGCAATAGACACCGGCATATTCACATTTATTGACTTCACCAAAAGACTTGAACGCTTCAGGCTACTGCGAATTGTTGGTGTGAACAATATCATCATCATCCTCGTCATGTTAATGTTCAGCTTATTCGGAGCCGTGTTCGGCATGAGTGAGGAGACCATTGCCTTTATCATCATCCTCGTACCGCTTTCAATATCTATGGGCTATGATTCCATTACCGGCGTATGCATGGTCTTTGTAGCGGCGGGACTTGGTTTTGCCGGTGCCATGCTGAATCCCTTTACCATCGGAATTGCCCAGGGCATTGCCGGATTACCGATGTTCTCAGGCATTGAATACAGGTTTCTGTGCTGGGTTATCATCAACATTGTGGGTATAGTCTACGTTCTGTGGTATGCCCAAAGGGTAAAAAGAAACCCGAAGTGTTCTCCTGTTTTTGAAGAAGACGCCTACTGGCGGGAAAGAGATAAGGCATCGCAGGAAAAAACAGCCTATCATACCCCGGTCGCAGCCTGGACTACATGGGGCATACTGCTGGCGGTTATGATTACTTTTTCGGTCATTCACCCTGTGAGCCATTTTAAAATAGGAAATGCCCCCGATTTCCGTCTTCCAGTATTGCCGTTACTTTCAGGCTTATTTTTAATAACGGGGATACTGGCGCTCAGGAAATCAGTTCATTTTTATATTTTGCTCCTCCTGGCCTTTACCATTATTTACCTTATAACAGGAGTAATGGGTTATCATTGGTATATCATGGAAATAGCAACCCTGTTCTTTGCCATGGGAATTTTTTCAGGTGTTGCCATGAAAAAGTCACCTGATGAAATTGTAAAGCTCTTCCTTGAGGGCGTTAAGGATATACTGCCGGCAGCCCTGGTTGTAGGACTTGCCGGTGGCATTATTGTCATCCTTGAAGATGGGCAGGTTATTGACACAATACTGTATAATTTATCTGAAAGCATGAAGGGATCAGGGAAGGTGGCAACAGTTGGATTCATGTACCTTATCCAGAACTTTATCAATCTCATCCTGGTCTCCGGATCAGCCAAGGCTGCCCTGACCATGCCCATATTTGCCCCGTTTTCCGATCTTGTGGAACTCTCCCGCCAGGCAACCGTGATGGCTTATCAGTTCGGAGACGGCTTTACCAATATGATCACACCAGCTTCTCCGGTGTTAATGGGTGTTTTAGGTGTCGCGCGAATCCCGTATGAAAAATGGTTCAAATGGGTATGGCCCTTTGTTTTAATCCTCATCCTTCTTGGCTTCCTGCTGCTTATACCCACTGTTACCATGGAGCTGAAAGGGTTTTAGGGCAGAAGGTATTCGGCGTTCGGTGTTCTTCCCCTCAGTGTCTCCCGAAGAGTTAATACAATTAAAGCATATTTATGATTAGCTGGTCGGGGGTTCAGTTTAGAAATATAAGGCACAAGCGGACGCTCAGTATAGAGCTAAACAGACCACATGACATGCCTGATTGCAGACAGGCTACACGACTGCATGACTGCAAAACTGCAAAACCGCATGACTGCATGGCCTGCCTGCCGTCCAGGCAGGCTGCACGACTGCACAGGAATTTTCATTATATCATCAAGCCTGCTCACAATTTGTTAATAATATCAGCCGTTTTTAACATAAGCTACTGCTGTCAAATAAGTAGTTTTGAACCGCAAACTCAAATATAGTTTTATGATAAGATCCCTGCTGTTCTTCACCATGATTGCCGGTACATGCCTGACAGGGGCAGGACAATCGTCAGGAAGGATAACGCGTGAAGAGTATATCAGCCTGTATCAGGAGCTGGCCATCAAAGAGATGAAGCGATCTGGCATTCCTGCCAGCATTACCATGGCACAGGCATGCCTTGAATCCGGAGATGGCAACAGCAGGCTTGCCAGAAAAGCCAATAATCATTTCGGTATAAAATGCCATGATGACTGGAACGGAAAAAGAGTCCATCATGATGATGACAAAAAACATGAATGTTTCCGTAAATACAATTCAGTTTATGAGTCTTTCCGTGATCATTCGGATTACCTCATGAATAAAAGCCGTTATGATTTTCTGTTTGAACTTGAATCCACTGATTATAAAGCATGGGCAAGAGGGCTAAAAAGAGCCGGCTATGCAACCGATCCTTCCTATGCCACATCCCTTATCAGGATCATTGAAGAAAACAAATTGTATACATTGGACAGTGAAGTTGCTTACAAACCTGTCAGGCATAAAAAATATAAAACACGGCCGACAACAGAAAGCCATACCCTGGAAGGCAGAGCAATTTATGAACGTAACCGCGTGCAATATATTATTGGCCGCAAGAGCGATACATTTGAAAGTTTATCTGATGAGCTGGATAAATTGCCATGGGAACTGCCCCGCTATAATGACCTGCCTGCCAACGCCAAAATAGACTCCGGTCAGGTGATCTATATCCAGCCAAAGAGAAATTCGGCTGCACCGGGCAACCGTACCCATATCGTTAAAGAGGGTGAGACCATGTACACCATATCTCAGCTTTACGGTATCAAACTTGAAAAACTCTATGAAAAAAACCAGATGACCTGGCAAAAAGAACTCCCTGCAGGAACAGTCCTGCAACTCAGAAGACCTCTGAAGAGAGCTAAAATTAATCTCATTAAGCCAGAAGGAAAAGACCAGCCATCCATTGAAGGAGAGGAAATGTATTTTGAGATGGACGAATGAGTGGCTGGTGGTTAGGAATGTGGGCGTTGAGTTGTGGGCAGGAAGATAAGCGGTATTCAGTAACCGGTATTCAGTGATGTGGTCTTGTGGTCGTGTAGTCATGCTGTCATGCTGTCGTGTTGTCATGCAGCCTGTCAGACGGTTTACCTGCCGGAGGCATATTAGACTAAAAAGTGATACTGCTCCGGATTTGGAAATCCTTTCAGGAATTCTGTTACTTTAAGCCGTTTTTTACCTGCCAGCTGCAATTCCCTGATACCGGAAAACCCGCTACCAGTCGCCACCATTAAATATGTATGGCCATCTGACACAATTGATCCACAGTCCAGGGTATGAGATTCATCAATGGCCTCCGAACTGAAAATTTTCACTGTGATGGTCCGGCCATCTCCTTTTAATTCCGACCATGCCGTTGGGTAAGGGCTCAGCCCACGGATGAAATTGTTTATATCTCCGGCTGCCAGCTCCCAGTTAATCCGGCAATCCTCTTTGCTTATTTTCGGAGCGGTTTTAAGGGAAGCTGCTTTAATGAAAGCTGACTGAGATTTGGGAACATATGATCCGGAAGCAATGGCATGAACGGTGCTGACAAGTAATTTTGAACCGGTGATTTTCAGCCTGTCATGTAACGTACCGGCATTATCCTCCGGCAATATATCGACCTCTTCCTGCATCAGGATCTCTCCGGTATCTATTTCCCTGTTGATAAAAAAAGTGGTCACGCCGGTCTTCGTTTCTCCATTAATAAGGGCCCAGTTAATGGGAGCTGCACCGCGATACTGCGGCAGGAGTGAGGCATGCAAATTAATTGTGCCTGTTTTTGCAATTTCCCACACTTTTTCGGGCAGCATGCGAAAAGCAACAACAACCTGCAGGTCGGGCTTATACGATCTCAGAGACTCAACAAAGCTGTTATCTTTCAGGTTCATCGGCTGCAGCACAGGTATCCCTGAAGCCAGGGCATAATCTTTCACCGGAGAGGTCTGCATTGTCCTTCCCCTTCCGGCCGGTTTATCAGGTGCTGTAACCACGGCAACCACCTGTTGACCGTCGTCGATAAGACTTTTCAGTGAAGTCACGGCAAAATCAGGTGTTCCCATAAAAACGACACGAAGTTTTTCTGCATCAGAAAGAGTTTCCTCTCCTTCGCCCGGACCGGGGTATGCAAAAGGTGTATTATCTTCAGAAGGCAGGACGACTGTCATTCACTGTCAACTTTAAAATCATCATCTTCCAACAAATCAAGCAGATGACCCATTTTATTCTTTTTGGTCTTCAGGTAGAAATGATTATGTTCGTTAGGTGGTATATTAAGCGGCACATTTTCTACGACAGTAATGCCATATCCTTCCAGTCCGGCTCTTTTTATAGGATTGTTGGTCATCAGCCTTACCTTTCCAAGACCAAGTTCATGCATGATGCTGGCTCCCACGCCATAATCCCTTTCATCTTCCTCGAATCCCAGGTCGAGGTTGGCTTCAACCGTATCCCTGCCCTGGTCCTGTAACTTATAGGCGCTGATTTTATTGAATATCCCGATCCCACGACCTTCCTGATTCATATATATAACCACGCCCCTGCCCTCAGCTTCAATCATCCGCATGGCTTCATGCAGTTGCGGCCCGCAGTCACAACGGTACGAACCGAAAATATCACCTGTCATGCAAGAACTGTGGACACGAACGAGCACAGGATCGTCCTTCTTCCAGCTTCCTTTGATAAGAGCCACATGTTCAAGCCTGTTTGATTTCTGTATAAAGGGGATGATTGTAAAAACACCGTATTTTGTCGGCAGTTTGGCTTTATCTCCTTTTATGATCAGGCTTTCATTTTTAAGGATGTGGGTTATCAGGCTTTTAATGGTAATGATTTTGATATGAAACTTTTTGGCGATCTTTATCAGCTCCGGCAAACGTGCCATGCTTCCGTCTTCGTTCATAATCTCAACCAGAACACCGCCCGGTTTAAGACCTGCAAGACGGGCGAGATCAACAGCAGCTTCTGTATGTCCTGGCCGGCGAATGACTCCCCTGGCTTTTGCTTTCAGAGGAAAGATATGTCCCGGACGGCCCAGGTCTTCCGGTTTTGTAGCCGGATCAACAAGGGCTCTTATGGTCTTGGCCCGGTCACTGGCCGAAATACCAGTTGTACAACCCTGTCCAAGCAAATCCACTGACACAGTAAACGGTGTGCCATGAAATGAAGTGTTGGTGCTGACCATAAGCTCAAGATCAAGTTCTTCACAACGGCTTTCCTGGATGGGAGCGCATATAAGGCCCCGTCCGTGGGTGGCCATAAAATTCACAATTTCCGGCGTCACCAGTTCAGCTGCACAGATAAAATCGCCTTCGTTTTCGCGATCCTCATCATCAACAACAATTACGACCTTACCCTGACGGATATCCTCAATGGCTTCCGGGATCGTATTCAACTCAATCAGGGTACTATTTTTTACCTTGGCCATCGTTTATTGAAATTTTTGTAATCCAGTGTAAGGTTAATTTTCAGTTTAAAAGGCAAAAATAACATTTGTTGATAAAACTTTACATAAAAAACGTCAGCTGCGCTTTGCCTTCTCCCATTTCACCGAATAATTGCCTGACAGATATCTTATCATACCGGCAACAATAGCATAATTCATAAAAAACAAATAATAAGGTGCAAACAGAATTTTAATTCTGGTGCGCCTGTTATTAAACAGGGCGCCCCATATCACAGCCATATAGAACAATATCTGCAAACCAAGAAGGTATCCGTAAAAATCAGACAGCAGAGGTCTTCCCCATACAATCAACATATTGGTTATAAATGCCATGAAAAATGAAAGCGGAACCAATGTCCAGCGTAATACTTTGTGCGATAAATATTTCAACGATAAAAAACCATAAGAAAAAATATTCAGCAGATGTGGCATCCTGAAAAGCGTCTGCCATCCGCCACAGGCTATCCGTATTTTACGCTTCAGCTCTTCTTTTACTGATACGGAGGCTGTTTCTGTCCCCTTTGCTCCGGGAGCATATTTGATGAAGTATCCCCGTGATGCTATCTGCAGTGAAATAGCAAAATCATCGAGGATGGTATCCTCCCTGACTTCTTCAAAAATTTCTGTCCTTATGGCGAAAAGCTCCCCTACGGCACCAACAGCTGAACCGTTCTTCGATTCAAGTTTCTTTATCAGCGATTCATATCGCCAGTAAAGTCCTTCGCCTGCCTCAACAGCCTTTTCCACGTTATTATCCTGAATACGCTTTTCTCCTGCCACGCATCCCACCCTGGCATCGGCAAAATACTTCATCATCTCACGGATAGCGTTCCTGTTCAGCATGGTATTGGCATCAGTAAACACGACAAAAGACGTTGAAACCAGTTTCATCCCACGGTTCATGGCATGTATCTTACCTTTTCTTTCCGGTAAATGGTGAACATCAATGTTTTGGTAACGACTGAGAACAGACAACGATTCATCATCTGATCCATCGGTTACCCATATAATATTAAGTTTCTCCTTCGGATAGTCCAGAGACATTGAATTCTCCATCTTGGCTTCAATGCTTCCGGCCTCGTTATAGGCAGGGATCAAAAGTGTAAGATGAGGTTCAAAAGGCTGTTTTTCAAAGGCTTTAGATCTACTGCGCTGAAAAAAAGCAAGAACCACAAGCAAAAGGGTATAGCCAAGATAGGCATAAACAATTATGCCTGTAAAGATCCAGAAAGCTGTTTTAAGGCCCATTAAATATTGTTCCTGTAAAAGGTTAATAATTCACCTGCAAGGCGGTTTGCATCCATTTTTTCTTCTATATAATGCCTTGCATTTTTTCCAATGTTGGTAAAAAAAGTTTGATTTTCCAAAAGTTTCACAACAGCATGTGCAAAACTTTGCGGATCGTCATTGATCATAATGTTCGAACCATCAGACACATCAAGACCTTCAGCGCCAATAGCAGTGCTGACAACGGGTATCCCCATGGCCATGGCCTCAATGATCCTGACCCTGATACCGCCACCTGACAAAACGGGAACTACCATAACGCCGCCGGATTTCATAAAGCTGCAGGCATCATCCACTTCACCGACAAAAGACACAGCCTGTTTCTTTAAGTATTTTATGAGTCCTGCCGGAGCATTTCGTCCGGCAATATAAAACGAATATATATTTAAAGGATGCAGAAATTTTTTCCAAACCTTCTCGATGAACCAAACAAGACCTTCATGGTTTGGGATATAGTCGAGTGATCCGATAAAAAAAAGCGAATTCTGTTTATGAACAACTGTTTCAGAGGGTTTCAGCGTTGTATCAATGCCAAACGGTATGACCATACTTGGTTTAGTATTGCCAAGCTGTGTGTAAAAATCATCATCCCTCAGTGAGATTGGCACCAACATGTCATAAGTGTCAACAAAGGATGCCTCAAAAGCAGCCATTCTTTTCGCCAGTATAGTATAATAGGGTTTCAGCAATAAATTGCCGGTCTTTTGTGCAATCCTTTTCCATATTTCATGTTCAATGTTATGGGAACGCAATACAATTTTTGCTTTTGAAACACGGCGGATAACATCTGCATAGGGCATCAGGTAAAGCCCTTCGAGCTGAACGATATCATATGATTTATTTTTCAGTATGCCCGCCAGCACATCGCTGAATCTGCGATCGATAAATCTCACCGCATTATAAGGCAGACTTGAAAACAACAGGTTGGCAAGCAACGGGAAAGGTCTTATGGTTGTATCAACAAATACGTGGTTGATCTTATGATAAAATGAACCATCTTCAGCAGCAGAACCTTTTCCGTTGTGCTTTGGCGTCTTCATGGCCAGAAGGGAAACCTCACAGCCTGCCTGTGTTATCGCCCTTGCCAGATTTATCACCGCAATGGCTCCGCCGTCTTTTGGCGGAAAGGGGTATTTGTTACTGACCTGAAGGATTTTCATAATCCGCTGTCAATATCAATTAATAATGAAGGGGTTTCCAGTGATTCGGAAAGGTGTTTTGATTTCTCTTCAAGAAAATCAAGCTTTGAAAGCGTTTTGCGAAGAGAAATGAAATACAGGATACAATATGTGAGGAAAACAGGGAAGATGATCATCGTCATGAGGCGTAATCCCTTCTTCACAGGTAACTTAATTCTGCCAGGCAATTCGAAAACCGGAAACTCCTGCAACCTCTCCCGTATATATTTAATGCTAAACCATTTGCTCATAACAATCTTCTCAAAGAAATGATTATATGAAACGATAAGGTCATTAAGACAATCATCAGCCTTGGGATGAAGGAGCTGTTTAAAGATATTTCCAGGGCTTCTGTTTTCACGGAGCGATTCCCTGCATAATGAGGACTGAGCGGACAATGACTGCAAAAGGGAACGCAGGTCATCGCGCGACAAATCAATAATCTGGAATTTCCCGGACAGGTATATCTTTTTATCCAGCATATGGTGTTTATCAATACCTATGAATTTCCGTATAAAGTTCAGGTAGGTATCAACATTCAACATCGACGAGTCATTGGTCGCTTTGTATGTTAAAAAGATGCCCACGACCAGAAGAATGGAAGATGAGAGCCACATTCCCTGGTAACTGGGAACAATACTCTCACGGACAATTTTTTCACCGATAAGGGAGACGATATAATAAAGGATAAAAAGCACTGTTGAAATAACAGTGGGCATGCCCATTCCTCCTTTTCTGATGATAGCACCCAGCGGAGCTCCGACAAACAGAAATATCATACAGGCTGCAGCAAGGGTAAATTTCTTATGCCATTCTATTTCATGTTTCCTGATATTTCGCTGGTCATACCTTACATTGGTAGCGGTATTCTCAATAAAGCTTATTGTTGACCTTGCATTTGAAAGGGCAGAAGAAACGATTCTTTTTTTAATATCGGGACTATAAGAAGCGAAAAGGCTGTCAAAATTGTTAACGGTTTTCTTCAATGGCCGGATCTTTAAAGAAGAATCCTCTCCGGCATGATGATGCTGAACAGGTCCGGGCCGAAATGTACTTTCTCTTATTTTAAAATAATGATAACTGACGAGGGAACGCTGAAAATGCCGGTTCTTTATCTCAAGTTCTTCATTCAAAGAATCTGTGGCATGGCTGAGCTGATCGATATTCAGCATCTGGTAATAGTTTTTGAAAAGGCTTTCGTCTGTCCTCTGCAAATCAAAACCCGAGAGGGTAATAATAATTTTTTGCTCATCAAAAATATCGGTCCGGTGCGGATAGGTTTTGTATCTTTTCCTTTTATCTTCATCCATCTCGGAATAACTCTTTCCGTGCCACAATGTGATCAGCAGGTTTCTCTTATCATCGGTCATTTCCATTTTACCTGAGTCGGCCACGGTGACATTCATATTGCCTTTCCGCTGTGAATGATCGTATATTCTCAGATCATACAGAACATTGGTAACAGGATGTCTTTTGTTTATGCGAATGGTATAGTTATCAATACCGTTATAAAACTCACCTTCCTTTATTTGCAGTTCAGGCCTTTGTTGCCGCACATCATACAACAGCGATTTCATTTTCAGATTGGTATACGGCATAACATTGTTGGCAAAGAAAAATGCTGCCAGCGAGATAAAAAAGACAAGGATGACGAGCGGAAACATAATGCGTTGCAGAGATATTCCCGATGCTTTCATAGCGGTGAGCTCATAATATTCACCCAGGTTGCCGAAAGTCATCAGCGATGAAAGGAGGATGGCAAGAGGCAGGGCCATGGGGACAAGGCTGGCTGAAACGTATGATACCAGTTCAATAATGACGTTAAACTCCAGACCTTTCCCCACCAGTTCGTCAATCCATCGCCACAGGAATTGCATCAACAGCAGAAACAGAACAATGAAGAAAGTCAGCACAAAAGGACCCAGAAATGAAACCGTTATGAGCCGGTGCAATCGTTTCACGTCAAAAGGTTAAATCAGACAGAAAATAAGGATAACAGAAACAAAGGTAAGACTTTTTACTATGGATTTCCCGTTAAAGCCCCAAAACATGTTTAAGCTTTCCCACCTGTGAATCCCACAGTTCAATGGCGCTGTCCTGGTCTTCCTCTTCAACATAATCGGTGATGATGAGTGCAACATCGCCTGTAAGCTCATCGAGGCTTATCCTGAATTCCAGGCAGCTTGATTCCTGGTCTTCAGCTTCATGCCAGCGAAATCGGATGTATTTGTTTTCCCGGCGCTGTATGACATCGGCTTTATATTCCTCTCCTTCCCAGAAAAATATATAAGTGTTACCGTTTACGTTAACATCATCAGCAAACCATTCCGACAAGCCTCCCGGTGTGCTCAGACGGGAATACAGGAGTTTTGGGGAAGAGTTCAGTGTATATTCAAGTACAATTTTCTTTTTCATCAATTCTAATAACTCTCTCTTTTGTACCGGTGCAATATAGGAAAAATTGGGAATTAAAAAAACCAAACTTAATCAAAAGTGGCAATAACATTAATTTTATCTTTTCATTTT
>JAFGTR010000154.1 GCA_016934055.1 Bacteroidales bacterium | reverse complement strand
GGAGGCAACCCTGTCAGTGGTCTGAGGGAGTAACCGGTGAACAGTAAACAGTGAACACTCCCTGCCAAATCATCAAACCATCAAATCGCCAAATCGCCAAACCTGCCTGCCGTAGCGGCAGCGCAGGCAGGTCACCAAATAAAAAAACCGCCGGAGATCTCAACGGATATACGGCGGTTTTTATGTATAAAAAAGAGCTCTTAGAAGCTGATATCAAGGCCTATGCCAAATATCAGGTTACTCTTTTTCAGGTCATAAGAATAAGGCAATCCGCTGGATATATAGGTGCCTGATTTTGTGCCATCTTTATAGATGGAATAGGCACCGCCCAGATTAACCATAAGATTATCAATGATTTTTATTCCAACGCCCAGGCCAAAAGTATTTGAATTCAGACTATAACTCAAATCACTCTGATAATCCTCGGTGACACCTGAATTGGCTAACAAATAACCACCGCTAACACAGAAGTTTTCGGTTATACCGTATTCCAGTCCGAGACCTATCTCAAAGTAATTGTTATCCATTACTTTGTCGTTTGTGACATTAATTGTAGGTTCGGCATCCAGAGTTTTTCCATAGTTGGCGCTTTTATCAAAGTAATAGTGGAATCCAACCATGGCTTTGAGGTTGTCAATAATTTCATAGCCTATACCAACGGAAAGCATGGCGGGCATATCACTGTGAACAATGGAGTCCTGTATGAACATACCATAACCGTCTTTCCCGTCATTTACTGTGGTTTCAAGTTCAAGTTTTGTCTTTAACTCATATTTCAAACCAATACTCAATTTATCATCAAGCAATGATAAATGAGCTCCGACAAATGGGGTGAAACCTGAACCTTTTTCCTCAACGTCAACTTCTTTATCAGTGGTCTGAGCATCCAACATTGCGGCTGTTGCAGTTAAATCCATACCAAATGTAGTTCCTATAGTCCTGAGATAATTTCCGGGTGTTACTGTTCCTCCCAAAGCAGGATTTAATGGTTCAGCAACGATCATAATATCACGTATATAACCTTCATAAGTATTTTTTGCTGTTATATACCGTGCACCGGCAGCCACAGAAATCATATCGGTGATCTTAAAAGAAAGTCCCAGCTGATAACCAAAGAAAACAGAGCTCCCGTTAAAATATATTTCAGCATCATAACCCGTGACATTACGCAATAAAGGATCAACGCCGGTTGCCAGTTGAATTCCCTGGTCAAGTTGTGTTAAAGCACCCCCGACAACGGTTGGCAATATTGACAAAGGCATTTCAAAAGAGGGCAGGCCGTCATTGTATTCTGCACCTCCGCCTCCGCCGACAGGATTAAATCCGAATGATACAGCAAGTCTTCCCTTTTTCCATGCAGCATATGCGCTTGGGAAAACCAAAGCTTTTACATCACCCTTGTATTCCTTGGGGTTGGGATTAAGTGTAGGATAATTGGCTGTCACATCTTTGTTCTGAAAAATAGTTTGGTTATTCAAAGAAAAATGAAATCCGTCGTTCAGTTTTACCAGGCCGGCAGGATTGAAGTATACGGCATCAATACCGGTAGATGCATCACGAACCATTGTCCTTACCCATGTGGCACTCTGGTTGGTATTTGTGACAATACCACCGGCGTTCAGCAGATATGGGCATAACAAAACACAAGTTAAAATCAGCAGTAGTTTTTTCATTGTATTCATAATTTAGTTTACACGAAAATAATCAATTCCACAAAATGGCAATACAATGAAGAGCGATTGTATTTATATGCAAAAATGCTACTTCTGAATTAAAAATCTGATAATCAATTATCTATATTTCTTCAGAATGTTGATAAAAAGATTTAAAGGGGACTGTTTTTCTATATTTCGCCCGGTTTTCTATTTTTGCAGAAAAAGCGCCATAAATGATACGAATTGATAAAAAGCTCACCGACAGACTTATTGAGGATGCCATAAAAAGTGCCAGGAAGAGAAAAAATTACAATTTTCATACAGCGTTATCAGATCCGATGAACCGCATGTTGCATGCTATGGAACCTGAAACTTACGTGCAGCCTCATAAACATGAAAATCCTGATAAGCGTGAGGCCTTTTTGGTGCTGAAGGGCAGGGTGGTGGTGGTTGAATTCAGTGATAAGGGGGAAATAGAGGACTATATGATACTTGATCCGAAAACCGGTCATTATGGCGCTGAAATACAGCCTCGCACCTGGCATACTTTACTGGTACTGGAAAAGGGAACCCTTGTTTATGAGGTCAAGGACGGGCCCTATGATCCTGCTGACGACAAATTCTTTGCCCCCTGGGCACCGAAGGAAGGGGAAGAGGGATGTGAAGAATTCAAAAAGGATGTTCTTAGTGAGATTGGATTGTAGAAGCAAAATCATTGTTTAACCGCAAACTTTGCTTACTTTGCGGTTATTATTACTATAATTATGGCTATTCCGAAACCTTCCATTCCAAAAGGAACACGTGACTTCTCTCCGGTTGAGATGGTAAGACGCAATTATATCTTTGACACCATAAAAACAGCCTTCAGTAAATATGGTTACCTGCCGCTTGAAACCCCGGCCATGGAAAATCTGGATACCCTGTTGGGAAAATACGGGGATGAAGGTGACAGATTGCTTTTCAAAATCCTGAATTCCGGCGATTTTATGAAAGGTGCGGAACCAACAACGAATACAAATGCTTTGTCTCTTAAAATCTGTGAAAAAGGCCTGCGCTATGATCTCACCGTCCCTTTTGCCCGTTATGTGGTACAGCACCAGAATGACATCATTTTTCCTTTTAAACGCTACCAGATACAACCCGTCTGGCGTGCAGACAGACCCCAGAAAGGACGTTACCGCGAATTTTATCAGTGTGATGCCGATGTGATAGGCAGCAATTCATTGCTTAACGAAATTGAGCTCATCCGTATCATGGATGAGGTGTTCAGCCAACTGGGCATAAGGATTACGATAAAAATCAACAACCGCAAGATTCTGGCAGGGATATCAGAATACATAGGCGAGGCAGGACGGATCACTGATATTACGGTGGCTATTGACAAACTCGATAAGATGGGTGAAGAAAAGGTGTTTACTGAACTTCGGGAAAAGGGTATTCCCATGGAAGCCATCAGTAAGATTAAGCCATTGCTTAAAATCTCCGGTAAAGCTGAAGAGCAATTTGAAGTGTTGACAAAAACACTGGCCGGCATTTCAACAGGTTTAAGAGGAGTTGAAGAAATGCACAAGATCTTTTCCGGCTTAAAAAATATTTCCACTCTAAATCCCGTTGAGTTCGATGTTTCATTGGCCAGAGGCCTGAATTATTATACGGGCGCTATTTTTGAGGTGAAGGCTACAGATGTGGAAATAGGGAGTATATGCGGAGGGGGACGGTATGATAATCTTACAGGTATATTTGGCCTGCCCGGTATTTCAGGTGTAGGAATTTCCTTTGGAGCCGACAGGATATATGATGTTATGAATCAGCTAAAGCTCTTTCCGGCAGATGTCTCTGCAGCAAGCCAGGTGATGATTGCCAACTTTGGAGAGAAGGAGGCTTTGTTTTGTCTTTCATTGCAGGCAAAGCTTCTTGAGGCCGGCATCAGGGCTGAGCTTTATCCTGATACCGTTAAACTGGGCAAACAGATAGGCTATGCTGTTTCACGCAATATACCTTTTATAGCCCTCATTGGAGAAAATGAAATAAAGGAAGAAAAGATAACATTGAAGAGGCTTTCAGACGGTAATCAACAGTCTTTTGCACGTCAGGATCTTATTGAATATCTTAAAAATCAGTGATAATTCTCTGATGCTTATTAAATTAACATCCAATCGGTTCCCCTGGTTAAAGCGTAATGAGAGCTTTCTGAGGTCATATACGAACGTTGCCATTTTCACAGTGTCTTTTATGGCTTTTGTTATGGCTATATGGGATACAGGCTTTGCACAATCAGCGGCTACCCAGCAATGGATTGATGACTTTTATAAGATATATTTTGCATGCAATGGTTTGTTATATGTTGGCCGGGCTGTTTTTATCCTGACAGAACGCCGTGTTTCGCAGGTTGTAATAACGAATCTTGTTTTGGGAATAATATTGTTGTTTGAATTTTCTTTAAGCATTCTTCTTGGGAAATCCTTTATACTGAGCCCTCTTCTTCATTTGCCTCCGGTTTACAAATCTCTTGCTGTTCTTCTGTTTATTTTTGAAATTTCGCGGCTTGACCTGTTCAGATTTTTTGCACAGCTTAATCCTCCGCAGATATTTATCGTCAGCTTTGGTTCTATTATTATCACAGGCGCGTTGTTCCTGATGATGCCGCAGGCAACCGTAAGGCCATTAACATTTATTGATGCCCTTTTTACCTCAACAAGTGCGGTGTGTGTTACCGGTTTAATTGTGGTGGATACGGCCACCCACTTTACCATGGTGGGAAAGTCTATCATATTGGCTCTTATTCAGATAGGAGGATTGGGCATCATGACCTTTACCAGCTTTTTTGCAGTCTTTTTCAAGGGAACGCAATCATTCAGGGAGAAACAGATTCTGAAAGAATGGCTTAACCATCCCGGTCTTTCATCCATAAAAAGCACGCTGAGTAAAGTGGTTTTGTTTATGATACTGGTTGAAAGCATAGGTGTTGGTCTCATTTATCTGTCCCTTGATCCGGCATATTTTGAGCGGATTCAAAGATTCAGGGTTGCGGTTTTTCACTCAGTATCTGCATTTTGTAATGCAGGATTTTCAACATTTACCGATAATATGTTCGACAGCCGGGTAAGATTCAACACCTCTTTGTTATACGTGATGGGTTGTCTTATCATCCTGGGGGGAATAGGTTTCCCTGTTATATTAAACCTTTATGACTTCATCAAAGCGCGAATCATTAACTTTTATGAAAAGCAGATCAGACGGTTCCGTTATGTTCCTGCATTTGGCCTTTTCAACATAAACACGCGCATTGTATTGATTACAACACTTATCCTGATTGTTGCAGGAAGTTTATTGATTTTTGTTTTTGAATACGATAATACCCTTAAAGACCTTGCATGGCCACAAAAAATTGCCACATCATTTTTTTGCAGTATTTCCCCGAGAACGGCAGGATTCAATGTTGTTAACATGGCCGTTCTTTCATCGCCTGCTTTATTGCTGACAGTAGCTCTGATGTGGATTGGGGCTTCACCTGTTTCGGCAGGCGGGGGCATAAAAACCACTACTTTTGCCATGGCGGTATTAAACATAACCAGAATTATCAGGGGAAAAGAAAAACTTGAGATCTTCAGGCGTGAAATTGATCCAGGCGCTGTTAACCGGGCTTTTGCCATCATGTTCTTTTCTCTGATCATTTTAGGAACGGGCTCATTTGTTATATATATGCTTGAACCAAACCTGAGCATGTCAAAAATTGTTTTCGAGTGTTTTTCAGCTTATGGTACGGTGGGTTTGTCATTGGGTATTACATCAGCTTTGTCATGGATATCAAAGATGGTGTTGATTCTGCTTATGTTTACCGGAAGGATGGGGACCATTACATTGCTGATGGTTTTTGTCGGCCATCCGAAACTACGGCCCTACAGGTATCCTTCAGATAATATTGTTATAACTTAATACAACCAAAATGAATTTTGTGATTATCGGTCTCGGCAATTTCGGTGCTTCTCTGGCAAAAACGTTATCATCAATGGGGCATGAAGTCATTGGTGTTGACAGAGACATGTCAAAGGTTGAGTTTTATAAAGACAGGATTTCACAAACCATCTGTCTTGATGCATCAGATATCCACGCCATACGTTCATTGCCGCTGAATGATGCTGACATGGTGGTCGTTGCCATTGGCCACGACTTCGGATCTTCGGTGATGATCGCTGCCTTGCTGCGTAAAATGAAAGCGAAAAATATCATTGCCCGCGAGACCTCTTCTATTCATATCACTGTGATGAATTCCCTGGGCATTGAAACCACGATAAATCCTGAATTTGAATCAGCCCTTATTTATGCGGAGAAACTTTCTATGGATGGCGTTAAGGATATCTATCCGCTGTCGAGAGAGATCAAAATTGCAGAAATACCTGTTTTCCCCTTTCTGGAGGGCCAGTTACCTGATTTTAAGAAACTGACAGAGAAGAACAACGTTGAAATCATTGCCATAAAACGTTATACCAGCCAGTCTCAGGCCGGAAATGGTGAGTCTGCTAAAGTATTATTCCCCGGAAAGCTGCCTGAAAAATTCATTTTACAGTCATCTGATACCCTGGTTGTTATGGGGAATAAAGATGACGTCACGGATTTCATGAAGGGTAGATGAGGAATAGCGGCAACAGGACGACTGCAAGTCCAAAATTTCCGAACGCCGAATACCGAACACCGAACACCGAACACCGAACACCGAACACCGAATACCGAATACCGATTACCCTTTATTATCTGTCTTTTTTCCCGAACACCGAAAAATGAACATAGCGTTTCGGGTGTTCTTTCAGGTCAATGAGAAGGGAATCAAGACTGAACAAAGCATTGTTGAGATTATTATAAACTGAGTCATTGGCGATAAGTTTGCCTGCAGTACCTTCACCACTTTTAATTTGCGCAAGAGTTGCATCCAGCTTATCAAAAACCTGGTCGGCCTTTTCAACAACAGCCTTAATATCAGCTTTTTCCAGAGAATCGGAAATAGATGACAGGTTCTGCAGGGTCTGCGATAGCTGTTCATTTTTGCTACTGAGCGTACCTGTTACAGTGGCCAGGTTTGTAAAACTCTGGTCAAGACTGCCGCCTGATGCAAGTGATTTAGACAGTCCGTCAGCTGAAACACTCAGATCAGCCAATGTGGATTTAAGGTGTTCCCGTGTGGATATATCCAGTATATCATTCAATGAAGCCAGAGTTGAATCAAGCCGGGATAATACAATCTCGGCCTTATCCTTTATCGGACCAATAATATCTGTCAGTCCGTGTTCTGTTGCTGAAATAAGCGTATCACCTGATTCATGAAATCCGGGGCCATCCCCTAAAATAATTCTCAGTTCTTTTATGTCGGATATTAAGCTGGAACTTGCTATGAGCATTGCCGTACCAGAGGGAAGTATAATATTGTCATCAAGTACAACTGCAACAACAATCCTGTCGAAATTGTCTTTATCAAAGCTTATTTCACTTACATGGCCTACTTTATAACCATTGAGCATAACCACGCCTGATTCTATCAATCCCTGTACGTTGTTGTAAACAACATAATATTTATCAGTGGGTTTGAAAATACTAATGCCCTTTAAGAAATTCCAGCCCCATATCAATACGCCAATAGTGATGAGTGCTACAAATCCGATCTTCGCTTCACGGGAAATTTTTTTCATGGATCAGTTGTTATTGGTTGTTAAATTAATCTCTTTCAGGGCCTGATCAAGCGGAATAATGTTTTTATCTTTTACGGCGATGACAAAAGCACCCGGGAATGGTGCCTGTAATTGTTTACAGTATGCAATGGTCTCTTTAAATGAAGAACCTCCGTTTAATGCATATTTATACATTTTGCCAACCCTGTATTCTTCTATCTCTTTATATCCTTTAAACTGAGGATCATTAACAGGAACCTTTCTCATGGAAGCCAGTACCTGCACTTTGAATGCAATCTTGTCTTTTGTTGTATCAATATCTTGTCCGGCCTTTCCGCTGTCAGCGTTTTCAACAGGAATAACAATCCACTGTGCCAGTGCCAGTGTATCAGATGAAGGATTGAAGTCATCAGAATCTGCAGCGTTAAACTCACCGGCAAAATATAATTTTTTGTTTTCCATCATATGCTTGTAGTCCCTGAATGCCCTGAAAATGGCAGATGCAATAAGGTCCTGGCCTTTATCGGACATTAAATATTCTTCCTCTTCAGGATTGGTCATAAAACCCGTTTCAATCAATACGCCCGGCATAGAAGTTCTGGCCAGTACAAGCAGGCCCTGTTGTTTTACGCCCCTGTCTTTTCTGACAGCTCTGTTCCTGAACTGATCCTGAACGTAAGCGGCAAAATTAATACTTTGTTCAAAGTACAGGTTTTGCATCAGTGAAAAAATCATGTATGACTCTGGAGAGTTAGGATCAAATCCTTCATAGTGAGTGGTATAATCATCTTCAAGCAGTATCACTGAGTTTTCCTTTTTGGCGACTTCAAAGTTTTCTTCTGCACGATGCAATCCAAGGACAAGGGTTTCGGTTCCGTCCACAAGATGATTTTCATTGCCGTTTGCATGGATGGATATGTACAGGTCGGCTTTATGACTGTTGGCAATATCAGCTCTTTTATGCAGCGGTATGAACTCATCAGTTTTCCTGGTGTAGATGACCTTGACATCCGGCAGTTTTTCTTCGATGTATTTTCCCAGTTTCAATGCAATGGCCAGCACCACCTCTTTTTCGGTTCCTTTTTTCCCGACCGATCCCGGATCTTTTCCGCCGTGACCGGCATCAATAACCACTGTTTTTAATTTATAGCCGTTTACTGCCTCTGTCTGTCCGGATATTCCATGATAAATGAACCAGGATACAAGAAATATGCAGATTCCACGTTTAATAACTATTCTTATTGTTGTTTTGATCATAGTGAATCCGTTAATTTATTAGCTTTGCAGCGCCGGATTTGATTCTGACAGTACAAAATTAGGTCATATTGTTTTAATTTTTATCAATATTATCAAGCCTTTGTTAAGTTTCATTAACCGCTGATGATCAGTAAAATCCAAATATATGCGTACAGGTTATTAACAACGGCAAAAAAGCAATTTACTTATCTGTTGGTTATTTTTTTCTTTGCATGTATTGATGTTTATGCACAGGATACACTCACACAGGTAATACCTGTTGATACACTTAACCGGGCTGCAATAAACGATTCCCTTCTGACAGTGGGTGATACGCTTGTTGCGGATACAGCTCTGTCAGAAAAAAAATCGTCACGCCGGGATGTTCTGGAAGATGAGGTGAAGTATTCAGCTGATGATTCGTTCAGGATCAGGTTAAGCGAACAGAAGATATATCTCTATAAGAAGGCCACTGTAGATTATCAGAATATCAACCTGCAATCGGATTATGTTGAGTTTGACATGGATAACAGCACGGTGATGGCGGCAGGACTTAAAGATACAGCTGAACTCGTTCAGGGAAAACCTGTTTTTAAACAAGACAATGAAACCTTCGAATCTGATACCATCATGTATAATTTCCAGTCGCATAAAGGCATTATTAAATACGTGGTGACCCAACAGGGTGAAGGATACCTGCACAGTAAACAGACAAAGCGTTTGTCTGACGTCGAGATTCATGTCAAGACGGGCAAATACACCACCTGTGATGCCAAGCATCCGCATTTCTACATTGCACTGACAAAAGCCATTGCCATACCCAAGGATAAAATTATCAGCGGACCGGCATACCTGGTCCTTGAGGATATCCCTCTGCCATTGGCTTTGCCCTTCGGGTTTTTTCCCAATACGTCAACAAGGGCATCAGGACTGATCATTCCCAAATATGGAGAAGAAAAAACCCGCGGATTCTATCTGAAAGATGGTGGCTGGTATTTTGCCCTGAATGATTATATCGATGTCTCGATACTCGGAACAGTATATTCCAGGGGTACATGGGGCGCCAACATTACTACAGGCTATAGAAAAAGATACAGATTCAGCGGTAATTTCTATGCGCAATATTACAGAAACACGATTTCTGACGGTAACGAAGAAGAACAAGCAGGATCAAGGGATTACAAGATAAGATGGTCTCATAACCAGGACCCCAAGGCCAATCCCACACAAAGTTTTTCCGCCAACGTTGATTTCTCAACCAATTCTTATGAGAAGAACCACACCCAGAATATGAATGAATATCTCACAAATACGAAGACATCAAGTATTTCATACCGGAAGAGCTGGCCGGGCAGACCTTTTAATTTTGCAGCCAGCATGAATCATTCGCAAAACAGCCGTACCGGGAATGTCGATCTGAAACTGCCCACCATGAGTTTTAACGTCAGCCGGCTTTATCCTTTCCGGGCAAAGAGGTTTTCAGGTTCAACCATGTCTTCCGGTCCGATGAAATGGTTACAGAATATCCAGATCAGCTATTCGGCAAAACTCGATAATTTTATCAGCACAACGGAAGATATGTTGTTTACGGAGCATACCCTGAAACATATGAAGAATGGTTTTTATCATACCATACCGGTGTCATTGACCAATATTAAACTACTGAAGATTATTAATATTACACCCGGATTGAGTTATGACGGTGTGCTGTACACCAGCCGTGTGAACAAATATATATCTGAGGATTCAGTGCATTATTTCAATATGGAGCGGTCCCAGTTGATCATTGACACCATTTCAGGACTATCCTACGCTCATGCTCTTAAACCAAGCCTGGGAATTTCTGCGAACCCAAAAGTGTTTGCCCGGATAACCTCCAAAAAAACCGATTCTTACTTTGCTGCTCTGAGACATGTCATTACACCCAGTGCTTCTTTTGGTTTTGTTCCCGATCTTTCAGGTATTATGGGCAAAGGTTATTACCGTACCCTGGTTTATCCGAGAACCATGACCATGCCTTCACAGGAACTGGAATATTCGATATTCGAGAACGGCATGTATTCAACGCCTGTCCTTCCGGGGAAAAGCGGATCTCTCAGCCTGGGTCTGTCAAATAATATTGAAATGAAGGTAAGACCTAAAAACGATACTACCGGACAGGATAAAAAGGTTAGTATTCTGGATAACCTTAATTTTTCTGCCAGCTATAATCCTTTTGTTGATGAGTTCAAATGGTCGACAATAGGCATGAGCGGGTCAACGAAGTTATTCAATAATAACATGAACATAACTTTTGGCGCTACATTTGACCCTTATGCACTGGATGCCGATGGCAAACGCATTAACAGATCATTGTTTGCTGAGACAGGAAAACTCCTGCGGACAACACGGGCTTATATCAACACAGGTTTCTCTCTTAAATCAAAGGCCGGGGGAAAAGGGTCGACCGGCAGATCGATGGAATCGATGGATGATATATCAACCGACAAGCCAGCCGTTGAAAGCCCGCTCGAAGAATCAGCCGGTTATTATTACGGCGATTATGTTGATTTCAATGTTCCCTGGAGTTTGCGCGTGGATTATAGCTGGAGTTACTCACGTCCGGCAAAGACAGCAAATTTCACTCATACGGTCAGGGTTTCCGGTGATGTGAGTCTGACACCAAAATGGAAGATAGGCGGCAATACAGGATATGATTTTGTCGCCCGTAAAATGTCGGTTACCAACCTCAGCATACACCGTGACCTGCATTGCTGGGAGATGCGGTTTACCGTTGTCCCCTTTGGTAACCGTAAGAGTTATTCCTTTACAATTAATGCCAAAACATCTATTCTCAGGGACCTGAAATACGACAAACGAAAGAGCTGGTATGATAATTTTTGATTTAAGAGTCAAGAACCAAGAATAAAGATATAAGATTTAAGACAGGAAGAAGTGACAAGTTACAAGTTACAAGTTGTGTGGGTTTGGTGCGTGTTGTTTTGGGGTGTCGGATGAAAACTTCTAAAATCAAAAATCTGAAATCGTAATTCGTAATCATAAATCTGTTTTAATTATTATTGAGAATTAAGAATTGGAATTATCCATATATTTGGCTTATGACTATTTGAATTGTGTAACCATAAGCACAGAGTGCTTTCAACATCGACTTAACCATGTAAGTTTATAATACTTCTTTAACTCTTAATTTGCAGTATTTTTTAAACTGAACCAATATGAACCCGAAACAAAAAGACTTCAACAGGAACAAAGTTTCACTGTTTATTATCCTGTTGCTGTGTATTATCGTCAGTACTTTCTTACTGTTGTATGAAAAGAATGACTATGCCATAAGGAACAAGAATGATAATCAACAAACAACTCAGAACCATATGAAAAAAAACATTTCCACAACTGAAGCCCCGGCTGCTATTGGACCATACAGCCAGGCAATTGAGGCAAACGGCATGCTGTTTTTAAGCGGTCAGATCCCCATGGATCCGGGTACAGGAGAAATTGTAGCCGGTGACATTTCTGTACAAACCGAACAGGTTATAAGAAACCTCACGGCAGTTCTTAAAGCTGCAGGATATACCCTGGATGATGTTGTCAAAACCACTTGTTTTCTTTCAGACATGAATGAATTTAAACAGTTTAACGATGTCTATGCCCGCTATTTTACAGAGAAACCGGCCCGTGCAACCATTGAGGTCTCACGCCTGCCCCGTGATGTGAAGGTGGAAATTGAAGCGATAGCGGTGAGAAGTG
>JAFGTR010000153.1 GCA_016934055.1 Bacteroidales bacterium | reverse complement strand
CCGGGAGGTTTTGGATCTTTTGCCCTGGTATGTCACCGGGAGCCTTCCTGCTGAAGAAAATGCCATGGTTGAAAAACATCTTGCAGCATGTGAAAGCTGCAGCAAAGAAGTTGAAAAAATGAAATGGCTGACAGAAGCTTATGAGCTTGCCGAAAAGCATATTAACCCTGTCATATTGACTGTTTATGCTGAAAATAAAAAAGAGCTGTCAAAACCTGTCATTCAGCAAATCAAAAACCATCTTGCCATATGCCCGGAATGCCAAAAAGAACTTGAGATACTCACCGAAGTGAACCGTTCACTGGAAACTCAGGTTGCGGGATCACCACTGTCCGGAATAACAGAGTCAATAACCTCTTTTTTCTCACAATTGTTCCTGAAACCTGTTTTTGCCTATGTTTTGGTTCTGCTTTTACTGTATCCTGCCTGGCTGGGCATTTTCAGGAAAAACGAAAGGCTGATGCAAGTTAATGAGCCCGTTAATATAAAAGATCATTTTGTTTTGGAACAACCCGACCAGCGTGGTTCTACTGACATTCAAAACACATTTGAGCTTTTTGATACAAAAGGCTTGTTCACTTTATCGTTTCATTTGCCTGACTTTAATAATAAGGATTTCACATACAAGGCCAGAATTGTTGATGAAAAGAATATCGTGAGATGGCGAACCTCAGACCTTCAGTTTATTGATAATTACGGTAATGTGCTTTTGTTGTTTAATAAAAACAAATTTAGTGCCGGTTCATATATTTTATTTATTGATCAGAGTATTACAAAAACAGGCCAGACTGCTCATGAATATAAATATGATTTCAAGATCCGTTTGAATGAGTGAAAGTTCAATAAAGGATAAAAGAAAAGGCAATGGGTATCTTCTGCGGAGATCTCTTATAACCCTGGGGGTCTTCGTAAGTTTAATTTTTTGTATCTGTTCATGCCGGGTTATTCATGATCAATACACACGCGCATTAAAACTTATGGCCAGGGAGAAATACAAAGCTTCTGTTAAACTGTTGACCGATGTTATCAAAACAAATCCTGAACGTACTACAGCATACCGAAAACTGGCCGAAGTTTTTTATTTACAGGACGAACCTGAAGCCGGCATAGAGTATTTTGATGCATTATCTGTTGAAAGTCCCGATAATCTCCTTTTATCTTATGGCCGGGCTTATATCTTCCAGAAAACCGGAAAGCATGAAAAGGCCGGTGATGAATACAACCGAATTCTTACTTATCTGCAGCCAAGTTCATTGATTTATAAGGATTTTATTGATAATTGCGAAAAGATGGTTGCTTTGTCAATGGCTGATAGCATCTTAAAAGTCATCTCACGGGGATACCCTGAAAGCGGCGCCCTGCTCAACGGACTCGGATACCTGGCCATAAAGCAACACAGATGGCAGGACGGTATTGCCATCCTGGATTCATCCATTCACAAAGGCGATGATATTCTTGAAGCATATTATTTGAAAGGAGTCGTATTTTTCAGCACAAGCCGGTACGATTCTTTCCTGACAACCGGTAAAAAAGGGTTACACGAAGCCGAAATCAGAAGAGATTTGAGATACCGGTGCATTTTTTCAGGGAACGTTGGCATTGCCCACAATTACCTGGGCCACTATCCCGAGGCCATAAAATATACCCGTAAAGCCATTAGACTGGCAAAACGATCGGGTGAAATTCAGGAAGAAGTCAGGTCTACCGGGAATCTGGGACTGAGTTATCGCGATACACAGCAATATGCCAAATCCATAGCTTTTATTGAAAAAGCTGTTAAGGGCGCTATCCTGATCAAGGACAGGCACCGGGAAGGACTTTTTTACAGGAATATCGGAAGTGTATATCAAATGATGGGAGAATACACCAAAGCCGTAGATTATTTTAACAAAGCACTTCCCGTTGCCAGGGCTTTGAATGATAATTATACCGAGTGTCTTACCCTTTTAAGCCTGGGATTTGCATGTTGGAGCTACGGCAATTATGCCGAAGCGCTCGTTTCCTATAATAATTCGCTTAAACTTGCACGTCTCACAGGCAATACATGGGCCGAAGGCCGATGTTACAGCGGTATCGGGCTGGTTCACTGGGAACAGGGTGATTATTCAGAAGCCCTCAATTACAGTGAGAAAAGCCTTGATATTGCCACAAAAATAGGAGATAATGAAGGTATATCCTATTGCCTGGGTAATATAGCCATCATCTATGATCAGATAGGCAATGTCAATAAGGCATTTGAGTATTACAAAAAGGGGCTTGAGGTGAGTGAACTAATCGGGAACAAGAGTGGAATTGCCCGCAACCTTGAAAATATCGGATGCACTTATCTTGAATTACAGGACTATACAAATGCAGAGAAATATTTATTACAATCAACAGAAATCTTTAAAAAGACAGGTGAACGTAAGGAACTGGCTCACGCATACGGAAACCTGGGATACATGATGATTGAAATGAAAGATTACAGTAAAGCCAGGAAATACCTGGAACAGGCCTTGCAGATTGGACAGGATGTCGGGGCTAAAGGTGTTGTGGCAAATCAATTCATTGGTCTGGGATACCTGGAGTTTGAACTGGGGAACGTCAAATCTTCTTATGATTACTTCGATAAAGGACTAAAATATACTGTTTCATTAAATGATTCCAAGTCTTTTTGGGAAGCACAAACAGGATTGGCCATGGTATTGAGGGAGCAAGGCAAATCTGAAAAGGCTCTTGAACATGCTATGGCGGCTATCGATAAACTTGAGGAGGTACAGCGTTTATTGACAATCAGTGAGTTCAAATCGGGTTATACTGATAAGCACATCAATATTTATGAAAATATACTGGACCTGCTGGTTTCGATGAATAAAGATGTTCCCTGGAAAGGATATGATGTTATGGCTTTTCAATATGCCGAAAAGGCAAAAGCCAGGGTATTTTTACAAAACCTGCTGGAATCAAAGGCTGATATACGAAGCGGTGTTTCCCCTGAATTGAAGCTAAAAGAGCAGGAGATATTGAGAAAAATCGCTGACAGACAGAAACAACTTTTGCATGATGACCCGGATAAAAGAAAGCGAAAGGAGTTGGCATCGGAACTGGAAAAATATGAAAATGATTTTAAGAAGCTGGAACGTGAAATAAAATCAAACAACCCGAAGTACTTTAATCTATACTCTCCTGAACCTTATGGTGTGGAAAAAGTCCGTGCCGTTATCCTGCATGACAACGAAGTCATTCTTGAATATGCTGT
>JAFGTR010000003.1 GCA_016934055.1 Bacteroidales bacterium | reverse complement strand
GGTATTTTCAATGCCCTTTTTGAGCTGATGATGAAGATCACACTTTTTGTGATCCGTTTGTCGCCACTGGGGATTTTCGGGCTGGTAGCTACAATGGCCGCTGAGCAGACGGCAAGCCGTGAATTGTTTACCGGTCTGGGCAAGTATATGCTTACCATTGTGACAGGTCTTGGCATACATCTCTTTATTACACTTCCACTGATACTGATGGTCATCGGCCGAATTAATCCGCTTAAACATTATCGTGCCATGGCTTTGCCTCTTATCACAGCCTTCAGCACGGCTTCGTCAAATGCCACCCTCCCGGTTACAATTGACGCTGTTGAAGGCAATGCCGGCGTTTCGAACCGTATCTCGGGTTTTGTACTGCCATTGGGTGCTACGGTGAACATGGACGGCACAGCACTCTATGAGCTGGTAGTTGCCGGTTTTATCGCACAAATTTATGGTATTGACCTGACTTTCGGACAACAATTTGTTATGGTGGCAACCGCTCTTCTGGCATCAGTTGGTGCTGCTGCCGTACCCATGGGAAGCCTGGTTACCATGTCGATCATTTTCTCTGCCATTGGTCTTCCTCTGGAAGCCATTGCTATTATTTTACCCATTGACAGGCCTTTTGATATGCTGCGCACCACAACCAATGTATTCAGTGACAGTTGCGGGACGGTGGTTATTGCATCATTAGAAGGGGAACTACTGACTGTGAAATGAGGATTTTACAAAATCATCATATCTCTCGGAAAATCTGTAAGTATAGCAGCGCCATCATCTTTTATCCAAACTGTATCTTCAATCCGTAAGCCTCCCCATCCTGGTATATAAATCCCGGGTTCAACAGTCAATACCATATTGTTCTCAAGCAATGCTTCAGATGACTGTCCTAAAAAAGGTGTTTCATGGATTTGCAATCCCACACCATGCCCAAGGCCCGGATAATAATATGAAATATAGTTTTCAGGGATATGCTTTCTTACCACTGTATCCGGATCGCGACCTGACATGCCGGGAATTAATGACATAACACCAGCCATTTGGGCTTTTTGAATGATGTTATACAATTCCTTTTGTTGTTCGTCAGGCTTACCTATGACAAAAGTACGGCTGATATCGGCATGATAGCCCTTGTAAAGCGCACCAAAATCAAACAATACATAATCACCCTTTCTTATTTTATGCTTACCGGGTTTACCATGAAGAAGTGAAGTTCGCGGACCCGTCAGCACAATTGTATCGAAGGATATGGCGTCAGCCCCCTGATCGCGCAGGTAATAGTCAAGTCGTGCAGCAATTTCCTTTTCAGTGACACCTTCTTTAACGAGAGGAAGAGTTTTTTCAAGAGCTTTAACCGATATCTCACAGGCTGTTTTTAAAAAGCCGATCTCCATGGCATCTTTGACCTGTCTGATCTTCTCAACACATCCTTCCATATTGATCAGTTCAATACCGGAAAGACCTTTTCGCAGTGATTCATAGGATGAGAATGACATGACATGACCCTCAAAACCAAGCCTTTTAATTTTCAGTTCTTTAACAATGTACTGATAGGTCTCAACACCAAAACGTTTATTGTTCAGCCATTTAAATACTTCTATCTCTCCGGGACATTCATTACCGGCCTGTTCAGTATATCTTCCGTCAGTTAATAAAATACAACGGTCCGGAGAGACAATAAGAACCGATGAGTCACCGGTAAAATCACTCAGATAAGTCACATTTGGCACTGATGAGATTAAAATACCGTCGACTCTATAACTTTTCAGATGTTCTAATAAATTATTTATGCGATTCATGACAACTTATACATTCATTAGTTTCA
Organism: Bacteroidales bacterium; assembly: GCA_016934055.1. Taxonomy (GTDB): domain Bacteria; phylum Bacteroidota; class Bacteroidia; order Bacteroidales; family UBA10428; genus UBA5072. The sequence continues at coordinate 11,445 of JAFGTR010000003.1, read as the reverse complement.
GGAAAATACTCCGCCAGTATAGCGTATAATTCAGGATCATATTCTTTCAGTTCAAGCCTTGTATTAATATGATTATGCTTACCATCGGGGACAGGCACTTCAGCATTAACGTTGAACCAGTCCTGCACACCTTCTGCCCAGTATTCTTCAATGTTTGTAGCAGCATAAGTATTAACATATTTACCTGCTGCAAGCGCCTTTTCGAGGGCCACCTGTAACCTGGCATTGATGGTTGAATCAACCTGTATGATCCCGGCCAGATGAATAGTATGTGCAAACTCATGTATCAGGATATCTTCAGCATGGTATTTATCGATCTGATAGCACAGGAGGTTTTCTTCGGCACAGGTTGTGAGTGGAGCGTCAACAGAACCACCCAACCCCCTTGCCCTGACATCCCAGTTGATTGAAGTATCATTAGCCAGAAATCTATGTTCAGGAATGTCAGTAGTACCTTCATACCGGGCCATAACGGCAACCCGGACACCACAGCCTTTCATTTTTTTCACCACATTTTCAGGCAGCATGCTTGTTATGGAAACAATGATATGACATGCTCTGTAAAGGGCACTATCAGGAACTCGCCATGAAGAAATAACGGGAAAACCATTAGCGTCAATATATTTTGTATAAAACGGATCGAGATTCAAACCGGCAGGAGGAGAAGAAACAGTATAATCTTTAACTGGCACTGCAGGAGATTGTAAATTCTTCTGAGCTGATAACCCTCCTAAAAAAATGGTTAACAAAATGTTATACAGTATTATGAATAAAAAGGATTTCATGATTGTCATTTCATTTTTAAGATTTGAAAGTACAAAAAAACAAATTGGAATTCAATGACAGAAGGGGGTATTTAATTTTAGAACAAAGAATAAAGATCAAAGATCCAAGACAAAAGATTAAAGAACAAAAACATGAGATGGAAGGTTTTTAAATCAGAGTGTGTTTGCATGCAAAATATGTTCGTTTTCTGAAAGGATGATCAAAAGGATAAAGGTTGTCTTAAAATGCATCTTTTAAGATGAGTTCTCATATTTTTTAATTTCTTGTCATCATTATTACGAATTATCTGGTCTATAATATTGATGTTTTTACATTTTATTATGACTTTTATTGACGATAATCCCATGCACCAAAAACTAATCATAGTATGCTTTTATATAACCCTTATCTGCAGCCCATGCAGTCTAAAGGCACAGGTTACATCAGAGGATTATAACCGGGCAGACTCTGTGGCCAAATTCAATGATCTTGTTTACCACTCAATGTATTCGCCAACCTGGATTGACAGCACACATCATTTGTGGTACAAGATAAAAACAAAACAAGGCGTTGAATACATAATGATCAATGCTGATAATCAAAAAAAAACTGTTGCATTTGACCAGGAAAAACTGTGCAAACAGGTTAATCATGCCACCGGCAAAGAATACAAACCATATTCCATACCTGTTTCTCATATTTCCTTTAGTAAGGATCTGAAGACATTGTATTTTATACTGGACAGTTTTAACTGGAAGTGTTCTTTAAACCATTACAAGTTGGATAAACTGCAGAAAGTTGAAAAGGAGAAGCAACAGAAATACTGGGGTGAAAGTGTTAATGAACTGGGTAATCCGCCTGTTGTTTCGCCTGACAGTCAATGGACAGCCTCCATAAGAGAATACAATGTAGTTATTACCGACAGAAAGACCAATCAATCCTATCAGCTCAGCTATGACGGCTCTGAGGGAGAGTTTTATTCTTCTTATATTGCCTGGTCTCCGGATTCAAAACGGATTGCCACATATAAAGTAAGAGACAATAAAAAGCGTTGCATATATTTTATTGAATCTTCGCCAGAGAATCAGTTACAACCCATATTGCATAAACGGGAATATCTGAAACCGGGCGATGCACTTCCTCAGAAAACCCCATCATTGTTTACTGTTGAAGGAAAACGTCAAATCCCCGTCAATGCTGACCGATTTGTTAATCAATATGACCTTTCAAATATAGAATGGAGAAAGGACAGTCGCAGTTTCACTTTTGAATATAATCAGCGTGGTCACCAAAAATATCAGATTGCAGAAGTAAACGGAATTACGGGTGATATAAAAATACTGGTTAATGAGCAAAGTGAAACATTTATCGATTACAGTTCGAAAAGATATCGTTATGATGCAGATGACGGCAAAGAAATCATATGGGCATCAGAGCGTGACGGATGGAATCATCTTTACCTGATTGATGGCCTCACCGGTGAAATAAAAAACCAGATCACAAGAGGAGAATGGGTTGTCAGGGGAGTAGAACATGTGGATGAAAAGAAACGGCAGATCATTTTTACCGCCAGCGGAATGAATCCCGGAGAGGATCCTTATTATATTCATTATTACCGGATCGGCTTTGACGGTTCGGCAATGACAGATCTTACTCCGGAATATGCCAACCATAATGCTGTATTCTCTGATGATTTTTATTATTACACAGATGTATATTCTACGGTCAGCCAGTCACCCGCAGCCATATTAAGGTCGACAGCTCATAATGAACCTTTAATGCAATTGGAAAAGGCTGATATCAGCGAATTACTGTCTCAGGGATGGCAACCCCCTGAAGCATTCACAGCAAAAGGCAGAGACGGAAAAACCGACATATGGGGAAATATTTACCGGCCTACAAATTTTGATTCAACCCGGAAATATCCTGTTATTGAATATATATATGCAGGTCCTCACAGCGCATTCGTTCAGAAATCATTCCGGCCTTATGTTTATTTCAATGCTGTTGCTGAGCTGGGATTCATAGTGGTTCAAATTGACGGCATGGGGACATCTCACCGTTCTAAAGCTTTTCATGATGTGTGCTGGAAAAACCTCAAAGACGGTGGATTTCCCGACAGAATATTATGGATCAAAGCAGCTGCGGAAATCTATCCTTATATAGATACCACACGTGTTGGTATTTATGGTGGTTCAGCGGGAGGCCAGAATGCACTGGCCGCTATGCTTTTTCACCCCGGCTTTTATAAAGCCGCTGTTTCTTCCTGTGGTTGCCATGATAACCGTATGGATAAGATCTGGTGGAATGAGCAGTTTATGGGTTATCCTGTTGGTCCTCATTATGCAGCCTGTTCCAATGTTGAGAATGCCGGCAAATTGCAGGGCAAGCTTCTGCTGCTGGTTGGTGAAATTGATGACAATGTCGATCCGGCTTCAACCATGCAGGTTGTGAATGCTCTAATAAAGGCCGGTAAAGAATTTGAAATGTTGGTATTGCCCGGCATGAACCATACCGGAGGAGGAAAATTCGGTGAACGAAAACGGCGTGATTTCTTTGTGAAGAATTTACATGGATGTGATCCACCTGATTGGAACAGTATTGATATTAAACAAAACCAAATAACGATAAAAAATGAAAACCATTAACAAATTATTGATTCTCTTGCTTTTTCTTACAGGCTTTTTTGCATCATGCAAAACCGAAACAGAAAACAGAATTAAAACAACAGGACCTGAAGTGGTTGATTTCGGTGTATTACCCTTTGAAATAACCGATGTAAAACTCCTTGACGGGCCCTTTAAAAAGGCAACAGAACTCAACGTTAAATCATTATTGAATTATGAGCCCGACAGAATGCTGGCAAAATTCCGCTCAGAAGCCGGACTGATGCCTAAAGCTGAGCATTATGGAGGATGGGAAGGCATGACTATTGCAGGTCACAGCCTGGGTCATTATCTGAGTGCATGTGCCTTAATGTACCAGACCACAGGCGACCAACGCTTTCTTGAAAGGGTCAATACTATTGTGGCTGAGCTGGATACCTGCCAGCAGGCTGATGAGGACGGGTATATAGGAGCTTTCCCGGATGGCAAGCGAATCCTGGAAGAAGAAGTGGCCAAAGGAAATATCCGGTCAGCAGGATTTGACCTGAATGGCATCTGGGTACCTTATTATACGCAACACAAGGTGATGGCCGGGTTAAACGATGCATATCACCTGTGTGGAAATGAGAAAGCGCTTGAGATTGAGAAGAAATTTGCCAACTGGCTTGAAAGAATCGTAATCCATTTACCAGACAGCTCGGTTCAGAAAATGCTTCATTGCGAACATGGAGGCATTAATGAAGCACTTGCCCAGTTATATGGAGATACCGGCAATGAAAAGTATCTGAAAATGTCACGTATCTTCCACCATAAAGCAATTCTGGATTCCCTGCTAACAGGCAAGGATATTCTGCCTGAAAAACATGCCAATACGCAAATACCCAAGCTAATAGGACTGGCCAGGCGTTATGAGCTAACCGGCGATCTGGATGACCGTAAGACAGCCGAATTCTTCTGGGACAGGGTTGCTTATCATCATTCCTATGTTACCGGCGGTAATGGCAACAATGAATATTTCGGACAGCCTGATAAGTTGCGCAACAGATTAGGTCCGAATACAACAGAGACCTGTAATGTATACAATATGCTGAAACTGACCCGTCATTTGTTTTTATGGGAGCCGACAGCAGAAAAAGCTGACTTCTATGAAAGAGCCCTGCTTAACCATATCCTGTCATCACAGCATCCCGGTGACGGACGTGTTATTTATAATTTATCACTCGACATGGGCGGCAGGAAAGAATACCAGGATCCATACTGGTTCACCTGTTGCATTGGTACCGGTATGGAAAACCATTCAAAATACGGGGCCAATATATACTATTATAATAATGATGATTTGTATGTTAGTCAGTTAATTGCTTCCGAAGTGAACTGGAAAAACAAAAGCGTTATGGTGAGACAGGAAACAGCATATCCTGAAGAACAAGGCACCTCTATTTTTTTTGATTGTCAAGAGCCTGTTAAGTTCACGCTGCAGATACGTTATCCTTACTGGGCAGAGCAGGGAATTTCAATTGCCGTAAATGGTAAAAAACAAAGAATAAATCAGGAACCGGGCAGTTTTATACCAATAAAAAGAACATGGAACACCGGCGATAAGGTGGAAGTGAATATCCCTTTTTCCCTCAGGCTTGAAACCATGCCTGATGACTCAAACCGTATAGCAGTTTTTTATGGTCCACTGGTTCTGGCCGGAGAGCTTGGGCCTGATCAGGATTCGGCTGTTCATAATCCCCTTTATGTACCTGTTCTTATGACAGGAAACAGAAATCCAGCTGAATGGACAGACCCTGTTCCGGAGAAAGTCAATGAATTCATGACAAAAGATGTTGGAAAACCGCATGATGTTTTGTTAAGACCTTTCTATGCCATGCATGAAAGACATTATTCGGTCTATTGGGATATGTTTACTGAAGACGACTGGAACAAAAGGGCAGATGAATACAAAGCCCATATGGCCCGGGTAAAAGAATTGCAAATGATGACAGTTGATTTCGTTCAACCGGGTGAAATGCAACCGGAGCGTGATCATAACTTCAAAGGAGAAAAAACAGAACCATATTACTTTAAGGAAAGGGCATTCCGTGAATCACGAAGCGGCTGGTTTTCTTATGACATGAAAGTTTTGCCTGATCAGGCTATGGCTCTTGTTGTAGACTACTGGGGCGGATTTCCGGGATCAAAGACCTTTGACATCCTCATTGATGACAATACTATTGCCACTGAAAATATTTCGAATAAAAAGGACGGTCAGTTTATCAGTCCGGAATATGAAATTCCTGAAAAACTAACAAGAGGAAAAACAAAAATAACCGTGAAATTTCAGGCACATCCGAAGAATATGGCAGGTCCTGTTTTTGGCGTAAGGACAATAAAGAAATCCAAACCTTAAAAAAAGGAATAGCAAAAAAGTTACCTAAGCAAACCTGGCAGATTCAGAAAGATTGCCAGGTTTTTTTTCAAGCCAGTGCAACCGATTACGAAAAAAATGCAATCGATTGCATGGGTTTTAAAAAAAGTTTTTACCTTTGAATCGAACCTATGTCAAATTAATAACTAACTGATCTATGAAAATAATTTCTGTACTGTTTTCCTTAAAAAAAGGAAAAGGTTTTGATAGATTAAAGCTGGCTATAATGTTGCAGGCTGTGATCTGCATGACAATTATAGGCAGTTTGAAGGTTGTTGCAAACGAAAATAATGCTGAACAGCCTGGAATTACTATTACAGGTACTATCACCGACGAAAACGGGGCTACAATGCCCGGCGTTAATATTCTTGAAAAAGGAACCACGAACGGTGTAGTATCCACATTAGACGGATCATATCAGATTACAGTACCTGCATCATCTTCGGTCCTCGTATTTTCTTTTATCGGATACCTGACAGATGAGATCGAGGTTGGTAACAGGACTGTTATTGATATCAGTATGGTTCCTGATATTCAAACGCTTGACGAAGTGGTTGTCATCGGGTACGGATCGATGGAACGCACCAATGTTACGGGGGCAATCTCTACGGTTAAAGGAGAGGAGATTGCAAAAATACCGATTCCGAATGCTGTTGAAGCTCTCAGGGCCCAAGTCCCCGGGGTGAGAATAACCAGGACAAACGGTTCGCCCGGTTCAGGAGTTGAAGTGCTGATCCGCGGAAAAAAGTCAATCGGAGAAGATAATGTCGGGTATTATCACATTGGTTCCGGCAACAGGATCAACGAAAACGAACCACTCATTGTAATTGATGGTGTTCCAACAACGGGCGGAAATATTAATGAAATAAATCCTTCGGATATTGAATCAATAGATATTCTGAAAGATGCTGCCGCTGCTTCAATATACGGAGCAAGAGGAACCAATGGTGTTATTTTAATAACCACCAAAAGCGGAACTGAAGGCAAGCCTACTTTCTCGGCCAATGTATCTTATGGTGTCACCAGCCTTACACAGAAGCCCACCATGTTTAATGCTGAGGAATATCTGCAATTAAAAATGGATGCTGCTGAAGGAGCCGGCAGAGATCACACACTGGAGGATGTTCTGACTGATCCGGTAGAAATAGCCAATTGGGAAGCGGGAAAGGAAATTAACTGGCACGATGAAATGCTGAGAACAGGTAATGTGACTGATGTAGGACTGTCAGTTACAGGGGGCACGGAAAAATTCAGGTATTATATGACTGGCGGCGCCTATATGGAAAAAGGCATTGTTCAACATTCTGATTATAACCGGTATTCCCTCAGGCTAAATTCGGATTATTCACCTTACAGGTTTTTAACAGCTGGTGTCAGAGTGCAGTTTTCAAGGAGCGATGCTGATGAAACAGGAAATTCAGCTGTTGTGTATCAGGAAAATCCTGATTTTACTGACTTTATTGGCAACTCACCATTAGGAAGACTTTATGATGAAAACGGAAATCTGGTATCTACTGTAAAAGGTGATCAGTTTCAATACAATCCGCTATTCAGATACCAGGAATCACAGGCCGACAGGAAGGTTGCCAGAACTTATCTTAATCCTTACCTGAAATTCACTTTCATTAAAGGTTTAACTTATACATTAAACGGCTTTGTTGAACAGCGTAATGAATTATTCAAACGCTTCACCACTGATGCATATAATGAAGGAGCTTACAGCACAATGATGTATCAGAATGTTGAAAGCAACACCTATATGCTTGACAACATCCTAAACTTTAACAGAAAAATCCTTGACAAGCATTCACTGGACATCACATTAGTTTATGGTTTTCAGAAGTTTTTATCAGAGATGATAAGCGCCAACAACCAGAACGACCAGGGTGAAATGTATGATGCTTTAAATTATTATTCGTTTCCTACTTTGACAACAGATGTATCTCCTGATGAAACGGCTATACTTTATTATGTAGGCCGTATCGGATATAGTTTTGATTCACGTTACAGCATTACAGCCACAATGAGAAGAGACGGTTCTTCAAAATTTGGTCCGGCCAATAAATGGGGAAATTTTCCTTCAATATCCGGAGCATGGAATGTTTCAAATGAATCCTTCATGGAAAACGTTCAGCTCATTAACCTATTGAAATACAGAATCGGCTATGGTGTCTTAGGAAATGATCGTATACCTAATTACGGATATATTTCATTAACAGGCGATGCCACATATTCTTTCAACGGGACAGGCGTTACCGGAAAAACAACCGGGAATTTCGCCAATGAAAGCTTAAAATGGGAAGAAAGCCGTCAGTTCAACACCGGTATTGATTTTAGTCTATTCATGAACAGACTTTCAGGTACTGTTGATTATTATACAACCAAAACAACCGACCTGCTGTTACCTGAAAAAATAGATCCGACAACTGGTTTTTCATCAACTTTAAGCAATGTTGGTGAGCTTAAGAGCTGGGGTCTGGAAGCCAGTCTTAACGGTAAGATTATTAACGGTGATTTTAAATGGGCAATGACTGTTAACTGGGCTAAGGACAAACATGAGATTGTGAGATTAAGCCGTTACAGTGAAGATGCTGAAGGTAATCCAATTGATGACATCGCTAATGGATGGTTTATAGGCGAGGACATTGATGTTATATACGATTATGATTTTATCGGAATATACCAGTTGGGAGAAGAAGATCTTGCTGCCAGCAGGCATCCTGATAAAAGAAATTACGGTGCCGGTGATCCCAAGATCAGGGATATTGACGGGAATGATACAATCAATGCTGACGACCGGACATTTCTGGGTCAACCGACTCCTTCCTGGTATGGTGGTTTACTCAACACATTTAGTTTTAAAGGACTTGAATTATCAGTTCTCTTTGAGTCAGTTCAGGGGGTTACAAAATCCAATTCTTTTTACTCAAACCTTGTCAGTCGTGATAATGGTGTTAAAGTTGATTACTGGACACCAAGAAATCCTTCGAATGAGTTTCCTCAACCTGATGTCAGGGGAGCCTACCATTATGAATCTGCAGTGAAGATAAGAGATGCTTCTTTTATTGCTTTGCGGAATGTATCATTACAATATACGCTTCCGACATCGATAACTGAAAAAATCCGAGTGAAGAGATTAGCGGTCTATATCCGTGGCAACAATCTCATATACTTTACAAAATACAAGGATGCGTATTCACCCGAAAGCGTCTTAGGGCAGTTTCCTACGACAAGGATATGGTCATGCGGGTTGAATGCAACTTTTTAACCACCATTTAAAATAATACGAATATGAAAAATATAAGAAAATATCTGGCTACACTTGCTGCAATTGGTATACTTGCAGGATGCAGCGATGATATGATCAATATCGAGCCTAAAGATCAGCTGCTTTTCAGCACGGTACTTACCAGTCTGGAAGGTCTTGAAGGGGCCATATACGGTGTTTATGAAAGGGGCAGGTTTTTTTACAGCGATAACGATTTTTGTTTGTACAAAACGTTTTATACCGATATCATAAAAGCCGGCACAAATATTCAGGATCAGGCCACATGGAATGCCATGGCCACCTTTACGGGTTTCAGCACGGATAATGTTGCTGTTCAAAGGTTATGGGACGGCTATTATGCCGGTTTGAACCGTGCCAATGCCATCATTTATAATATTGATAATGCCCAGGAGGGTGAAAGAAGGAACACTGTGTTAGGGGAAGCATACTATTTCAGGGCATATTTTCATTTAGGCCTGGTAGAATACTGGGATAACATAGTCCTTATGAAGTCGATGAAGACCGATCCCAATGATCCTACTGTTCTGTCTCCGAAAGATGAAGTCTATGATCTTATTGTATCTGACCTTCTGACTGCCATACCACTTCTTCCTGAAGCTTCAAATGTCAGTTGCAGGGGAAAAGTTTCAAAAGGGGTTGCCCGTCATGTTCTTTCACTGGCCTATATGGATATGGGCAGATATGCAGAAGCTGCCGATATGGCTGTTCAGGTGATCAATGATCCGGCCTATGCCTTTGCCCCCCTGGAAGATATCTTTTCAATAACGAACCAGGAGAACAGCGAGATCATTTTCTCATGGCAGTTTTCAAATGACGAATTTCAAAATCTTAACGGAGCCAAGCAAAGGACTTCCATGCAATTAACACCTCTGTATGACAGGGTTAACGGAGTAGCCAGAACACATGAACAGGGTGGCAGACCATGGTCAAGGATGTCACCAACAGAGTATTACTGGACATTGTTTGAAGAAGATGATTTACGCCTCGAAGCCTGGCACAAAAGATACTGGATATATGATATTGACAGTGCCGGCGTTGATGAACTGCCACCGGGCGTTAGCATAGGCGATACCGCAACACCGGAAAATATAGTCGAAACGAGCGGCTATGGTGCACGTGTTATTGAACCAACAACCACGAAATACTGGGAAGGTGGTGAACTTGGCAGGACAACTGAAGAAGCTGAAGGTTACCGCAATATTATCCAATACAGGCTTTCACAGGCCTACCTTATTGCAGCTGAAGCATACCTTAGAGCTGGAAATGCACCTGCCGGGCAACCTTATCTGGATGCCGTCAGAACAAGGGCCGGTGTTGGTACTATTGAGCTGAACGAGCAAAATATCCTCGATGAGCAGGCTCGTGAACTGGGCCATGAAGGACATCGTTATCCTATGCTGAAAAGACTTAATTTGGTAATTGACAGGGTAAGGTTATACAGTCCAGAAATCGGGGCAAATATGCTTCCGCATCATGTACGCCTACCGATACCTCAGCAGTTTGTAGACCTGACAAAGGTTCCACAGAACGAGGGCTATTAATTGTAACTACTTTTTTTATACATGAAAAAGAGGCCTGCGGGCCTCTTTTTTTTGAAAGAAAGCCTCTCCCCTAACCCCTCTCCAAAGGAGAGGGGAATTCTTTTGCATTTGTTATCTCATTTAACGATTGCTTGCGTTGTGCGATAGTTGCTTTTGACAATACAATTGTTTTTCTTATATTACATTCTGGTTAAAAACTGCATCAATGAAAAAAGTATTGGCCTTGCTCCTTCTGTTTTATGCTGTCACCATGGCTCACGGACAGATTATCAGAAACAGTTCCTTTGTTTCAACTGAGCAGGGAACAGAATATTTTACATTGTGTGAGCCCGGGTATCAGGCACCCGTGTATATGGACACCAATGATTATCCCGGTGTCATCCGTGCAGCAAAGGACTTAATAACTGATATCGGGCGGGTGACCGGCACCGAACCGGCATTGAAAACCGGACACCTTCCGTCGGAAGGGAAAGTTGTCATTGCCGGTACCATGGGAAAAAATACCATAATTGACAAGCTTATCAAGAAAAAAAAGATCGACAGATCAGCTTTAGCAGGGAAGCGGGAAACGTTTATCATCACGCTGGTTGAAAAGCCGATCCGTGGCATTGACCGTGCCCTGGTCATTGCCGGAAGCGATAAACGCGGAACCATTTACGGACTCTATGAGGTTTCCGCACAGATTGGCGTTTCCCCCTGGTATTGGTGGGCTGATGTTCCGGTGAAAAAGAAAAGCAATATCTACATAAAACCCGGGGTTTATTCACCTGGCGAACCTGCCGTGCGATACAGGGGGATCTTTATCAACGATGAAGCCCCGGCACTTTCGGG
>JAFGTR010000152.1 GCA_016934055.1 Bacteroidales bacterium | reverse complement strand
TGATTCGATTGAAGCTGCAGCATCTGAAGAAGTTACAGATGTTGCACCCACTACCGAAGAGGCAGAAATCAAACAAAGCATGCATCAGCAGATTAAATCGAAATTCATCGAAGGAGGTGCCGGTTTTATGTCCACCATCTTATTCTGTCTGATTTTCGGGTTGGCCATTGCCATAGAACGTATCATTTACCTTAATCTTGCTAGCACCAATACCAACAAGCTCCTGACAAAAATAGAAGATGCACTTGAATCAGGCGGTGTCGAAGCAGCCAAAGAAGTATGCCGGAATACACGCGGTCCTGTTGCAAGCATTTTCTATCAGGGTCTTGACCGTGTCGACCAGGGTCTCGATATTGTCGAGAAATCTATTTTATCTTATGGCAGTGTGCAAATGGGATTACTCGAACGAAACATGAGCTGGATCGGCTTGTTCATCGCCATTGCCCCTATGCTCGGATTCATGGGTACGGTTATTGGTATGATCTCCGCTTTTGCTGCTATCACCCAGTACGGTGACGTCAGTCCTTCACTGGTTGCCGGACCTATTGGTATAGCCCTTATCACAACTGCAGGCGGTCTTATCGTTGCTGTCATCCTTCAGATTTTCTACAATTACATTCTTTCAAAAGTTGACAGCATCGTAAACAGCATGGAAGATGCATCAATTTCATTTCTCGATTTACTGATTAAGCACAACTTGAAAAAATAAAGTATTATGTTTAATTCAAGAATAGCATCTATTGTATTATATATCCTTCTGGCTCTTGGCGCAGCGCTGCTTATCATATTCTTTGTCGCTGGTCCTACACCACAGACAGAAGGCACACCGCTGGAAGAGCCCAAGTTCACTGACCTGGCACTTAAATTTGCCTATGTCTATTTTGCCATAGCAGCCGTTTTGGCTGTGTTGTTTCCGATCCTGGATGTTATTGCCCATCCGAAAGGAGCAGGCGGCCTCTTGATAGCCGTTCTTTTCTTTGTCGGCGTATTTTTGCTGGCTTATTTTCTGTCATCTGACAAAGTATTGCCCGATATGGTCAATGCAGCCAATGTTCCGGAACGTATCAAACTGGTTGATACCGGTTTGTTGGCCTGTTATATCTTTGGCGGCGTAGCTTTCCTGGGTATATTCTTTACGGAAATAAGCGGCATATTCAATAAGAATTGACTTTGTCTAATGTTGGTTAAATCAGAACTATAACCTATGCGAAAGAAAAGACGTTCCCCTGAAGTTAATGCAGGTTCCATGGCTGATATTGCTTTTCAGTTACTGATATTTTTTCTGGTATCAACAACCATGGATACCGATAAGGGCCTGTTGAGAAAACTGCCTCCCATGCCTGACCCAAACATGCAGGAAGAAACAAAAGATGTTAAAGAAAGGAATGTTTTTCTGGTTTTGGTAAACCGGAACAATCAATTACTGGTCGAAAACCAGCAGATGAACATACGCGATTTAAGAGAAGCAGCCAAGGAATTTATCGAAAATCCTTATAATGATCCCGATCTGCCGGTAAAAGAACCCATTGATGTCCCATATTTCGGCGAGGTAATGGTTACAAAATACCATGTTATCTCCCTGCAGAACGACCGCGGCACATCCTATGGTACATATATGGCCGTTCAGAATGAACTTACGGCGGCCTATAATGAACTTAAGGACCAATTGGCCAAAAGCAGGTTCAATGTAAAATATGATGACCTTAAGGAAGATGACCCCAGACGGGAGGCTATTGATGATATCTATCCTTTGAAAATATCAGAAGCAGAACCACGAAATGTTGGAGGAACCAGATAATGATTTCATTCAGAGATAAAACCGAGAAAAGAATACCGGGTATCAGTACAGCTTCACTTCCCGATATCATATTTATGCTCCTGTTCTTCTTTATGATTACAACAACCCTTAAGGAAACATCTTTGCTGGTTCAGATAAAACCACCTTTTGCCACTGAGATCAAAAAGCTGGAAAAAAAGTCGCTGGTAACCTTTATTTATATTGGCATACCAACGAGTGAAAAGTATGGTAAACTACCCCGTCTCCAGTTGAATGATGCCTTTCAGCCCATCGAAAACCTGAGGGAATTTGTTGAGCAGGAAAGACAAAACCTGGTTGAAAATGATCGTAACAAGATGACTGTTTCAATGAAGGCTGACAAAACCATTGAAATGGGTATTATCACCGATGTTAAACAGGAACTCAGGAAAGCCAGTGCACTGAAATTGAATTACAGTGCTGCCAGTGGTACACAGCAATCGGTGTTCAGCAATATGTAATCACATCTGAGACTATATTATAGTGAGAGGGTGTCTGAAAAGACGCCCTTTTTCTTTATACCAGGGCCACTTTCTTAAATCAGAAACTGGTTTTCTTTCCACCAATTGAATTCTTTTCCTGAACGTCTTTTGCAATACTGTGTGAAAACATTATATAAAGGCTTGTGAATACGATGCTTCAAATAGGCAATGATATCCTGAGAATAATCTTCAAGAACAAAATTTTCACAGGCATAGTCTTCATCTTGCCCTGTATTTCTGCTGCTATTCATTCCAGGTGATTTGAAAATTGTTTTTAACCCTGATCAAAAAGATATTATAATCCTTCAATAAACTGCCCCCAGGGATATTTTTTGCGCACCACACAGGTTAAACCCCCGGAATTTTTCGTCAGATCAATACTGACATTTAGTTTTTCCTGGTCACCTGCATACGGTTCAATGAAACAAATTGTATATGTTTTTTTTCTGATCCCGGTTAATGTATAATTGAGATCATAAAGACAAAGACAATCACATAATCCGTCTCTCTCAGATTCTTTAATAATAACAGTATCATTAACAAAACTGACCTCTCCTTTAATCTCTTCAGGACAACAATTAAATCCTGCATTGATATGTTTTAGCTGAAGCTTATCATTTTCTGCATTGTATGAATATTCCATACAACAAAGGGTATCTGCCATGTGTTCTGCTTCAGCTGTTGATTTAAAAATATTACAACCTGTGCTGCTATTAAGTTTACCCGAAGGCGATCCTGTTAAAGTTCCTTCTTTTTCGCATGTATAAATACCCAACAGCACAGCAAAACAAGGTAATATCAATTTGATTATGGTTTTCATCTTTGTTCAGAATAAATAAATTACAATTAAACCTTTGGAATAAGATGCATCCGATTAAAAATGGTTGCGTAAGAGAACCTCATTCAGATTCAAAGAGCTTTCAAAATCCTCGGAGAGAACAGTGGTTGCAGGTATGGTTATCGTATTATCGTAATTGTTTTCGCCTCTGAACCAGTTACCAGCAGATAAATTCCCAGGGGCAGTTTTGATCCTCTTTCATCAGTACCGTTCCAATAAGCGGGCCCCTGAAACTGGTGGATAAGCCTGCCATTCTTATTGTATACATACACCATGCCTTCATATGATATGTAAAAATCGTCGTCCATGCCGTCACTGTTGGGTGAAAACACAGGATTATCATTAAGGCAGTCCTTCATGATGATCAGTTCTTTCTGCCACTCTGCTTTACAATTTCTGTCATCCAGGGCTGTTACACGATACCGGCCTTCCTTTAAATAAAAAGACTCACTGTCCATCAAAAATTCTTCACCCGTAATCATATTCCTCACCCAGAGATCATATGTGCCTTCATAATTTACCACTCTGTCATGACGAAGATTAATCTTTCCCGGCGTATAACAATCGGCATTAATCTCTTCTGCATCGAATTCTTCAAATGTCATTTTCTTTACCTGGATATCCATGGTTTCTGAATTGCGGCACCCGTTATCATCCTGATAGTACACACTCACCGGGCTGCTGGAATGCAGTATAACCTCTTTTTGTTTTGACCCCGTAGACCATTCAGCACTCCCGCCCTCATTGAGCAGCAATACCCTCACAGAGTCACAGAGATCTGTCTTTTCCCACAGAATCGAAGGTTTGGGCAGCTGTCTTATGTTTACTGCCTTGGTGGTTGTACACTCACCATTATTGAGTTCAACATTGTACCTGTATGTTTCTGTTGATACTTCAATGCCATCAGATATCCCTGATATCCAGGAAAATTCCGTATCTGCTGAATTTTCAGCGATATACCGGTTCATTACAGAATCAATCTTATCTCCTTCACATATGTTTATGACATCAGGAAAGGTTATCTCCGGTGCAGGCAAAATGGTAAGACTTTGCGAAGGGGCAGACAGACAAAAATCTGACGCAAAATGAACATTCATGGTTCCCGAAAAATCGCCGTTCAGGTTAATCGCACCGCTCAAAGCATCAATGGCATATCCGTCACATGCATAGGTCATGTTATAGTCATCCGGAGCTTTATTTGGCAGAATCGGACCTTCATTATTGCAATACCGGGCCTCGTCAAAACCGGCATGGAAGGGCTTGCCGGAAAGACCTGTTACATAAAGGGTATCAGATTCTGTTATGGCAGTCGCAGTGTCTTCTGAAGCCACAAAGAATCCTTTTACACTGTCAAGGATGCAATTCTGTGATTTTTTCCAGATCCTGAAATAGAAATCTTCCGTATACTTATTATCAACAAGGATGTCATTGTACACATTTATTTGGTTAACAGCATTGTCGACATCCCATGTCACCTTTCCGCTGCATGTTGAATTCCGGCTTTCATCGTTGAAGAACACGCCCAGGATATCTCCATCCTCAAGAAGAGCCAAAGAATCTGATGCCGGTATTTCCAACCCGATCCTGATGATCTGCTCGTAATATGTATCTGTTGATACAGGCCAGTCAGGTTGTGCCAGAACATTCATCAGGTTACCGAACCCGGTCAGAAAAATAAGGGTAATATGTCTGCCAATCCTTTGCATTTATTTTTTAAATTCAACAGAGGTTCTCTCAAAAGGAGCCCTGGCTGTCATCCTGAATTTAATTCAGGATATCAAGGGGCTGTCTGTTAACTTATCGCAGATTCCGAATCAAGTTCGGAATGACTGTAGGGCGCCTTTTGAGACATTCTCTTTTTAATATACTAATGCTGAACCTGGAATTTGCCCCGGTTCAGTTTTTCATTTGTTTTGATACTGTAAAGATACTGACCATTGGCTAAGTTTCCAACAGCCACGGTGAAATGGTTCATGCCGGCTGAAACACTGGCAAAATCAAATTGTTTAACCCGGTTGCCCAGCATATCATACACTGCTATGTCAATATCAGAAGCTTTTTCAAGGTAAACATCAAATGAAATCTCATCATCAGTCACTGTCGGATATAGTTTATGAGCCAGCCATGTCTCTTCCTCATCCATTCCGGATATCATGCCTTCAGTGAGCACGATAAGGCCGTCGTCAATTGATGTCTGCGAACTAAGATCAATGGTATATAAACTGGTCCCTCCATCTTCCTCAATTTTCAGGTACACAATGATGTATTCGCTTTCCGGCAAATCCCACATGGTCACCGCCATATTGCCGCCCGTTGCTGTTTCACTGCCTACAAGGATATTGTTCCCGGCGAAGATTTTAACTTCAGCTCCGGCGTCAATACTTAATACTTGCTCTGGTATCACAAGGATCCGGTTATTCTCTGTTTCGAATTCCGGCATGACAGAAAGCTCATCCGGCGTTGATTTGAAATCCCTTGAACTTAACCAGACAGAATCCTCTTCAGCAGGCGGATATGTAAATGAACGCATGGGCGTGATGAATGACAGCTTATAGGCATACCCGGGTTTCATATAATGGATCTGGTCGATATCATACTTTGGAATATAATTCAGAGCTTTTATCACTCCGTCAATATATTCGTATGTTTGTACATACCGTATGTTGTTGGTGTTATACCGCATCATTGATTTTACCGGGTAAGGACTGGTGTATAAATACGGCAGAAAATATGGCTTTTTGCTGCCTGGTAAAGGTATATTTATCTGTGGATCCACATGTTTTCCGGTAATCTGTAAAGAAGTGTTCTCAAATGATTTAACCTTGTACCCCTCCAGATTGTTCCAGATACCATCGGTTATACCAATGTACGGAAAGTATACAATCTCACCTTTAAAGTTCTTTACAATCACTGATAAATTACCAAACATATCCCGCATCCGCGGATCAACCGGATCGACATAAAGTGAAACCATGTTCCATCCGCTGTATAAAACAATTTTCTGCGCCGGACAATCTGAAAAGCCTGTGAGCAGACTCATGCCGTCATCCTTATAATAACCACTGTCGGGGAAAACATTATTGACAGAATAATTGGCCTGCTGTACATCAATGATCCTGTTCTCCCTCCATTTCCATATTTTATATTCGAATTTTTCTCCTTCGAAAAATCCGTTTTTATAAAAAGGTACCGGATAAATGCTATCTTCAAGCGATATCCAAATGGTATCATTACCGCTGGTGTTTTCCCAGGCTGTGAGAATACCGGTTTTACCTTCCCAGCGTATCATGCCGCCGCATCTTAAATCACCTGAATAATCCCTGAAGAACAGGCCAATGTAATCGCCGTTTTCAAGGCCGGTTGCAAGGCCCGGATTCTCAGAGACCACAACAGTATGGTTATCTTCTCCGCCGATGACGGGTTCCCATGGCACTTCCGGATGAGGAGTCCACAGGTATATGGTTTCACAGTATGTGTCAGTACATCCCTTATCGGTTGTTATCCGCAGGCATACATGATATTGTCCGGTATCATGAGGGTAATAAAAAATATGATGCGGGTTTTGTTCCTCTGATGTTGTACCGTCACCAAAATCCCAGACCCATTCTGTGACATCTCCTGCTGACAGATCCTGGAACCTGACCAGGAAAGACCCAAAAGGTATAATACTTGATGATAACATTGAATCCATGAGCGGTGAGGGAATGATCTCATATTTGAAATCAGCCTTGCATTCAGGTTTCGGATCAACGGTAAAGGCAAGTTTTTTAAGGTTCATAAAATTCAACTCATACTGTCCCGCCTGCAGGCTTCCAATATTCATGCTGTCGTGCGACTGGCAAAGGGCAGTGAGAGGTCCCGTCCAATACCGGGCAAAAACATATATTACATTTGAATCACTGTACATCACCTGATAGTCAGTTAATCCGCAAGGTGATGAAGTCTGTGTGGTAAACGCATAAAGGGTAATGGATTCGCCTTCCTGTGGCATGGCAGGAATAATGAACAGCGAATCGACGGAATAAGGTTTGTCAATTATCGTATCAACAGGTGACTGTGGTGTTGTCTTCCCCGGAAGACAAATCAGCATCAAGGCAAAAGCAAAAAGAAAACTTTGCTTCAGTAATTGGATTTGTTGTAATTTTTTCTGCATAACTCAATTGTTTAAGGGTTGATTTAGTTGTTACCCAGTAATTACAACTAGAGAGTGAAAAAGTAACCTTCTTTCTGTTTCTTGCTGATGAAATATCCCAGTGATATTTCCACTGTGGAGGTGTAAATGACATTCGACCTTATGGGTGTGTTATAGGTCAGTCCGGCATTTATATGACCGTTGCCAACCTTTATATGATGTATTCCGATGCCAACAGAGCCCATTTCTTTAAAGCGGTATGAAACAGATACATTGTAACGTTTCAGAAACAATACATTTGTTCCCAACTCAATCCTTAATTTATCAAAATACGGATAACAAAGACGTGTAAAAGGTGAAACCTGAAAATTTTCACTGATCGTAAACCGGTTTGAAGCGCTTAAAACAGCATGGCGGTATAAAATTATGATCTCCTGAAGAGGCTTGATAAAATTATTGGCCAGTTGATTTACGGAAAGTCCGGCATGAAATCTGTCATTGTAAAATATAATGCCTGCATTTCCGTCTATGACATACTCGGAAAGATCCCCGGTTGACGGCGTGCCTTCAATCCGGCTGTGAATGAATCCCAGATCGATACCACCGGCAAAATAACACCTGTTCTTCAACCGTGCATGAAAGGAATAAACAGCATATAACCGGTTCCCCGAGATATACTTCCCCTCATTATAGCCTGTAAACCTTAATCCGACAGTACTGAATATTCCTGGATTACTTCTGCCCATACCAAAGCGCATATTGGCATTAAAACAACTGTACTGCGCGTTGAGATAACTGATATAGCTGTGATTTCCGGCCTGCAACTCCAGAGGCGCCGTAAGACCTGAACCGGCAGGATTATACAGGGAAATATTCCGGTAGAACTGATAATACTGAAAGGGATAGCTGATCTGAGCCACCAGTTTAACTGTAATGATTGGACCCCATATGAACAGAATGCTCAAAAAAAGATAACGCAGAAATATTTTTACATGTTTTATATAACAATGATATACGGGCATGCAGGGATATTTTGTGATGCAGGTTCTTGCAAAGGTTAAATCTATTTAAAACAAAAACAACCTCAAATATAATAACTTGCAACGATTCAATCTGCTCAGACCTGTTATAACTTGTTTATAATAACCAGACGATAATGTTGATAAGCTCCATAACTGCTTTTCTGCCGTTGACTATAATATACTTGCCCTCTTGTTAGCCAGGGCGAATGTAAGTTTCAGAGACAACCTCTTTTTCATCACTTTGGTGTTTTGATAACGAATTTATATATTTCCCCGGTTACTTTTTTTAATTTGCATTGTATTATCATTGAAAACAAACTGGATGAAGTATTCGGGAACAGCTGTCATAGAAGCCATTCGCAAGGGAACCGATCGCGACCTGCTGAATTTCCTTTACAAGTCCATTCTGCCGCGGGTCACACGGTATATTGTAAAAAACAATGGCAGCCGTGAAGATGCTTTCGACATATTTCAGGATGCAGTTGTAGCCTTTCACCGGTTTGTGAAAGAAAAAAAATTTCACGAAGACGGCAATCCTGAAACGTTCATTTTCTGCATTTGCAGAAATTTGTGGATAAACAGGGTTAAAAAGGAAAAGAAACAGGTCAGGATGCCCGCAGACTATGAGCGCTATGAAGATGATGCCCAATCGGCGCTCGAAGGTATTATCACAGAAGAGAGAGCATGTACCATCAGAACCATGCTTTCGAAACTTGGAAAAAAATGTGAAGAATTGCTGAAATTGTCCATATATGATAACATGAGCCTGAAAGAGATTTGCCTGCATATGGGATTTACTTCGGAAGATGCTGTAAAGACCCAAAAATACAAATGCAAGCAAAAACTTATCAGCTATATTAAGGAACACAGTAGCCTGGATGAACGCATAAAGCTAAACTGATTAATAATATGATCAGCGAAAGAGAAAAATATGAAATGTTTGAAAATTACCTGAAAGGTTCGCTTGACAGGTTATCAAAAGATGCTTTTGAAGATGCTCTTAGAAATGATCCTGTAGTAAACCATGAATTTCAGGAATACAGGGAAGCTCACCGCCTGATCATCGAGAGCAGACTGCTTGACATACGACAGGAGCTTGAAAACCTGCACACGGCAAAACTCAAAACCGGTCAAACCCAGAAAGGAATAAGAAACATCATGATCTCTGCCGGTATCATTCTATCAGGTATATTATTGTATGTGTTGCTGAACCGTTCTGATGAAATACCCCGGCAAGAGAACCATCTGCCTGATACGGGTACAACACACGCAAAAACATCTGACACTGCCCATGAAGAAAGTCGAATTTCCGGGATGCACAATGAGACTGACAGACCTGATCATCAAATGACTACGGCAACAGTTGATACAAATGTTCTTTTTACTGATCTGGATATTGAAAACAAAGATGCCGGTCATGATAAGAAAATGAAAAGACCTGCAGAAGACATCACAAAACATTTAACCAAAGAAGTCAATGACGTATTTGAAACTCAGCTGTCTATACCGCCTGTGGACACTTCACTTGCTTCTGAAAACAGACGGACTGAAAATGAAATTAACGACCTTTTATCTGTTTCAGATTGTGAAAAAGTTATAATATCCTGTGAATACATGACTGAAAATACCTGTTCAGGTCAGTCACAGGGCAGGATTATATTCATCACACACAGCCTCAAAGGCGGCACGCCACCATACGAATTTTCCATTGACAGCGGAACTGCGTTCGAAGAACGAACCCTGTTTGATAACCTGCAGAGTGGAAAATACCGGCTGTTTGTGCGTGATGCTCATCAATGTATTTCCGAAACAGGTCTTGCAGAAATAAACAGTGTGGAATGTGATTTCCGTTTTGCACCCGGATTAGGCGAAGTATGGGATATACCTTTTATAACGGATAAAAATGGAAAGCTCAGTCTGTACTCAAAGGAAGGAAAACTTTTCTATTCCGCACCGGTTGGCCCTCATCTTGGTAAGACCTGGGACGGAAGATCACTGCAGGGTGAAATGATGCCTCTGGGGGTTTATATGTTTCAGCTTTCATTTAAGGACGGTAGCAGGCATCAGGGAACGGTAACCATCATCAAATAATACACAATCAGGTTTATTCCGATTATTGCAGTGCTTCCAGAATAGCCTTTTCAACTTCTTTCATGTCAAAAGGCTTTCTGAAATATTTATGGATGAGCTTATCCTTAAGCGCCAGTAATATCTCATCTGTAATATCATATCCGGTGAGAATAAAACAAATGATCTCCGGAAATTTTGCCTTTGCTTTCTGTATAAATTCAATGCCGTTCATTCCGGGCATTTTCATATCACTAATTACTACCGACACGGATGATTCATTCTTCAGGATATCGAGCCCGGCCTGACCCGATTCAGCTGTTCTCACATTAAATTTATTCCTGAAATTAAAAGCAAAAAGCTGAAGATTTAATGGCTCATCATCAACATAAAGCAGTGTTTTAAGATTTCCCATGATCAATTGTTTCTGGTTAGAAAGGTGTTATGATCCTGATATTCCTGCAGGCTCAACAAAATCCAAAAATAACTAAAAGAACCGTAAAACAGCAGCTTAAGTCTTTTCAAAATAATCCTTCAACAGAAAGATACCTTTCTCCGGAGTCATAATTAATGGCCAGTATGCATGATCCTTCAGGAATATCAGGCAGCTTCTTTGCTACGGCCGCAAGTGTTGCTCCCGAAGAAATCCCTGCAAAAATGCCTTCCTCTTTTGCAGCACGCTTTGCATAGGCAAAAGCCTCATCCTTTGAAACAGTGATTACACCGTCAAGAACTTCCCTGTGTAAATTTCCGGGAATAAAACCGGCCCCTATCCCCTGGAGAGGATGCGGACCGGGCTGGCCCCCGCTGATCACGGGAGACAGTTCAGGCTCAACAGCAAACACTTTTAATTTCGGGAATACAGGCTTCAGTGTTTTGGCAATGCCGGTAATATGACCTCCGGTGCCAACACCGGTGATCAGGCAGTCAAATCCTTCAGGGAAATCGTTAATGATCTCCTGTGCTGTTTTATTCCTGTGCGCCTCAATATTGGCTTCGTTGTCAAACTGCATGGGCACCCAGGCATCAGGGTCGGAAGCCGCTATCTCATGGGCTTTCTCAATGGCCCCCTTCATCCCTTTTTCGCGGGGAGTCAGCGCAAATTCAGCCCCATAGGCCGCCATGATCTTCCTCCGTTCCAGTGAAAATGATTCCGGCATGACCAGGATGAGCCTGTACTTTTTCACGGCAGCCACCATGGCCAGACCTATGCCTGTATTGCCTGAAGTGGGTTCTACAATGACGGATCCCGGTTTCAGGATACCTCTCTTTTCGGCATCCTCAATCATCGCAAGGGCAATACGGTCTTTAATACTGCCTCCCGGATTGCTGCGTTCAAGTTTCAACCATACTTCATAACCTGAAGGAAATAACCGGTTAATCCGCACATGAGGCGTATTACCAATTGTCTCTAATATGTTGTTTGCTCTCATGGCCCTAAATGACAAAATTTATGGGTTCTTTAAAATTCTTGCTGTCTCTGATAATGACCTTGCTCTCATGGTATACAACAGAATTGGGAACAACACTTTTTGTGAGCCATACATTACCTCCCACTATAGTGTTATGACCGATAACTGTTTCCCCGCCCAAAATCGTACTGCCGGAATAAACAATAACATTGTCTTCAAGGGTGGGATGCCGTTTCTTTCCCTTCATGCCTTTTTCAACACTTAAAGCACCCAGGGTCACCCCCTGGTATATCTTCACATTATTGCCTATAATTGTAGTTTCACCTATAACAACGCCAGTCCCGTGATCAATAAAAAAATGATTGCCGATCTCTGCACCGGGATGAATGTCAATGCCGGTCTTGCTGTGCGCATATTCTGATATCATGCGCGGCAAATAAGGTATTTTCAAGCGGAACAGTTCATGTGACAATCTGTAGACCGCAATGGCATAAAATCCGGGGTAATACAAAATTACACTCTCCATTGACCGGGCTGCAGGGTCAAAATCAACAAACAAGTTGGCATCCTGGATCAGGCTTTCATAAATGGAAGGGATTGTTGTGAGAAATTTCTGTGTAAGGTCATTCGCTGATTCCTCCAGCACCGGTTCCAGCGGTGTTAAGATGTCCCTGAGATCAATCTGCAGCTGGGCTATGCTGAGTTCAATAAGAGGCAATGAGCATTTTTTGTCAATTTTAAACGGGAACAAAAAATAGATCATGTTGTCAATAAATCTGTGTGCTTTGGTCATTGATGGAATTTCCTTGCGGAAATTATTGAATTGCTGCCACAGGTATTTCGGAAAATCCTCTATTGTAATCATGAATACTTTAATATTAGTGCATTTAGCAAAGGTAAATATAAAATTTTTCCGGATATTTTCCTCTTTTAATCCTTATTTATTCCTTGATTCTTTTTCCATGAGGTGTTCAAGCTTGGTGAAAGAAGTGATCAATCCCCTGATCACCGCTGAGCTCAGACCCTGATGCTCCATTTCGTTCAGACCTGAGATGGTGATGCCCTGGGGCGTGGTCACCTTGTCGATCTCCCTTTCGGGATGGTTATTGGTTTCCAGAATAAGCCTGGCGGCACCTTTGACGGTCTGGGCTGTGATCAGCTGTGACATTTCGGAATTGAAGCCTATCTCGATGCCCCCCTGCGACATGGCGCGCATAAAACGGAGCGCAAAGGCAATGCCGCAGGCGCCGACCACTGTAGCCGCTCCCATCATGTCCTCGCTGATTTCCAGTGTGCTTCCCATTTTATTAAACATCGATATCACCAGTTCCTGGTGTTCGGCATGCGTATTCTTAGAGGCAATGCAGGTCATCGATTCACAGATCGCCAGGGCAGTGTTGGGCATGATCCTGAAAATGGGCACTTTTCCGATGGCCGATTCGATCTCCTTCAGGGTCACGCCGGTAATCGTTGATAAAACAATGTGATGCGGTTTTATATGTTCTTTAATCTCCTGTACAAGGCTTTCAAATTGCTGGGGTTTAATTGACATGATCAGGATCCGGGATTTTTCTACGGCATCAACATTGTTATCAGTAACCGTAAAGCCCTTTTCAGTGAGGTAATTGATGCGGTGGCCACGTTTATCAGTTAAAATCATATCGGCCACAGTGCATTGCTCCGATGCCAGCAATCCCTTTGCCAGTGAAGTCCCCAGGTTACCGGCACCCAGGATGGCTATTTTTTTATCCATGTTATCTGCGTTTTAAATGTATGCTTTAAATATTCAGGGTTGTCAGAAAGTAAAAGTAATACGCCGGTAACAAATGAACAAAATATTTGGGAAATATTACAGGCCTCGGAGATTAAAACAGTTGCAGCAAGTCCACTGTCGACAGTTCACAGTTTACAGCACCCTTCGGTAATACCCCTGCCACCTGCAAGGTTGTCATTTTTGAAAACCAGTTTCAAGCAACAGACTTAATAAAACATGCATGAGGAGTAGCTTTCAATACCCTCATAGGGTGGTGGGGTGGTAATAAAAAACCCGTTCCTTCAATACTGCCGAAACGGGTTATAATTTATCGGATATGCAATCTTATCCGCGAATCGTCTTGATGCCGGGCAGCTCTTTGCCTTCCATGTATTCGAGCATGGCGCCGCCGCCGGTGGA
The DNA here is from genome assembly GCA_016934055.1 of Bacteroidales bacterium. Classification (GTDB taxonomy): domain Bacteria; phylum Bacteroidota; class Bacteroidia; order Bacteroidales; family UBA10428; genus UBA5072. The sequence continues at coordinate 4,063 of JAFGTR010000152.1, read as the reverse complement.
GACATAGCTTACCTTGTCGGCCAGCTTGTTCTTGTTGATGGCGGCTACGGAATCACCTCCTCCGATGAGGCTGAAAGCTCCCTTGGCCGTGGCACGCGCAATAGCCTGTGCAATAGCCGATGTGCCTCTGGCAAATTTGTCCATCTCAAATACGCCCATGGGTCCGTTCCAGAGTATGGTCTTCGAATTTTCAATAACCTCACTGAAAATCTTAATCGACTCTTCGCCGATGTCCAGTCCCATCCATCCGTCGGGCGTCTGGTCAATCTTTGACACTCCCGCGTTGGCATTGGCATCAAAGGCATCGGCATTGATGGCATCAACGGGAAGGTATACATTCACACCTTTTTCCTTTGCCTTTTTCAGGATGTCAAGCGCCAGGTCGAGTTTATCCCCTTCGCAAAGCGATTTACCGATCTTTCCGCCCTGTGCTTTGATGAAAGTATAGGTCATGCCCCCGCCTATGATAAGGTTCTGAACGCGGTTCAGCAGGTTCTCGATAATCAGGATCTTATCCGATACTTTCGCACCGCCCATGATAGCCGTAAAAGGTTTTTCGGCAGCCTGTAATACCTTGTCCATAGCTTTCAGCTCACTCTCAATGAGAAAACCAAACATGCTGTTGCCGGGGAAGTGCTCGGCAATAAGGGCCGTTGAGGCGTGTGCCCTGTGAGCCGTGCCAAAGGCATCATTTACATAACAGTCGGCATAGCTCGCCAGCTGCTTCACAAAATTCTTCTGGCTTTCCTTAACCTTTGCCTTGGCTTCCTTTTTCTGTTCATCGGTGGCATCTTCGGCCAGTGAATAGGCTTTGCCTTCCTCTTCTTCATAAAAGCGGAGGTTTTCAAGCAGCATGACTTCGCCGGGTTTTAATTCAGCCGCCATGGTTTTCGCGGTTTCTCCCATGCAGTCGCCTGCAAATTTCACAGGGATTCCCAGCACCTTTTCAACGGCCGGTACGACATGTTTCAGGGAAAATTTATCCTGCACTGTGCCATTGGGCCTTCCGAGATGTGACATCAGGATGGCTGCACCGCCGTCTGCCAGGATCTTTTTGATGGTCGGCAGAGCTCCCCGGATGCGTGTATCATCAGTCACTTCAAAAGTCTGCTTGTTGAGGGGGACATTGAAGTCCACGCGGACGATGGCCCGTTTTCCTGTAAAGCTGTATTTATCGATTGTTTGCATATGAATTGAATTTTGTTTAATGGAGCAACAAAGATAAAAAAGTTATTTTATTTACCTTTGACCACCACCAATATGAATGATAATTAGAGCATTTAACCACAAAAAATAAGGATCCGATATCAGCCACTAAAACACCAAAGCACTAAAAAGGCAAAACAAAACAACTTATTTGTTTAGTGTTTTCGTGTTTTAGTGGTTAATTGGTTTTTCTTTTTCTTGGTGCTTTGGGATTTTGGTGTTTTGGTGGCATTATTCTTCTTTGTGTTTTCGTGTTTTAGTGGTTAATTTGCATTTCTTCCATGGTTTGTATTATAGCATTTTGTGGTTTATGTTTTTCAGTGAAATAATCGGTCAGGCAGCCCTGAAAAAGAGGCTCATACAATCAGTAAAAGACGGCAGGGTGAGCCATGCCCAGCTGTTCTTCGGTCCTGAAGGCGCCGGCGCCCTCCCCCTGGCTATTGCCTATGCACAGTATATTTCCTGCACCGGTGAGAAAAATGATGACTCCTGCGGCAAATGCCCAAGCTGCATTAAATATCAAAAGCTGGTGCATCCCGACCTGCATTTTCTCTTCCCGGTGAACACCACCGCATCCAAAAAAGATGATCCTTATTGTGATGATTTCCTCCCGGAATGGAGAAGCTTTGTTTTGCAGCAGCCTTATGCCCGTCTGAATGACTGGTATTCGTTCATTGAGCTGGAGAACAAACAGGGACTGATCAAGGAAAAGGAAAGCGATGCGATCACGAAAAAGTTATCTTTCAAATCTTTCGAATCGGATTATAAGATCGCCATCATCTGGATGGCGGAAAAGATGCATGATGTGGCCTCCAACAAGTTGCTGAAACTGCTGGAGGAACCGCCCGACAGAACCGTTTTCCTGCTGGTCACTGAAAATATTGATCAGCTGCTCACCACAATCCGTTCGAGGTGCTTTCCGGTAAAGGTGCCCCTTATTGCCGATGAAGATATGATCAATGCCCTGCAGGCAAGAAACGGTGTTGATGCAACAAGATCGGCTCATATCGCCCGCCTGGCCATGGGCAATTATGCAAGGGCCCTTGAACTGATTAATGAAAATGAAGATGACGGCACAACCCTGTCAACCTTTCGCGAATTCATGCTGGCCGGTTTTAAGAACGATATTCAGTCGGGATTGAAAACAATTGACACACTGAATGCCCTCACCCGCGAAAAACAAAAAGCCTTCCTCGAATTTGCCCTGAGGCTGATCCGTGAAAATGCCGTAAAACATTTTAACCATGCTGAACTGAATTTCATGAATAAGGCCGAAGAAGAATTCTCCATAAAGTTTTCAAATTATATTAAAGGCAATAATGTTGCTGAATTAGCTGATGAATTCAATAAAGCTGCTTACGATATCGAACGCAACGGTAACAGCAAGATCATATTGCTTGATTTGATGCTGAAAGCAGGAAATTTGCTGAGGCAATACGCGGAATGAAGTTCACCTGTAATTTTTAAATACAACCCATTCTGCTGCCAGTTTATCCCAATTCATCGGGAGTAACTCATATCATGATAGTATATATTAATCCCTTCCCTTAGAGGGGCCGGCCTGCCGGCAGGCAGGGCCGGGAAAGGTTTCCCTATCATCAAGCCAGAATAAGGAAGAATCATATTTCCTCAGCCGGCGGATTACCTCATTGCGAAGTTCATACTCCGAAAGTTTTCCTTTATCTGATAAAATACCGGCTCTCATAAGTTTCATGCCTTCATCGGCCATTTCGAGGCCCATTTTAAACCGCTGTTGAGGGGTCATTTTCATGACCAACCGGTATTGATAATCAACCATATCTAAAGTCGTGTCTTCCATGTCATAATAATCCATATGTGTTTAACTTCAGCCGGTTGCACCATGAATGTAAGTATGCAACATCAATATCCTCTTTTAACATAAGCTGACTGATGTCTCTTTTCTGCAGTTCGCTGTCGAGGTTTTGTATCCAGATTAATTTTGATATCACAAGATCTTCGGCTGTAATGACATGTATTTTTTTATTATCCATGTCGATGATCCTGCGCCGGTTGAATTTGTGCACCTCATAAGGCTGATCACTCAGCACGATAACATCAAGTTTATATCCGCTTGCCGGATCAATGATATTGAACATACTTTTCCGTCGTATGGCATCTTCCATGACAGGTTTATGGAAATAATACCCGTCGGGAAACTGGGATATGAATTTATCAAGGTCATGCAAAGAAATGTCAGCTATTATATCAATATCACGGGTTGACCTTGGTATGGCATACAAATTAAAGGCAAGGCTGCCGGATAACATGTATGGAATACCCGATCTGCTGAACAGGTCAACTATTGCGGTCAGAAACTCAAGCATTGCTCCTTTTCAAAGAATAATTGACTAAAGGTACAATATGAAACGGAATCAAAAAAATTGTCGGAAACGGGAAAGAACTTATTCGTTAACAAAATATTTCGCTGCCGGTATGGGATTACCCACAATGGCCGCAAGAATATAAAAACAAGAAACCGGTTCAGGCCTGCCAGAAGTGCAGACAGGCTTAACGAAGTGCAGACCGGCTCTTTTTTATTTTATTCCTTCAATCAATCTTGTGATTATTTAGGGGTCGGACCGGGGTCTTATATAGAATAATATTGTTTTCTTTTTTGATCAAATACCATCATTAATCCTTTGCATTGAATTGTCTTTTAGCCACGTAGTCCTGCCAATCGGCAGGCAGGGGCGAACTGTTTGTAATAAATGGGGCACATCTGATTTATTACTCTCCGCGTCCCGCCATAGGCAACGATTTTATAGGTACAATTTATTTTAGTTTTTATTCTTGTTATTTGAATCTAAAATCCAATTTAAAATTATACATCCATGGT
>JAFGTR010000151.1 GCA_016934055.1 Bacteroidales bacterium | reverse complement strand
TCCAGGATTCCTGAAACAAGTACTGAATCAGGCTATGCCCTTTATTTATTGTATGAGAAACCTGAAGAACAAAAAATCCGTGAATATATTCCGCTCATGCAAAGCCGTGGATTCAGGATCATCAACGACACCAAAAATGCCATTGATTTTATGTCTATTACTGATCATATCAGGAAGCTGAAAAACGCAGATGCTGTGATCATATACAAAGGCAACAGTTCAATGGAATGGCTAAACAGCAAGATTCGTGATCTGGTTAAAGTACCCGGATTCGGTAAAGAAAAACCTTTCAAAGCCGTGGGTATTTTTTCCCCTCAGAAGACAACTGACAAATCTTTGCTATTTTTGCGTAATGTTACGGTGATCTGGAATGAAGAAATCAATAACGCGGCCATACATCATTTTCTTGATCAGATAATTAAAAAATGACTGAAAACGTAAGCCGGCATATAAAGACAGGAACTCTCTCCCTTACCAATCCTTTCCCCGGATTAAGACCTTTTACAGTGGAAGAAAGTCATCTGTTTTTTGGAAGGGAAGGACAAAGTGAAATTGTACTTGAATACCTGGCCAAAAATCATTTTGCAGCCGTTACAGGTGCTTCCGGAAGCGGAAAATCATCTTTGATATATTGCGGATTGATCCCGACACTTTACGGTGGTTTTATTACAAATGCAGGATCGCGTTGGAAAATAATTGCTGTCAGACCCGGTAACAGTCCTATAGAAAATCTGGCTGAAATTCTGGCCAGAAATGAAGAGACCGAACTTGTTCATGAAGATCTGAACATACGAAAACAGATATTGTTATCGGTGCTGAGAAGGAGTTCATTTGGACTGGTTGATGCCATCAGGCAAATGAAGATACCCGAAAATGAGAATATCCTCCTGATCATCGACCAGTTTGAGGAACTATTCCGTTTCAAGGAAAGCCGGAAGGACAGCACGACATTTAATGAGACTGAAGCATATATCAAGTTGCTGGTCAATGCAATCCATCAGAAAGGGTATCCTATATATGTAGTCCTCACCATGCGCAGTGACTTTATTGGTGAATGCTCTCAATTTCAGGAGCTTACTAAGCTTATCAACCAAAGCAATTTCCTCATCCCCCAGATGACACGTGAAGATTTCCGTGAAGCTGTTCTGGGTCCTCTGGCAGTGGGAGGGGCTGAGATTGATGCCCAGCTGTTGCATCATATCTTGAATTCTCTTGAGGATAAAAGCGATCAACTACCTGTATTACAGCATGCTATGATGCGTACCTGGGAATTCTGGGCTCATAACAATGACCCGGCGGTTCCGATAAAAATGAGGGATTATGAAGCTGCCGGAAGGGTGGAAAATGCTCTTTCCATGCATGCCAACGAAGCTTATGAAGAATTGTCGGAGGATGGTAAGCGCATATGCAAAAGCATTTTTAAATGTCTTACAGAAAAAGGCACAGATAATAAAGGAACACGGCATCCTGCTACCATCCGTTACCTGGCTGAAATTGCCCAGGTTCCCGATAACAATGTTATTGAAGTTGTTGAGAGATTCCGGGCCAGGGGCCGTTCTTTTCTGACACCGGTTGAAGGCACACCGATTGACAGTGAAACCGTTATTGATATTTCACATGAAAGCCTTATGCGCATATGGGATAAGTTAAAGACATGGGTGGATGAAGAGTTTTCTTCTGTTCAGATGTATCTCCGCCTTGCTGAAGCTTCAACGCAATTCCAGCTTGGCAAGACTGGCCTCTGGCGTCCGCCTGATCTGCACCTGGCCCTGAACTGGAAAAAGACTCAGAATCCTACGCTGGCCTGGGCAAAGAAATATAATCCGGCTTTTGAAAAAGTTATGGTTTTTCTTGATTCAAGTGAAAAGAAATACCTGCAGGAAGAACAAAATAAAGTGAAAATACAACGGCTGGAGTTGAACCGCACCCGGAAATTCGCACTCTACATGCTGGTTGCAGCTGTAGTATTATCATTTCTTGTGGTCTTTGCTCTTACACAACGGCAAAAAGCCGTTGAACAGAGCAAAGAAGCCCAAATCCAGCGCGACTATGCTGAATTAAGAAAACAGGAGGCCGACAGCCTGAGAACCCTGGCTGAAAGTAAAGCTGACCGCGCGGAAGTTGACAGGTTTCTTGCCCAGCTGATTGCAGACTCAGCTGAAAGAGCAAAAGCACAGGCCTTAATGCAGTCGGAGCTGTTTGAAAAAGAAAAGGAACTGGCCGACCTGAAAGCTGCCGAAGCAACAAAACGCAGCCAGACATTAACACAGGAGAAAGAGGAGGCGGAAGAAACTGCTGTTATGGCCCTGGAGCAAAAGGATAAATCCGATCGCGAAAAAATGCTGGCTTCTCAGAAACGCATGCTGTCTATTTCACAGGCAATGGCTGCCAAAGCCCTTCAGGTTGATGATAAAAATCTTATTGGCCTGCTTGCCCTTCAGGCTTATATATTCAACAAAGAATATGAGGGCCAGGTCAACCAACCCGATGTTTACAATGCTTTATACGCTGCCATGGTTGCATTTAACGGACAGAATTATAATGGTTTACACGGACACGAAGGGGCCATTCGCTCTCTTGCCTTTGTTGGCAACACAAATGCCTTTTACAGTTCAGGCAGCGACGGTAAAATCCTGCGCTGGGACTTATCCGGCAGCTCAAAATCTTACCGTACGCTTATCGATAATCCGTTTATAAACCGCAGCATGGCCATCAGCAACAACGGACGCTGGCTGGCCTGCGGAACTACCACAACAGGCATTCAATTTTTTAACATCAATCAATCCAGCCCCCAGCCTACTTACCTTGAAGGGCATAAAGGATGGGTTGAAACACTCGATTTCACCAGCGACAGCAAGGGCCTCTTTTCATCAAGCACCGACAATACCATTATATACTGGGATCTCATAGCCGGAACCAATACCGTCTTCCTTAAAAGTGAAAATAAGATACGAAGTCTGGCCGTAGCCCCCGGAGGCATGTTTATAGTAGCCGGAACAGATGACGGAAAAGTCATACGCTGGAATATTGATAACAAAGAAAAAACAATCCTTTACCAGGCCACAGGAAATAAAATATATGCCCTGGCCTTTAACAGCAACGGATCAAGGATAGCCTTCGGTGATAAAAACGGCTATTTGAGAATTATGGATGCCAGAACCGGTAACATCTTGCGTACGGTTTCTGCCCATGCTGCACCGATTATGGACCTGGAATTCAGTCCTGATAACCGGCAAATAGCCACTGCAAGCACTGATAAGACATTGAGAATCTGGGATGCCGTTAACCTGAGCAATAAACCGGTAGTCCTTAAAGGGCATGGCGATAACTTTGTTCTCTCTGTTACTTTCAGCCCGAACGGAAAGTTCCTGTTGTCCTCATCCGATCAAAAGGATATTTCAAAGCGTAATTTTATTTATGTCTGGCCGGCCTATGCAGATCAGATGGCTGATCTGCTGTGTTCCAAACTGGAAAGAAATTTTACGGCCCGAGAATGGGAATCTTATGTCGCCCCTGATATTGAATACCGTAAAACATGCACAAATAAATAATATTCAACACTGATGCCCCTGTTCTTTAAAACATTAAAACCAGTTTATTATATTGCCAGCCTGATGGCCTTCTTCCTCATTTGTTATCCTGTTTCATCCCGGGCACAGGAAAGCGATTGCTCAAAGACACTACAGGAAGCCAGAAATCAATATGATCTTGGCATTATCGATGAAATTCCTAAAATGCTCGGTCCATGTATGCAGGAAGGTTTTACCCGAACACAAAAAATTGAAGCCTATAAATTGCTGGTTCTGGCTTATCTGTTTGACGATAACCAGTTTGATGCTGAAAGGACCATGCTCGAATTCCTGAAGAAATATCCCGAATACGAGATCATGCCTAATGACCCGGTAGAGTTCATTCACCTTTTTGAAACCTACAGAACGACATCTGAGTTTTCAATTGGTATCGTAGCCGGATTTAACCTGACCAATCCACGGATAATTGAAAACTTCAGCATGCTTGACAGGTCTTCTGCCAAACCGGACAATGAAACAGGCAGCGGATACCAGATAGGACTGGGAGCAGGAAGATACCTGGGCGAAAGGTTGATGCTTAACATGGAAGTACTATGGGCAAAATACAAATATTCTTTCACTGATGGCAGGTCAGTGACAGACGAAGCTCTCAATGTATTTACTGAAGATTATACTTTCGATGAAGAACTTAACAAAATCACCATCCCACTCACCGCCCTCTATCAGGTTAACGATGGCAAACTTCTCTGGTTTATCAGAGCCGGAGGTTCATTTGATTATATCATGTCAGCTTCCGGGACTTCCTGGTCTGTGATTAAAGAACAAACCGAAACAGGAAGAACAATAGATATCCGGAATTATCGTAATCCTTATTATTTCAGTGCCATCATGGGAAGCGGACTTCAATACAAGATCCCAAGGGGATTTCTTTTCCTGGATTTCCGGTTTAATATGGGCATAAACAATATTGTAAAAGCCGGAACACGTTATGAGAATGCCTATTCATTAAGTGCTTTTGGACACCTGGATGATGATTTCAGCCTTAATACTTTTACGTTCTCTTTTGGTTATCATTTTTCATTTTACAATCCGAAAAAACAAAGGTAATATGAAAAGCCGTCTGCTGTTTTTCCCGTTTATGGTCATTTTTTTGTTTGCATGTGATAATTATGATGATATCAGCACAGTCCAGTCTGAGTCATTTATTAAGCATTATGCGCTGAATCAGGTTAATGAAGCCGTCGGCATATGCCCACTCAGCGACGGAGGATATGCCTTGTTAGGCAACACCGAAACAATAACACGGGGAACAGATATCTGCCTGATCCTTACCGATAAATACGGAAACTCTGTACAGGAAACGAAACTCTATGGCAGCACCGGAAACGACCACGGCCATTGCATAAAACAGGCTCCCGACGGAGGATTTATAATCCTGGGGTCAAAACAGAAAGAAACCGGCAATGATAAGGATGTTTTTCTTATCCGCACTGACAGGCTTGGTGATACTGTCTGGACCCGTACTTATCCTTATAATAATGAGGATGATGAAGGATACTGGTTCGATACGAACGACAACGGCGATATTATGATGGTTGGTTATTGCACCAAATCAACAGGCAGACTTCCATGGCAATATTTGGTTGATGCCAATGGACTTCAGATTGACTCTTATATTCCTATAACAACTGGTGGAGGCGATGAGGCCAGGTACGTTCAACGGATTAATGACGGATGGCTGATAACCGGTATTATCAGTCCCTCTCATGAATACCCCGTATGGATGATCACAAATGATTACCGGTTTATGCTCTGCTATGTGCCAGACTCAGGTACCCACCATATAAGTGAGAATCCTGCTTCTATAGTGATATTAAACGACAATACTGCCTTTGTTTGCGGAACGGTTAATACTGGCGCAGACGGATCAGATGTGTTCCTTTATAAAATTAAGGGAGAATATAATAATGAAGGAAATCTGGAGTTTAATCATGAATGGTCCAAAGTCTATAACAATGCAGGTGATGACAAGGGAACATGCATTCTGACAGACAATAACACTATTCATGTTTTATCCACCAGGTCCAGCGGTGAAAAGACCAGCACCATTTCTATCATCACCACAAACATGCAAGGCGAAAATCCGCAATACAACTCTTTTGGTGGTTCAAGCCGGATGGAAAGCCGGACTTTTGAATTTACTGAAGACGGAGGTTTTATTATCTCCGGTTGCAACCGGCGTGATGATAACAGCAGCATGATCATGATCAAAACCAAAACCGAAGGCGTACTTTAATTTATTTCATTATACCGCATACCGCTCATTTCTTTTCTTAAAACTGTTTTTCAAAACACTTTCAACGCTGTTCATCAAATTCTGGTTACATTATACACTTCATTTTTGTACTTTTACCAGCTGTATGTCATTATTCAATAATTGCACAGGTGAATGACAACAATAACAAATCCTGATACTTTTTGGATTTGTTTTTTGTCTGAACCAACAGCGTAAATATTATTAAATACGTTTTACAATGCATAATTCTATCACTATGAAAGTTAATGCTTTATATCATATACCCGTCTATCGTTTATTGACCTTTGTTTTCATGTTACTGGTATTTGTCCCTGTCTTCCCGCAAGATTACCTGAAGATAATGCCCCTGGGCAACTCCATTACGTATGATCAATACAGCATTGATCCAAGACCTGCAGGCGACAAAATATCCTATCGCTTTGCTTTATACAAGCATCTCACTGATGAAGGTTACACTTTTGATTTTGTGGGCAGTGAACAAAGCGGAGGGAATTATCTGCCAACCGCTTCACCAGATTATACTGATAACGCCGGATTCCCGGGCATAACAGCTGAAAACCTCCTGAGACTGCTTCAGACAGGCGTTAATTATACAGGTGGCACCATAGGAACCTGTGAACTGCCCGTCTGTCCGCAGAATTATCTCGACTACTTCGCCCCCGACGTTATCTTGTTGCATATAGGCACAAACGGATTGAACACCCTGACCGATGCCTATGATATTGCTGATGATGTTGAACTTATACTGGATGAAATTGACCTGTATGAGGCCCACGCCGGAAAAAAAGTACCTGTTTTTCTTGCCTTGATCATTAACCGTGCCCCCGATGGCAGCCATACCCCGACAGCTTTGTACAACAAACTCCTCAATGATCTGGCAGAGTCAAGATCTGAAGATGATATTGTTCTTGTGAACATGGAAACCGGAGCAAGCCTTAATTACGCCTATGCCCCCACCGGTGATATGCATGATCTGTTGCATCCCGAAACAACAGGATACGATAAGATGGCATTATCCTGGTTTAATGCCCTTGAATCGGTTAACCTGGCTTCACCTGATGTTTCAGATATACCAGACCAGTCAAAACCTGAAGGTAGTTCTTTTACCGTTGACCTTGATGACTACGTCTTTGATCCGCAGGATGCTGATGATGAAATGAGCTGGACTTACACCGGGAATACCAGTTTTTCAGTCAGCATAAACGCAACCACACATATAGCCACAATCACCCCCAACGATGTCAACTGGAACGGCAGCAATACCATTACTTTCCGGGCAGCCGATCCTTCCGGATCTTTTGATGCCGACGCTGCCATTTTTACTCTGACACCGGTGAACGACCCTCCTGTTGATATCACACTTTCCGCCTCATCAGTGCAGGAAAACCAACCCGCCGGGACACTGGTGGGCACACTGTCAACCACCGATCCGGATGCGGGAGATTCCTTTACATACAGCCTGGTATCCGGTACAGGAAGTACCGATAACAGCAACTTCACCATTTCGGGAAGCAGCCTCCTCACCAACACTGTTTTCGATTATGAGACCAAACAGACCTGCTCCATCAGGATAAGGACAACCGACAGTGGCAGCCTGACTTATGAAGAAGTGTTCACCATAAATATTCTTAACATTAATGAAGCGCCGGTGCTTTCTAATCTTGAAACTAATGCTCTCAGTTATGCCGAGGGAGACGGCGCTGTTGCCATTACTTCAACCATCACAGTGAGTGATGACAACACAACGCTGCAGTCAGCGACCATCAGAATAACATCGGGCTACCAGCAGGGAGAGGACATCTTATCCTACCCGGTTGCTGATGGTTTTACCAAAGATTGGAATGCAACCACCGGCACATTCACACTGGGCGGAAATTATTCATTGTCTGCCTATCAGACAGCTTTACGCAATATTAAATACGAAAACACAAGTTCTGATCCTGTCACCGCCACACGGGTTGTCACTTTCAGGGTAAACGACGGAACCAACAACAGCAACCAGCCAACAAGGAGCATCACCGTTGGTTCAGTAAATAATCCTCCGGTACTTGACAATATTGAAACAAGTCCGCTAACCTATACCGAAAATGCAGATGCAGCACCAGTAACAACAACACTGACCATTACCGACAGTGACGATGCCAGTCTTGAATCAGCCACCATCAGTATCACATCCGGTTATCAGAACGGACAGGATGTTCTGTCATTTACCAATG
>JAFGTR010000150.1 GCA_016934055.1 Bacteroidales bacterium | reverse complement strand
TGATGGTCTGATGGTCTGATGGTCTGATGGTCTGATGGTCTGATGGTCTTGAAGTCTGTTAGTCTCGTGTTCTATTTAGTCTGCAGTCTGCAGTCTGAAGTCTACAGTCTTTTTTTTCAATCTTCGATCTTTGTTCTTTGTTCTTTGATCTTTGATCTTTTGTCATGGTCTGAATTGCGTGGTATCCGTCAGCACCATGCAGGCAGCGAACCAGCCCCGGATGCCATGGCGGAAATTAGTGGGAACATTGCCCTGTTCAACATCAAAAAAGCCTCCGCGCCATTCGGTTTCGAGCAAAAGTGACCTGATAAAACGCTGATGTTCTTCACTCAAAGAGTATTTTCTTCTAATAATCCCGGTGTTTTCAGGAAAAGGTATGATCATCCTGTCGGGAGCAAACATCTTTCCAATATCTATATTATCAAGGGTGTAAAACACCTCAGATGCCTGGCATGAACCATAGGTTTCACAATAATTCGGATCATCCGACCAGTCATAGAATACTTCGGTCATGGAAGGCTGACTGCCGGAATGATACACAAAACGAAACAAGGTGTCAAAAGCAACGATCTCAAAAGGTTCAAGCGGCGTAATGGCTGCCATGGCTGCCCGGGCTGTATCAGCAATGCCTTCAACCGATATGACAAGCCTGTAATTGTTGCCGGCTGATGCTATGAAGGGTATTGTCGACACATATCTGCCGGCTTCAGTAATTACTTCTGAAAATGTAATGGTACTGTCACCAAAAATAAGTTTTATTTCTGCTCCCGTAACACCTGTTGGAAGCTGGTTCAGATCATCCGTTGAGCGATATAACCGTACCGTGTGGTATTTCAGTTCATTTGTTAAAATACAATCCGCTGCCATAAAACCTGATGAAGACCGGATATCCCATTTGGTCTGTTTTTCACATGATATGCATAACAACAAGATGAAATACCCTAATAAGCCATATGTCCTTTTTTTCATCATTAAAACTTCAGGCTGTAAGTAATTGAAGGTATCATTGAATATATATAGCGGTAGCTTACAATCTGTTCATCCATAATATAAGTGTCAGCAGGCACATAAAATTTTCCTTCCTCATCCTTTATCTTGTTAAAGTTCAGGAAAGCGTAATTCTTTGCGGCGAATAAGTTATAGATTGATAATGTAATATAGTGTTCAAATCTTTCCTCCTTCCTGTTCAAACGCCATACCGATCCCAGATCAATCCTTCTGTAGTCGGGTAACCTGTCATTGTTCTGCCATGCATAAAACGGCACCTGTTTCCCCCGGTAATAATAAAATCCGGTTGGTGTTGACAAAACCATACCGGAAGTATATACTATATTTAAATTCAGCATCCAGCGGGGCTTAACCTTATAATCAACAGATAATGAGAAATCAAGAGGTTTATCCTGGTGGGAAGAATATCTCCGGTTATTGTTCAGACCGTCAATTTTCAAAAAACTCCGGGTGAATGCATATCCGAACTGACCTGTAATTTTACCCTGGGTCTTTTTCAACATGATCTCAAAGCCATAGGCCTCACCGTCTCCCTGCCTAATTTCTCCTTCAAGATAAGGATTCAACAACATTTCAGCGTGATAAGTATATCCAATCTGATTGTTCATTTTTTTGTAATATACATCGGCGCTTATATCGACAGCTTTCTCAGGCCATATTTTAATATAGCCCAGGTTAATGATATGGGCGGACTGTGGCTTAATATTGGGACCTGAAGGCAGCCATACTTCAAGGGAGTTCAGCGGACTGATGCTGTTGTTGATCTGGTTTATGTGCTGGATAGTTCGGTTGTATGAAGCCTTAATATAGGACATGTGCCCGGTTCTTAAAGATAACGAAATACGGGGTTCGGGCATGCTTTTTGAATAGTAGCGTTCATTTTTTGAATATTCATTGTAAGAAACCGGGTTATATAACTCATCATAAACTATGCTGAAGGCTTCGCCATAATTACTCCAGTCTGAAAAACGCAATCCGTAATTGACCGTAAGCCAATCGGTTAGTTTCTGATTGTAACCGGCATAGAGCACAATTTCACCTGAATTCACTTCAGACACTCTCATATTTCCGTATGTTCCTTCAGGTGATTTATAATTTCCCGGATTGAAAAAATATACCCCCAGGTTTATCCCAAAATTGATTTTATGCCGGGAATTGCAATACCATATAAATTCCGACTTCAGGTTTGAACTGGTAATATCAGAATTCCAACCGATCTTTTCATCATAGTTGGTATATAAAGAATAATCGTATTTACTGCTATAAAAAGTGGTGTTGGAGAAAAGTCTGTTCCCGTATACATGATTCCAGCGCAAGGTCAGCGCATTATTAAACCATTCAAGTCCGTTTCGAACCTCAGCCGGCTTGTTCAAAAAGACATCCCTGCCTGAGAAAAAGGTTAAGAACAGCCGGTCTCTTTTCCCCAGTTTTACGTTGAATTTTGTGGTAAGATCGGTAAAATGGAAATCCTCAACCTTTGGATCCAGCAATTTGACAAAATATCCAAAGGTCGACCGGCGAATGGATAAGAAACAGGAACTGGCATCTTTTTTTAACGGGCCTTCGAGGCTGATCCTCGTTGACACAAGGCCCACATTTACATTCGCTGAAAACCGTTGCATATTGCCATCGCAGGTGCGGATATCCATGATGGAAGACAATCTGCCTCCATATTGAATGGGAAAATCAGCCTTATATATCTCGGTGTGCTTCACAGCCTCCGGGATAATCGGAGTAAACAAACCCAGCAAATGAGAAGGATTATAGATAGGAGCCTCGTCGAGTAAAATGAGATTCTGATCACGGTTTCCGCCCCGTACATAAAAATAACTGGAACCGTCACTTTGGAAACTTATGCCCGGCTGCAGGTCGAGGGATTTCAGCATATCGGTTTCCCCCAGGGCTGCGACATGCCTTTGTATGGCTTTTGCCTCAATGTTGCTTTGGGCTGCCCTTGTGTTTGATAAAACTTCTTCTTTGTTAACGGCAGATACGATAATCTGCTTTACTGAAAAGGGAATGGGATTCAGATTGACATTCCATGTGGCGTTACCGTGCAATACCAATGTCCTGCTTTGTAAGCTGTAGCCCAGGTATGATATCTCAAAGGTATAGACACCGGCAGGCTGGGTAATGGAAAAAAAACCGTAATGGTTACTCAACGCACCGGTACCGGTTTCCTTAATATAAACAGCTGCACCGATGAGCACTTCCCGGCTTAATGAATCGGCGATAATGCCACTCAGTGTGTACATTTCAGGTCTGGATGGCTTTTCCGCTTCAATCCCAACATTTTTTGTCTTCAGGACAAGGTAACCTGACACTAAGGAATATTGTATCCCGGCCTGCTGAAATATATCTTCAATAACATCTTCAAGTGCCTTTTCCCTGGCGCTATATTCGATCTTCATATCAACAGGGAGGTTGTTGGGATTGTATGAGAACCGAATATCATATCTTTGCGTAAGGTCCTGTAAAACTTTCTCAAGTGTTGCTCCTGAATATATAACGGTAACCTTCCTTGAAAGATCAGGGGTCTGTGCCTGTGCCAAGGTTCCAATCAGCGCCAATCCGGCGACCAGTGATACAATCCTGACATGGTGAAAATGTTTATGATAAATTTTCAACATCCGTCTCCAAAGATAATGATGCGTTTTCCCTGTGCAGTTATTTCCAGATCGAGTGTTGATTCCATCACCCGGAGTATATCTCCGAGGTCCTGGTTGTCAAAGTGAACCGTGATAGAACATGATTGCACTGAAGGATCAATTTCAAAGGTTTTATGATAGGTGTTTTCAAGGATATCGGCAACTTCAGTCAAGGGTGTGTTATCAAAATCGATAATCTTTGTTTTCCAGGCAATATCATTCATATTGATCAGTTCATGTTTCTGAACAGTTTTCATAGCCTTATTAAAAATACCTGTTTCTCCGGCATGCAGAGTCGTTTTATTGCCAGGCTTACGGGTATCATATACAAAAACGCTTCCCTCGGTAACCGTTATCTTTATTTCAGGTTTGTCTTTATAAGCTCTAACGTTAAATGATGTGCCTGTTACTTCAATGCTTGCCTCTCCCGACGATATAACAAAGGGCAGTGAACTATCTTCCGCCACTTCGAAATATGCTTCACCTTTCAGTATGAGATTGCGGTTTGTGACCCCAAATCCTTTCTGGTATGCTATTTTTGAACCAGCATTTAACGATATGGTTGTGCCATCGGGTAATTTGATGGTTGACAAGGCAGCAACAGGGGCCTTTTCAGTTTCTACACTGTTTATTTTGAATCCAATAAAGGCCAGGGCAGAAATTAATACAACAGAGGCTGCTATCCTTACTATCCTGACAAGGGAGACAGTTTTTGCCTTTTCTGCAGGCATTGTAAACGATTCAAGTCTGTGCCATTCAGCATCCAGGTCAATACCGTCTTCTCCTGAAACCGAGCCGGTCATGTTCCAGAGTTTTTTAAATACCTGAAATTCTTTCCGGTTACTTTCATCTGCTGATAACCAGTCATCCACCAGCTTTCGTTCTTCGGGCTCAGCTTCGCCGGCAAAATACTTTGGCAGCAGTCCTACAGGGTCAATATGTTTATTTTCAGCATCCATAATCATTCCATAGTCAACACACTTAATTTGTGTTTTACCCTTACCAATGATCCATGTTTTTTAACAAAAAAATAATAAAAAAATACAGGTATTCTTTAAGCTCATCTTTAAGTATTTTAAGGGCCTTTGACATCTGTGATTCAACAGTCTTAAGCGAAATATTCAACTGCACTGCAATTTCAGCATATTTCTTCCCTTCAAAGCGGCTCAGCTCAAACACTTCCCTGCACTTTTCGGGAAGTCTCTGCAAGGCCGATTTTATCTTCCCTTCCAATTCAGCAACCTCCATATTGTCAGCAAATGCAGCAGTATCTGTGAACTCTTCACGAAGCTCCGAAGGATCATGGGCAACAAACTTGCGGTTATCCCGGATAAAATTCATGCTCCGGTTATAAACTGAAGTAAACAGGTATGATTTGGCAGGTTTATCCCAGTCGAATTGCGACCGGTTTTCCCAGATTTTAATAAAGACACTGTGAACTATTTCCTTACTGCTGTCGAGATCACCCAGGTATTTCCTGGCGAAATAACATAAAGCTGTGAAATGCTCACGAAAGAGTTTTTCAAACTGAATTTTTAATATTTTGTCGTCGGTGGTCAATTGTCAGAATTGGGATTATTTGGATTAAGGGATTACGGGATTGAAAGATAGTAAAAATGTCTGAACCGGGATTTATAGGATTTATTAGATTATGGGATCAATTATATATCCCCGGAAAATATTTTGGAAAGGATTTGTCATTATGTATTCTGGCCTGCTGTTCTGAAGTATATATCGAAAGCTCAACCGCATCAGGGTTTTCATCTACAGACACCGTCAGGTTTGCTTCTGCAGATTTTCTATTTTTTCTTAAATATCAGGTTAATCAGGAACAGGATCACAATGGCTCCGATTGCTCCGGTAAGGATGGTTCCAACCCAGCCGGAACCAATATGAATATTAAGTTTGCCCAACAACCAGTGTCCGACGTAACTTCCGGCAATACCGACGATAATGTTACCTATGATACCCAGACCGCTGCCCTGATAAATCATACTGCCCAGCCATCCGGCTAAAGCGCCTACAAGTATAGTTACAAGGATTACCATTTTACATGAATTAAGGGTTAATGAATCGTTAATTCCTGCAATTTAATAATTTATATCAATAAAGAGTTGGTGTTTTTCTACTCTTAATTCGCATTACCTGCAGATGTATAATAAATGAGCCTCCCCTAATACAACCTTACCTGTTTTAAATAAATTTTCCTGATACCATTAACGATATCAACTTTGAACTCTATATCCAAAGGCCTGCATTCAAAGAATAATCTGCAATATTGATAATGTACGGCCATACAATAATCCTTCAGCAACTTTAATTCTTCAGATGTCATTACTGTTCTGCCTTCCATTCCCGGCACATTCGAGTGATTGATGTATTCAAATATGTTATCATCAGAATAAGTATAATAAATGATCTGATCTGGGAAATAGTTTTCTTCAGGGCTGACGACACTAATCTCCCCGACCTGTACATTAATTGTGATAGCCGAATTATAAGGGTTATAAAGGTTTTTTGTGATCACCACACCATTTGCTGCTTCATCAGGGAAAGACCGATGTACCAGGATACCCATGGCAGCTGTTTTATGATCAATTTTAAAATAGTCTCTTTCTTCAAAGGCCCTGAAATTCCATAAACTGGCCCATACTCGTTTTATCGCCCTGTCAACCGGTCTGTCATTGTCATTTAATATTCCTGTAAATGAATCATACAAACCGGCACCGTTAAAACCTTCGATATCCTCGGCATTTGTTGATGAGCGAAAACGTATGTTTCTAAAGCCAGCGATGGTTGCAATACGATCGTTAATCAACCTGAGTAACCCTGTATCGAGGGGACTGTTTTTTATCGAATCCTGCAACACTGCCAGCTGTTGTTGACGCCATGCGATATTTGTCTGAAATACTGTATCCTGCAACATGTTTTCAATGAATACATCAAGTCCGTATTTCTTAATATGATGATGGTAATAATAAAATGGTATGGCAAAATAACCTTCAGGCAATGGCAACGGACCGTAGTTAATAACATTAACCCTGGTAAGTTCGGCGAAATTAGCAGCTTTCCCGCCAATGAGCGAAACTGAATTCAAATCTGCCGCGGCCATGTCAATCAATCCGTTTGTCGTTGTGTCCAACATAAGCAGTTGTGGTATCTGGGGTTCTCTCTGTGCCCAGAAAACCTGCGCCTCCTGCAGCGTAGCTTCGCGTATATAAAACGAATCAAGTGTAACTTTTAAATAAACCAGTTTATTGAGCAGGTCATTCAGCTTATCATTTGTCCACCCGTCACGAAGCGCCATATTGGGAGTACCCCTGTTATGACTCAACACATTAATATGGCTCAATGGTGTTTGAAATTCGGTTGTGATAATTCCTGCAACAACAGAAATGTCGAGAGGTATGCCATTTAACAACACTATATCATGCCTGCCAAGATATGTACCTGACAGGTCGTTCACTGCAACCTTCTTCAGGTATCCATAATTTGCAGTCGGATTCAAAGGCTGATAATTCTGACCCCGGAACAATTCATCGGAAGAGATCAACGTAACATTTACACATTGTAACCAGCCTGATGCATTGGCATAAAAACGTAACCTGTTACCAATATAAGAGGTTTCCGCCACCTTGTTATAGACTGTTTCAATATCGCTGCAATCGAGTTCGTCGCCTGCAAAAAAATCAAGTGTATAGATGTCTGATGAAGTGAAATGATTAATTGAGGCAAGGATGTAAATACGATTGACATTTTTTGTGTATTGTTCCTGGTTGAAAATCGCATGACCTTTGTCGTAATCCAGCACCTGTGCACAAAAATCATAATGAATAAAATACTTTTCAGAATTTGAATAATAGATCCTGCCATCGGGGATGGAATAGACTATTTTAATCGATTTCACCTCACCAAAAGTCGGATTTAAAGGCAAACCCTGCAACAGTGTATAAGCTTCAGGCCTGATTATCCTGTCAAGATAATCAATATCATAATAATTTAATTTTAAAAGCTCGTATGATTCATCTGTATTTTGACAGGCATGTTTCTGTGTGTAATATCCATTTTTGGTAATAATCAGTGTATCTTGTATTGCCTTTGAACTTTTAAGTTCCCTTTTCAATTCCTTATGGTAATCTGAATTGCCGCCTTCGATTATTGCAGCATCATTGCCTTTTATAACTTTATATGTTCGGGTTTTGCCTTTATAAGTAACCGCTAAAAGATAAATACCGGGATCGGTGCCGGCTAAGCTTATTACACCACTACCCGTCAGCGAAGTTCCTTCAATTCCGGTTTCCATCCCGACAATATTGTATATCCTGAAATTAATTTCCCATTCTGCATACCAGTATATTTCATTATTAGTTGACTTTAATTCGTAATCTGCTTTTTCGCTTATACCGTCAAGTCCTGTAGTAAAACTGAAATGTCCCAGTTCGTCGGTGGTCAGCCTGATTTCAGTTCCCTGTATAAGCACCTCTGCCCCCGGAATTGGATTTTTTGTATAAGTATCAATAACATTGCCGGAATATACACGTTGGCCTGACAGTGTTACCGGAAAAATGAAGAACAGGATAATTATAATAAAAGAATGTTTCTTCATTATTCAACAATAATTTTATGAGTTGAAAAAGTGCTGAGCTCATTAAGTCTTAAAATATAAACACCCCTGTTCAAATTTGTAACATCGATTTCAACTGAATTCATATTTTCTGTTTTCATACTCACGACTCTTGTACCCAAAACATTATATATTTCAACCGACATGATTTTAGGGTCAGGACGGATCAACTCTATGTACAGCCTGTTTTTTACCGGCACAGGGTATATTTTTATATTCAAATTATCTGTACGGGTGATCACATAATTTGGATTAACCCATATGTGATAACCAAAATCAAACTGAATTATATTAAAAGTTGTGTCGTACGGTTTTTCATCATAAATGGCATGCACCGAACATTCGATCTCATAATAGCCCTGTTCCAGTATGCCAATGGGGATAGTATCTTCAACAAGATTCATTAATATTTGTTGCCCCGGCATTATCTGATTCGCGTCATTATAATACAAATCAATTTTGTATTGGTAACCATTTTTAGACACATTGTATCCTGCAAACTCCGGTATTGTTCCGTTTTCAGCAGGAACCGGGTAACATAGTTTTATCCTCAATTTCTTGTCAGTGGTTTCTTCAATATAATTTGGCAGAACCTGTATTGTATTGCATACAGGGAAAGTCACATCACTTAATGTTAATCCACAATCGTATGTTCCAGAATAATGGTATATCGGCACATTGTTTTCTGAATAACATTGCAAATGGGTCGACATTTCTTTTTCATCAAGGAAATCTTTCACTGAACCAATGCCTGCAACTATTTTCTTACTCCAGTAATCGTCCCCAAAATATATTATTCTCCTGTTATCGATCATTGTACCCACATCGTATACCATTTCATTTTTATAGATTTTTGCCGTATTGATTTCTCCTTTTTGCAAGGTAAAATCATACAGGAGATCCTCATCCGGCGATCCTTCCTTTACAAAATAAAATTTATTGTCCTGGTCCCTGATAGCCCCCATGTATTTATTCTCATCTATTTTACAGGAATATATGCCAGGATCAATTTGAATTAATTCCTTCCCTTTTTTGTAAAACTTATAATACGGTATGCTGTTGATTACCGTATCACCAAGGATGTAATACTGATACCTGGCATAGTCTATCAGGGTGTCACTATCAATTTCCTTGTTAATAAGCCACTTAGCTGATGACTGGATTGTATACTGATGATCGGGATTAACGATATCACAATTAGATTCAAAGTGAGGCGGGCACTGGTAAACCAGTTCTCCATTCTCAGCATAGCAGATCAGGAAAGTTGAACACTCACCTGAATGCAAAGGGATGTATCCTGTTCCGCCACTCAGCAATCCCCCGTTGGTCCCTATCCCTTCGATCAAAAAAGCTTCCGTGTAATGACCAAGATCATAATACAAGATCTTCCGGCCGCCGGGCAATGTATCAATTAATTTGATGGTATTCCCCTGTGCAATATCGGATTTAATTGTATCACCCACTTCCAGGTTAAAATCATAGAGCCAGCTTTCTGTTCTCCTGCTTTTTTTAATATAATAGACTTTGTTATCCTCTTCACGAATTGCACCAACATATATATTGTTATAATAAAAAGGCAGGTCATAAAAAGCAACGCCGGATTTATATATTTTAAAATAATTCCGTGTGTTGATAAATGTATCATCCCGGATATAATATTTTGTATTTTCAATGATTCTCCATAAGGCATCTACAGAGTCAACCCGCCAGGTTGATTCCGCAGTGACAGGGAAGCGATTACCGGCTTGTGCTAAAACAATAACAAATGCAAAACATGATATTCCTGTAAGTACTAATTTTTTCATGCTTGTCAGCTTTTTAACTGTATAATATAGGATTATATTAGGTAAAAAAGTTGCGTTGCTATCAGAAATTATTGCATTCAACGTAACATTAAGAGAAATTTAAACAAGAAAATAAACGCCAGAAAAACACAAGCAGTTATATAAGGGAACAGGTTAATTTTACAGCTTTCTCCCCGGCTGGTAAGGCAGGCCTGCCTACCGTCAGGCAGGCTTTTGGGCGAGGAGTAAAAAAGCTGAAAAATTCTCTATAATTTCAATCTGTCAAAGTAGAAATAAACCAGTGATAAAATTAATTCTCTATTTTTACAAATTCCACTGTAATTCAAAATAAATTGCGATGATTGAGAAAAAAAGGAAAACCGCATATATCAGTAACAACTAAATAAACAGATTATGAATATTAAAATCGGGTACCGGGGTAATATCAAAGTTATTTTATTTTCAGTCATTCTGACATCCTGTGCACAACCTAATGTCGACAAAGCTTTAGATAAAATCACAGATCAGGGTCTAAGAAACCATATAATCCGCATCAGCGATGATATCACAGCAGGCAGAGCACCCGGAAGTGAAGGGAGCATCATTGCGCAGCGCTATATTGCCGATCAGATGAAGCAAACAGGTCTGAAGCCGGGTTCTGAAGATTCAGGATTTTATCAGCGTATTGATATGGTAAAGATTGTTGTTGAACCAACAATGAAACTAAATTTTGTCTGTAACAATGATATTATTGAACCAGTATATTACACTGATTATATTATATTCCCTGGCACACAGAAAGAACATATCAGCATTGAAGAAGCCGGGCTTTTATTTGTTGGTTATGGTATACAGGCGCCGGAATACAGCTGGGATGATTTTAAGGGAGTGGATGTTAGCGGAAAATTTCTTCTGATCATGAACAATGATCCCGATACGGGCGATGTTGATTTCTTTTCAGGCCAAGGAAGGACATATTACGGACGCTGGAGTTATAAATATGAACAGGCTGCAAGGATGGGGGCTCTCGGTGCCATCATTATACACACAACGCCATCGGCAGGGTATCCATGGCAGGTTGTTCAAACCAGCTGGTCGGGTCCACAATTTGAGCTTATGCAGCAAGAGGAATCAAACCTGGCATGCAAGGCCTGGGTTACAGACACCATCGCATCCCAAATAGCTGAAATGGCAGGATATAAACTGAGTGACCTTTTGAATATGGCACAAAAACCTGATTTTAAGCCCGTGTCTCTTAATATAACAGTCAATTGCAATATCAATTCAAAGATTGAACAAATAACAGGTGCTAACATAGCAGGTCTCTTACCCGGCAGCGATCCCGAATTATGCAATCAAGCCATTGTTGTTACTGCGCATCACGATCACCTGGGTATCGGCAAAGTCATCAACGGAGATTCGATATACAACGGAGCTGTTGACAATGCATCGGGTGTTGCTTCCATACTAACACTGGCAGAAGCCTTCTCGTCATTGAAAAAGGCTCCAAGGCGAACACTGGTTTTTGTTGCCGTTGACGGAGAAGAATCAGGCCTGTTAGGATCTGAATATTTCGCTCAGCACCCGACTTTTCCTGCAGAGATGATCGCAGCCAATGTAAATATTGATTTTGTCAATATATGGGGGAAAACACAGGATGTTGTAATTATTGGATACGGCAAATCAACCCTGGATGAGATTGTTAGAAAATATGCCGAAAAGCAAGGCCGGATTGTTGTGCCTGATGCCACACCAGAGCTGGGCATGTTTTACAGGTCTGATCAGTACAGCTTTGCCAAAATCGGTGTTCCGGGACTTTATATCAGTACCGGTTTAGGCTTTATCGGGAAACCTGCAGGCTGGGGAAAAGAAACCACGGATAACTGGATAAGGACGCATTATCATCAACCCAGTGACGAATATGACCCAAACTGGGATCTTTCAGGTCATATAGAAGATATGGAACTGCTTTTTCATGTCATCCTCGATCTGGCAAACCGGGATGATATGCCGGAATGGTTGCCGGGTGATGAGTTTGAGAAGATAAGACAAGGTTTGGGGAATTGAAGCCATAAGCGCAACAATCATATTTTAAATCCACCCCCTTAATCCCCTGCAAGCGGGGAATAAGGGGGTGGATATCAAGAAAACATGTTATTGTCTCATTATTGAAATTCCGGTAAAATAAGCCCCGATAAAAAATCACAAAAAAATTTACCGAAACCAGGTCACCTTTTGGAGTCCGTTTTGTATTAAGGGTAGTGAACAAAACATTAGAATATACATTTTACTGTTCTGTGTTAGTTCAAGCAACCTTTTCATTACTTTTTACATCAGAATATTGACGTTCATGTGATTTTTACGTAACTTGTTAAAACCATACAACATCATGAAAACTAAATACTTTATCGGATTATTGGCAATTTTTTCAATGACATCCCTGTCGGTTGCCAAAGGCCAGTCGACCTTCGATCCGGCCGCTTACATGCAGTTTCTCAACGACAATGCAACCCTTACAGCTGATCAGTTGCTGACAGTCAACCCGCCCAAAACAACATATTATTCATCCAGAATATATCCAGCAAACCTCGGTGATATTCCCTGGTATGACACTATAAACAGTATTTTCACTCTTACACAGGCAGAGGAGGAACTGCTGGCCAAGAATTTCTTTATGGTATCTGAACGCATGAAATATGAAACATGGCTTCAACCATTCCTTCAGATATATTCAAATGATCTGCCTCTTTTTATAAGCACAGATTTTATATTGCATACCCTGCATAATTCATACGATGCTATATTGCAAACCCTTGAATGGCAATTCCTGGAACCAAACCTTCTCATACTGCTTGAGCAATTGTATTCTTTCTATCCTTCACTTTATAATAAATATAAGGATGAGGTTCGTTTCAGTGATGCCCTGGCTGATGTAGACCTCTATGCAGCCGTTGCGTATTCCCTGGCAACAGACGAGGTTTTTTTACCTCAACACAGTTCACGTGATAAATATGATGAAGTGATGCAACTTATCAAGGAAGAACAGATGAGAGAAATGGCTCTTTTCACCATACCGTCCAGAATGCGCAAGATTGATTTCAGCCAGTTCAAACCCCGCGGGCATTATACCAAAACCATCTATACGCCTTCAGGTGAAACAAATCTTGAAAACTATTTCAGGGCCATGATGTGGCTTGGGCGTATTGACTTCCTGCTCACAGCGCCCCCTGAAAATCCGTGGGAACCCGATTGGACAACAGAAGAATTACGCCGTATGAAACTTGGCGCCCTGTTTTTAAACGAATTATTGCATGACTGCGGGAAAAAGGACTTGCTGGATACCCATGAAAGCATTATCGGCTTTCTTGTTGGCCCGGCAGATAATCTCACTCCCAATGAATTGAACGGGCTTTCTTCTTCCATGCTGACCAGCCCGGTCGATTTGTTCAATGAAACAGGATACAACCTGTTTGATGATACGCTGAATTCTTCTGATGACTACGGCCAGAAGATCATGTCGAATTTCTTTTTTGTGGATCCCCGGTCATCAGATCCCGGAAAACTGCCTGTATCATTCAAACTGATGGGTCAGAAATTCCTGCTTGATTCCTATGTGACCAGCGAAGTCGTATACGACCGGATACTCTGGAATGGGACAAAGATACACCGTGGACTTCCCGACCCGCTGGATGTCATGTCAGTGCTTGGGAATGAAGATGCCATGGCCCTGATGGAGGAAGAAATGGAAACTTACAAATATGCTTACAAAATATCCTCATTGAAATACCTTGTTGATACTTATGATGAAGACTTCTGGGATCAGTCTCTTTATAATACATGGCTGGCCGCCCTCAGAGATCTGAATCCGCCAGTATCTTCCGAAAACCTGCCTTATTTAATGAAAACCACTGCCTGGCATCATGAAAAGCTGAACACACAGCTGACTTCATGGGCTGCCTTGCGCCATGATAACATCCTTTACGGGAAACAATCCTATACAGGCGGTACGGGCTGTTCATACCCCTATACCTACATCGAGCCTTACCCGGCATTCTATGAAAGGCTTCAGCTCTTTGCACAACAGGCTTACGGATTTTTTAACGAAGTGTTTACAGGAACATCACTGAGCAGCAAAAATTATATCATTGAATATTATAAACGTTATGCGGAAATCATGGGTACTTTTAAAACCATTGCCCAAAAGGAATTATCGCGGGTTCCCCTTAACGATGAAGAGATAACCTTTCTGAAAACCATGATCAACGATTATATGGCATCCGGGCCTTCTGTCTCAGGATGGTTTAACGAGCTGTTTTTTGAAACCATGAACGGATACAATCCCGATTTCATTGTTGCTGACATCCATACGCAGCCTACTGATGAATTCGGTAATGTAGTCGGTTATGTTTATCATGTCGGAAACGGGTATATCAACAACGGTATATTCCTTGCTCCCAATCCGGTAAATCCAAAGCAGTTAATAGCTTTCACAGGTCCGGTTTCATCTTTCCACTATGAAGTAACGGAAGATTTTTACCGTTACGATGATCAGGAATGGGAGAAAAAATTCATTGATGGCATAAACATACCAAAAAGACCGGACTAGATCGCCACATACATAGCCGGACCAGAAGGTGAGGAACTGCCGGCCGGCAGGGAATTAAAAGGTACTGCATATACCGGTACGGGATTTGATCCCTCTCAGGTTATCCCTGATATTGATTATCTCTTAACCTTTCCCAATCCGGCAAAAGATAAAATTCATCTTCGGTTTATCCTTAACCAGACAAATTGTATTTCAGTTGAATTATACAATGCAAACGGGAGCCTTATTTGTCAACCTTTCAGCAGCATAATGACACCGGCAGAGCATGATATCCCGATCGATCTTACCGGGCTTCAAAAGGGGTTGTATATGGTTAAGCTGCGGGCCGGAGATAAGACTTTTTTGAAGAAGATAGTAGTAATATAAAGGAAAAACAATAAGTTACTCGCAGAGACGCGAAGACGCAAAGGTAATAAATGTTTCTCGCAAAGGCGCTAAGGCGCAAAGGTAATACATGTTTCTTGCAGAGGAACTAAGGCGCAAAGGTGTTTGTAAGGTTATTGTATAGATTATTATTTTCTTGGCGTCTTTGCGACCTTAGCGAGAATTTCCCTCTAAGCGCCTTAGTGTCTCTGCGAGAAACTCTCATTACTCCGCGCCTTTGCGAGAAACTCTCATTACTCTGCGCCTTTGCGCCTTTGCGAGTAACTCTTCTATTCCACCGTTATCAGCTGCACATCAAAGATCAACACAGTATTGGGTTCAATACCCCGTGTACCGTATTCGCCATAGCCCAGTTGAGGGGGAATATACAATATCCAGTTGGCCCCGGGTTTCATAAGCTGAAGGGCCTCTGTCCAGCCTGCAATCACACCGTTTATGGGAAACTGTGCAGGTTCACCACGTTCTATTGAACTGTCGAAAACATCACCGTTAATTAAGGTACCGGTATAATGTACTGTCACCACACTGGTATCGGCCGGAGATGCCCCCGCTCCTTCTTTTATGACTTTATACTGGAGACCGCTTGGTAAGGTGATTACACCTTCCTTCTTACCGTTTTCTTCGAGAAATTTTTGTCCTTCCAGCAAATTTACCGTTGCCTTTTCTTCATTAAGTTTCTGAAGGTATGAATTTACTATAGTATTCGCCTGATCTATGGTTAAAAGCTGTTGCTGACTACCGGTCACCTCGTTGATACCTTTCATAAACAATGCTTCATTGATTTCTTTAATGCCTGCCTTTTCGATACTTGTACCCAGCAAAATACCCAGACTATAAGAAACTGAATCAAGCTGGGTGCTTAAAGCATCCATATCCTGAGCCGTAACAGGAATAACCAAAATGCCGGCCACAAATAAGCAAAACAAAACTTTTGATTTCATTATTGTAGTATTAATGATTACTGTTAATAAAATAATGCAGGCAGCAAATGTAAACAATTATTCTTTGTATATAATTAAAATAGATAATTTCGTAACTCAAGTCTTAAGGATATGGAGGAGAAGGATGAAGATAATTTGTTTAAAAGAATATACCCACCCCTACCTCCCGATTTCATCGGGGCAGGCTCTCCAAGGAGGGGATTATACCCACCCCTACCTCCCGTCCCGATAGCTATCGGGATCGGGACAAGCTCTCCCGAGAGGGGAAAATGGTCTAAAAATCTATAGTTCCCATTGCATAAAATTTAAATAATCTTATCTTGCATCAGGCAATCATTATAATATCCATGCAATTCGTTGCAACTATGATATCGACGGAAATCCTCCTGCGAGCGGCTGTGCTTTTTGCCATGTTTGGGTTAGTGTTGGTGGCTTACCTGACACGATTCATCGAGCCGTTGCAGTTCCGGCTTTTAAAATGGCATCTGAGTATTGTAACGGGCCTGTTCTGGTTTCTGATCTGGCTCATATTGGTTATTCTGTTCTGGGAGTCTGTTTTCCATTATATTTTCCCAGACTGGTCGCGCTGGATCATCCCTCCGGTATTCGGATTAATATTTACATCCGCCGGACTAATATTCTGGTGGCTGTCGAATCTGTCAGGCACGCCGGTTATAAGTTACCTGATGCTGTCAGGATTATGGGGTATCATAACCAGTTTAATAGTCATGCACCTGGGCATACTCGACAAACCTCCTGTACTGCAGGAAGCCAATCCGTTTGCAGCCGTTGTTATGTCTGTTTTTGAATTCATCTTCTTTCATTGTATCATCATTGGCATAGCCAGGTTATGGCAGATGAGAGGTGAAAAATAAGAACAGGAAAACATTAAGGGGGAAGGAGATTAAGATCGAAGAAGGAAGATCAAAGATCGAATATCTAAGATTAAATAGTCTTCCTTTTTTCTTCTTTGATCTTCCTTCTTCTTTGTTTGATTTTTTGCGTTTTTTAGGTACTTTTGAAATTAAACAAAACCCTTATTACAGAGCCAATGCATTATTGCATGACCTTTAGCATCTGGATTCCCTTCGTGAAAAGAGTGCTGTTGTTATCGGGTTTATTCTTTATTATCACACCGGTTGTTGCACAATTTATGCACAGGCATGATTTCGATCTGGATTTATACGGGAAAGGGGCCAGAGCAATGGGCATGGCTTATGCTTTTAATGCCGTTGCCGACGATGCCACCGCTCTTTCATGGAACCCTGCAGGAATTGCCCAGATAAAAAAACCCGAGCTTGCTTTTTCCAGCAGCCTTAAGGACACAGAATACAGGCATGCCAGTTATGAATATGATTTCAGACCCGTCCACACAGTTGACTTTTTAGGATTCGTATATCCCATAAAACTCAAAAAGAAAAATCTGGCTTTTGGGATCAGCTATCAGAATAAAATGAACTTTAAATTTAATTATGAAAACCTGCCCAACGAATATAGCAGTCAACACGGCAAAAACACGATAACAGTAAATACGGCTTCGTTAAGCTGTGCTTATTCTTTTAATCGGTTTATTAACGTCGGCATCTCCTATAACAGATGGTTTTCACTCGGAAATAAATCGGAAACATATGAGTTAAATTACCTGAAAAAAATTTTTTGGAGAGAACCTGAGAATTATCCTGATGAATATATTTATATGAGGACTGAAAATCACAAATATTCTGCTAACAATTTAACTGCAGCAATCCTGATAGACTTTTCACCATGGCATTTTCCTTTACGCTACGCTCTGAAATATGACAGCAAAATGTGGTTAACAAATGATAATGATTTTACAGGACATAAAGAGTACATTTTCTATAATGACGCAGATACAACCTGGATAAACTTTCTTCAATCGGTTAATAAATATGAATACCCGGGTATAATAACAAATGGCCTGGCATTCAGGTTTCGTGATTATCTGACCATTACATGTGATTTTGACATACATCTGTTTCATGACAACATTGAAACATGGGATTTTGCTCATACAAAGAGCTATGTCACTGATGATAAGAGGACAATCTATGTTGATTCCTCCGGTTACATAGAAAGTACTTTTATATACTCATACATAGCATTTAATCAGATCAGGTTAGGGCTTGAATATGTATTTCATCCTGAATTTGGTTTCATACCAGTCAGGGCAGGTTGGAAAACCAATCATGATGAGTTGCATACCTATGATGAGAATAAAAATGCCATTAAGCGTGTGTCGGCTCACTCGATAAATTTTGGGACAGGAATAACCCTGAAGCATTTCTCAATCGATATAGCATACGAAGCTTTTTGGTTTCAAAGAAGGGATGAGAATTATGAGATTGAAAAAAGAACTGATCATGCCTTTGCTCTGTCAGCCATATGGTATATAAAATAGAGACTTCATGAGAATTTGTATTATTATTTTTAACCTTCTTTTAATCTTCCGGTTATGTACAGGGCAGACATTTTCTGACTATTATGAAGAAGGGTTAAAGTATGCTGTTATTGACAGTCTTGATGAAGCTGCAACCTGTTTTAAGCTTGCCTTAAAATTCAGGAATATTGATGATAAGCAAGCCAGAACTTATGGCATGCACTTCGTTGAATACTATCCGAACAGGGAATTGGGTATTATATATTATAAGCAGAATGACCTTGATATGGCCATTAATTACCTCGAAAAATCGATGAATAATGAGCCTTCAGACCGTGCAAAAGAATATCTGCTGTATATAGGACAAGTAAAGCATGACTTAGCTTTATCCTTAGTTGATGATGATTTCCCCGAAATTGAGGTTTTTTCACCCGCAATGATCAACCAACGGATATTTCAACCTGTTGCAAATCATATAAACCAGATTACTCTGGTAGGCAGGGCCAGGGATGCCGGAGGTGTTTTTGAGGTGGTTGTAAATGATACAACTGCTTTAGTTTCAGCCACAGGTGATTTTAAAGCACAGGTCAACCTGAAAGTAGGAGATAATGATATTTATGTGAAAGCAACTGACATGAGCCGGAACATCGTAACAAAGTCATATTTCATTCACAGGAACGATACTGTAATAAGCGAAATTGCCTCGTTAACTGATGGAGGGAAATATTATGCTTTTGTTATCGGTATAAGTGATTATGCCGATCCCCAGATTACGGATCTCGACGGATATCCGTTACAGGATGTGGAAAAATTAACCCAAATACTGACTGATCATTATACTTTTACCAAAGAAACCACTATTGTGCTGAAAAATCCGGGCCGTGCTGAAATACAAAGGACATTTGATGACTTAAGCAAAATGATAACAGATAAAGATAATCTGTTGATATTCTATGCGGGTCACGGCCATTACGATGAAGTATCCGAACTGGGTTACTGGTTACCTGCCGATGCTGAAAAGGAATATACGGCCAACTGGATATACAATGATGTACTTGTGGCCAATCTCAAAAGAATACGTTCGAGGCATACATTGCTGATATCAGATGCATGTTTCAGTGGCAGCATCTTTAAAGAACGTTCAATTGATACGGATGCTCCGAAGGCATTTCAGAAGAAATACGAGTTAAAAAGCCGCAAAGCAATAACAAGCGGGGTATTACAGACAGTCCCCAATAAAAGTGTTTTTTTCAGATATCTGTCTGACCGCCTGGAAAGTAATCAGGCTAAATATCTGTCTGCCAGCCAGCTCTTTCAGGATATTGAGATACCGGTCGGCAACAACAGTCCGAATACACCTCAGTTTGGTGTGATAAGAAATGTTGGTGATGAAGGCGGGGATTTTATATTTATACTGAAATGAATATCTGAATCAGGATTTTTCAGATTTTCTGCTATCGGCGTAATCCACAAATCTGATCAATCTGCGGTTCAGACTCTTATTGAATCCTCACCAGCTTTATCACATCACAACCTCTGTCAGTTAAAAGCTGACAATAATAAAGACAATTGTCAGATTTATTGTTTTCTGTTTTCCAATCAACCGAATAAAATCCACCCGGTAAAAACCCATCCATCAGTTTGGTTACCAGCCTGCCTGAAACGTCGAAAACAGCAACCCTGATATGACATGGTTCATCTAAAAACCAGCGTATTGAAGTCACTGATCCAAATGGGTTAGGACAGTTTTTCAGATCATATTCTGAAGGACTGGATTCAGGAAGCAAATCATCAACTTCTGTTGTCGCATTCTTAAAACCGGCCACCAGCACCCACGAAGGTGTTTTTCCTGTTTCAATGCATCCCAGTGAATCAAGTTCACCTGATATTTTATCAATCCTGTACCAGGCGAGGTTGTCAGAGGTTTCCCCCGCCGCATATAAATAAGTGCCAATGGGATCAACATCGAATTCACGGGGACTGTTCACCGTATTGTAATGACCTATAGTGGTAAGTGAATCAGTATCCGGATCAATCCCGAAAGCAGCAATGCTTTCATGCCCACGGTTGGATGCAAAGAGAAAGCGGTTGTCTGGTGTAATATGAACGTCAGCACACTTATTTGTTTCGTCATAACCGTCCGGCAAAGTTGAAATCGTCTGGAAAGCCTTTAAGGTGCCATTTTCATTGACATGATATGCCGTAATGCTGTTCCCGGTTTCATTCACCACATAAACCATGTTCTTTGATCTGTGAAAAACAACATGACGCGGTCCGGTACCTTCAGCGGGGATCACTTCAGCAGGTTCAAGAGGAGCAATAGTCCCTGAAGCCGTATCAAATTTATATTGAAGAATGCTGTTACCGGTCATATTTGTTATATAAAGAAAGCGATTGGATGGATCTGTTATAATGGCGTGAGGATTTATATTTGTTGACACAGTCAATGAAGCGGCGCTCTGCAATGAGCCATCGCTGTTTATAGGATATATGGCTGCTTTACTGGCATTGAAATAAGCTGACAAGAGAAACCGGCCACTTGCATCGATGGAAATATACACAGGGTTATCGACTGCCGGAATGGAATTGATAGGTGATAGTCTTCCGGATGCCGGGTCAATCCGATAGGCTGATATGGCATTGGCTGACCGAAGTGCAACATACAAATAATGCTTCGAAGGGTGCAGGGCCAGGGAAGCGGGACCACCGCTGACAGGCTCGTCATAAATCTTTTCGGGGATACCCTCCATCTGATTAATTTTATACACTGAAATAACATTATCGCCTTTCAGAGATACATAGCAATAAAATGCTGTATCATTTTGTGCAGTGCCTGCAACAACAGACTGCACAAAAAACATCAGAAAAATTATTATAAGTACTTTAATTAAACTGAAATTATGCATAGTTAAATCTATTATAATCAATCACTATTGTTATCCGGCTGAGCAGAGTAATATCTGACAGATTAACAAAAAGTAACATGAATATCATAAACGTTTTATTATATCAAATGCTTTTATGATCTCTCATTTTGAAAAATATTAACTCATGTAATTTAACATTTTTTCCTGAAATCATAGTCCGTTCATTTTTTACCAATTTATCCACCGCAATTACTCAATTGTCCCCCTCTTCTTTACGCGCATGATGTACTTTTAATGTTTCATTTGGTTAACTATACAGCCGAAATTTTGAAAAATACAGCTTTCAGTTTTTGGCTGTTCAATATCATAAGAAAACAAATTATATGTCTAACTAAAATCTATTGAGCATGAGAAAAATTTTCTTTTTTGCATTTTTGTTGTTCGCATCATTGGCTGTCAGTGCGCAGACTGTAATCGACATCAGCGCTATTGATCCAGCTTACACAACAACATTTGAGGCGGAGCTTGTCATTGATGTTGCAACAACAGCATCAGCGGTGGCATCTCCAAAACTGTGGTATCCCAATCCATTTAAAGGCAGTTCTATCGCCGGAGCTGAAATTTCCTTTGATGTATACAACTATTATGGAAACGATTCCATCAAGGTGCTGGGTTCATTACTGGCCCTATACGACAATCAACTGGGAAGGATGTATTTCAGCAATGGTTCATACCTGGGATATAACGCTATTGGCGGCTGGTTTGATGCCAATATGAAGAACTATGGACTCGATTCGAATTTTATCGGGGGCAATACATGGAAAAACGTAAAGCTTAAATTCTCAGGGACAGGATATGCCCTGTTTATTAATGACACATTAGCCTACGACCATAACAGCACCCATGTGACCATGGGCGGGGGACTTGCTGATTACAATAATGTTATTGAATTTCTGGAAAACGCTGACTCACTTGTCTTCGGAACAGGTTCATGGTGGAGTGACAATACGCGTGATGGCGGAAGCTACTATGATCTTCAGTACAGCTACCTTAAAAACATCACCTTTAGCAGCATGCCTTCTATAGAAGACAGTGTTGACCTCAGTAATGTTGATGCTGCCTACACGACAACCTTTGAATCAGAAACGGTTATCGATGTAGCAACAACAGCATCCAAGCTGGCAGATCCAAACCTCTGGTTTGTAAATCCATTCAGAGGCAAAGACTTCGAAGGGGCCGAGATTTCTTTTGATGTATATAATTATTACGGGAACGACTCCATCAGGGTGCTGGGTTCATTACTGGCCTTATACGATGCAGGACTGGGCAGGATGTACTTTACCAATGGCTCATACCTGGGATACAACGCCAACGGCGGCTGGTTTGATGCCAACCTGAACAGTTATGCCCTCGATTCGAATTTTATCGGCGGCAATGAATGGAAGAACGTAACGCTTAAGTTTTCAAAGGGCGGTTATGCCATGTATATTGATAATGCTTTGGCGTTTACCCAGCACAATGAAGATATTACCATTAACGGAACCCTGACAGATTACAGCAATGTGATCTCATTCCTGCAAAATGCTGACACCCTTGTAATCGGAACAGGCTCATGGTGGAGCGACAACCAACGGGATGGCGGAGCATACTGGGATCCCCAGTACAGCTATCTTAAGAATATCAAATTCAAGACTTTTGCAACCAGTGGAATTAACCTGGGCGGCAATATGGAAGATCCTTCAGCCTGGAATGTTTACTGGGGTACCAATGGAAATGATACAGGAGATTTTGAATTCAATTACACAGCTGATGCACCTGCAGCCGGAGACGGCGGATGTTACCGTGTTACGGCAGCCGGGCAGGCCGCTAACATGTTATGGCAGCCGGTTACCATTATTCCGGGCCATCAATACCTGTTAGAAGGGGCTTATAAATATCTTGCCGACAGCGCCGTCAATGTATGGGTTGAATACTTCCTTACCCGGATTAAGCCGACGGGAGGCGACATTTCCACTAGTTTAGGATGGTCTCTTAACACATGGATGGAAGGCGCTGACCTTGTCTTTGACGGTACTTTCCAGGATGATTTCACCCTGGCGAATACACCAAAAAAGGAAATCCTGATCCCCGATACTGTTACACAGACAGAATGGTATCTTGTTATGAAAGCCGGATGCTGGAACAACAACGATGACAGCATACCTGTATTCGATATCCTCTTTGATGAGATCTACATGTACGATATTGGTGTTCCTTTATACACTGAATTCTATGTTGATCAGGTCGTTGACGGTACCATTGACTCCGACGAAGATTTCAAAGTCACCCTGAGGATGAGTTGGGATGTCGATTCTGTATACCTTGCCTTTGATATCCTTGATGACAGCATCAATACCACAATCAGTACTGATATCTGGAACAACGACAACGTGGAGGTTTATTTCGACATGCAGAATACGAAGATCCAGAACTGGCCGCGTGACAACGGATGGCCCATGCCATATACCAGTGGTACAGATGGCAACTATCAGCTGAGAATGGTACATGATTCAGCCTGGGCAAAATATAACGGCGACCTGTTACCCGGAACCAACCTTGTTCATGGATTGATCGATGGTGGTTATCAGATTACCGTTAACTTTGCATGGAAAGAACTTGATTCCACATTTGTGCCTGCAGCTGACTCGTTGATTGGCTTTGACGTGCTTGCCAGTGACAATGATGCAGATCCTGATTACCGCAACCAGGTCTCCTGGAATGCTCCCAATACTTTAATCTGGATAGATCCTGCACAATGGGCTACTTTGAAACTGCTATCGAACGGCACATTCGAAGTAATACCGGACAATGAAAAACCGACGAATCCGGCCAATGTGGTTGCAACAGTTGACGGAACCACTGTTAACCTCACCTGGGATGCTTCAACTGACAACAGGGTTGTACAGTCATACATTATCAATCAGGGATTGAACAATATTGACACCATCCTGGCATTGCAAACCGGAAATTCATATACCATTTCCGATTTGGCTGAAGGCGGATACACCTTTGGTGTAACAGCAGTTGATATCTATGGCAACATGTCTACCAAGATTAACGCCGCAAGGGTTAACATAACAGGGGTTGAAGAGCTTTCAAACAGCCATATGACGGTTTATCCCAACCCGTCGGAGGGCATTTTCAACATCAGATCTGAAAGCAATGTTAACGTATCACTGGAGGTTTATAACATTACCGGTGGTTTGGTAACCTCAGCAGAATTTTCAGAGAATTATGTCCTTGACCTGTCTTCATACAGCAAGGGAGTTTACTTCCTGCATATGAAGGCTAAAGGCGAAAAACACATCACTAAACTTATTGTTCAGTAGATGTAAATTGCCTTATGATTGAAAAAAGGCCGTCTTGAAAATAAGACGGCCTTTTTTTGTTTTTCTTATAACAAAAAAGGGATTGTTCACCAATCCCTTCCCTCCTGTGGGCACTGTAAGATTCGAACTTACGACCCCCTGCTTGTAAGGCAGGTGCTCTGAACCAACTGAGCTAAGCGCCCTGATTTTTTCCTTCACCCTTACGACCCTCCTGACATTATATGTCGGCATGCTCTGAATCCCGATGAATCGGGACTAATTCGACTTTGAAATTCTGCTTCACTCCGTTCGCATAATTTCAGTCTCATTGAGCCAACTGAGCTAAGCGCCCTTTTTTTGCGGTTGCAAATATAAGGAGACTTTTTGTTTGTGCAAACATTAAACCTGTTTTTTTTGAAGTACCAGAAAATCAGACAGTAAGAATATACTGCCTGTGATCAGCACAAGGTCATTGCGTCCTGCTTCTGCCTTTACAGCATTGACAGCTTCATTAACAGAAGTATAAGTTTCACCTGATAATCCATAACGTGCAGCCAACTTTTTCAGGGAGTACTGGTCCATTGAGCGTGGCACTGATGACCTTGTAAAATAATACTTTGCCTTAACCGGCAGTTGGCTGATAATAGCATCAATGTCTTTATCACTGACGAAACTTATAACCATATGAAGGTTTTCATAGGCCATTGCGCTGATCTGATTCACGACCTCTTTCATCCCGTCGGTGTTATGAGCCGCATCCAGAATAATTCTCGGATTATACCCCGCCATTTGCCATCTACCCTGCATACCGGTTATATCAACCACTTTCTTCAGCCCTGCATATATATCAATTTCAGCAATGGCAAAACCTTTTTGCCTGAGCAGATCAACAGCCTGTAAAAGCGTAACGGTGTTCTTGCGCTGATATGTACCAAGCAGTGCATTTTTAAGATTAGGCAGATATAACCGGTTACTCTTTTTAACATTAAACATCTGAAAGCCATCGGTCGTGAACAAACTGTAATCGATCTGGTAAATCTGATCGGCAAAATATAGCGGAGCTTTCTTTTGAGCGGCAATCCTTTTAAAGACCGGAACTGTCAACGGGTGAGTCTCACCTATTATAACCGGTATTTCTGGCTTGATTATTCCGGCTTTTTCTTCCGCAATTTTTCCAAGTGTGTCGCCCAGAAATTCCATATGGTCTTTGCCAATGTTTGTGATAACAGATAAAACCGGTGTGATGATGTTGGTTGTATCCAGACGGCCACCGAGTCCGACCTCAACAATGGCAACATCAACCGACTGCTGTACAAAATAATGAAAAGCCATAAAAACAGAAACCTCAAAGAAAGAAGGATGTATAGCCTCAATTATATCCTTATGTTTTTTTATGAAATCAATAACATACTTCCTGCTGCAAGGTTTTCCGTTCACTTTTATGCGTTCGCGAAAATCAATAAGATGGGGTGAAGTGTGCAGTCCCACTTTATAACCAGCCTGCTGTAAAACTGAAGCCAGCATATGACAAACCGATCCTTTTCCGTTTGTGCCGGCTACATGGATGGTTTCATATTTGCGGTGAGGAGACCCAAAGTATTTATCCATGCTGTATGCGTTCTCCAGGCCGGTTTTATAGGCTGGTTTACCCACACGATGGTACATGGGCAATTGTTCATACAAATAAGCAATGGTTGAATTATAATTTGCAGACATTGTTTTAAAAGTGAATTCTTAAAAGTAAAAGG
This sequence comes from Bacteroidales bacterium, assembly GCA_016934055.1. Taxonomy (GTDB): domain Bacteria; phylum Bacteroidota; class Bacteroidia; order Bacteroidales; family UBA10428; genus UBA5072. The sequence continues at coordinate 9,256 of JAFGTR010000150.1, read as the reverse complement.
CCTGGCCGGCAGCTGATAAATATTTATTTCTGATTGAATATCATGATAAATCGAAAAAGTTTACCACTTTTCATAATGAATCCTTTCCCTTTTAAACCTCTTGGGGAAAAACTTTTTCTCTGCCGGATATCCCAGAGAAATCATTGAAAAAGGTTTAATGTTTTCCGGCAGTGAAAACAAGCGATGCGTTGCTGCAATACGGTTTTGACGGGGATATATTCCCACCCACACAGCCCCCAGTCCCATCGCATGAGCAGCAAGCAAAATATTTTGCGTTGCTGCACTGCAGTCGACCGGTCCGTAACCTTCATCATGCTGAAGGTTCTCATCGTAACAAACCAGTATGACAGTATCAGCCTCTGTCAGCATCGATGCATTCGGATGAAACTCAACAATTCTTTTCCTGGTTTCCATATTCCTAAAAACAATGAAATGCCAGGGTTGTTTATCCACGGCAGAAGGAGCATACATAGCTGCTTTTAATAAACGTTCAACCTGTTCATCTGATATTCTCTCTCCTGAATATTGCCTAATGCTTCTGCGATTCATAATGGCTTCAAAAACATCCATGTTTGCCGTGTTGATAAGTATTAATAAAGCTTACCCGTGTTTTGCAAAAAAAGAAATAACATTAAGCTGCAAAACATATGTTTTGGGATACAAATATAACAACAAAGGTGTTTCATAAAAAAGATGATTATGGCGAAAAAGATCAGAAAGGTATTTGTTCTTGATACCAATGTGCTTTTACACGATTATAACAGTATATACAGTTTCCAGGAAAATGATGTGATCATTCCTATAACGGTGCTTGAAGAACTTGATAAATTTAAAAGGGGCAATGATATTATCAATTACCATGCCCGCGAGTTCACCCGCGAACTCGACAAACTATCGGGTGACAAGCTGTTTAACGGAGGGGTCTCACTTGGGAAAGGTCTGGGCAAGCTCAGCATTGAAACCGGGAAACCCTTTTCCGCTGCCATTAAAGCCTCATTCCCTGAAGATACGGCAGATCACAGGATACTGGCCATCACCGAACATGTGTACCGCACCAAAACAGACAAGTCAGTGGTTTTCATCAGCAAGGATATTAACCTCCGGATGAAAGCCAAGTCAATCGGTATTATGGCACAGGATTACGAGAACGACAAAGTTCAGGACATTGGTGAGATTTACAAGAACGTGGCCACCTTTGAAAATATTGACGACAAGCTTATCATGCGATTGTACGAGAATCCTGAAGGTATAGGACCGGAAGAATTCAGGTTCAAACAGGAACCCATTGCCAACCAGTATTTCATTCTGAAAGGTAATGCATCGAGTGCTCTTGGACATTTTGACCCGGAGACAAAACTCATCAACAGGGTATTGAAGCAGAAAACTTATGGCATCGACCCGAGGAATGCTGAACAAACCTTTGCCCTGGATGCATTGCTACGTCCAAAGGTTCAGCTTGCAACACTAACCGGCAAAGCCGGAACAGGAAAAACATTGCTGGCCCTGGCTGCAGCCATTCATCAGCGTCAGCAGTATACACAAATATTCCTGGCGAGACCCATTGTTCCACTTTCCAATCGTGACCTGGGATATCTGCCCGGTGATATTAAGGAAAAAATTGGTCCTTATATGCAACCCCTTTTTGACAACCTCGATGTCATTAAGAACAAGTTTTCACAAACAAGCAAAGAGTATCAGAAAATAGAAGAAATGCTGAAAAACGAAAAGCTCATCATTACTCCACTGGCTTACATCAGGGGGAGGAGCCTTTCAAAAATATTCTTCATCGTTGACGAAGCCCAAAACCTGACACCGCATGAAATAAAAACCATCATAACCCGCGCCGGCGAAGACACCAAAATGGTCTTTACCGGTGATATCGAGCAAATTGACTCGCCATATCTTGATGAAAAATCAAACGGTTTAAGCTACCTGACTGATAAAATGAAAGGGCAGGATATTTTTGCACATGTTAATCTTGTAAAAGGGGAAAGAAGTTATCTGGCAGAACTGGCCAGCCATTTGTTATAAACATCATTTCTGACCTTATAATAAATAAAACAACAGAACAAAATCGAAATCACTTTTTTTGAGGGTTTTCAGAAAGCAGAATCATTAAGTCCATTTTTCGGGTTCATGATGACTATTGCCAATATTGATTATTTTTGTACAACACAATAGTTAAGAATACTATTATATGAAAAAAAAGCACAAAGTCCTATATATTGTAAGACACGGCAAATCAAACTGGGATTATGATAACATTGCCGATATTGACAGGCCTTTAAAGTCAAAAGGCATAAAAGGCGCGTACGAAACAGCCCGTAATATCAAGCTCAAAAGCAATATTCCTGATTTAATAATTTCAAGTCCCGCTAACCGGGCGTTGCATACAGCTCTGATCTTCACAAGGGTATTTGGTCTGTCAGCCGGAAAGATAAGAATTGATGAAGGATTGTATGAATCATGCGTCAGTTACTGCCTTGAAAAAATCAGGGAAACCGATGAAGCAATAACCACCCTGATGATCTTTGGTCATAATCCTGATTTCACCGATCTTGCAAATCAGTTTCTGACCGAAACCATATCAAATCTTCCCACTGCGGGGACTGTAAGACTTGAGTTTTCTGCCGACACATGGAAAAATGTTGACAGATCAAACCTGACAAAGCACACTTTCATTTTTCCCGTCAAAGAAAACGGCAACTATTAAATTATTAACCCTAAAAGCAAAAATATAACCTGTATGAAAGAACAGGCCAGGTTTATACACAGAGAAATCAGCTGGTTATCATTCAATGAAAGGGTGCTTCAGGAAGCACAGGATCTTAATGTGCCGTTGATTGAGCGTATCCGTTTCCTGGGCATTTTTTCAAACAACCTTGATGAATTTTTTAAGGTAAGGGTGGCCACGATCAAACGAATGATAGATTTCAGGGGAGGTGATAAGCTGTTTGAAGGAGAAAAAGCGAAAAAGCTGATGAACAAAATCCAGAAAAAGGTCATTCAGCTTCAGAATAAATTTGAATATACCTATCAGCAAATTGTTGGTGAACTTGAAAAGAACGGAATTTTCATTATCAATGAAATGGAGTTGAATCCTACTCAGGGATCGTTCGTTAAGAAATATTTCTATGATAATGTCATGCCATTTATTTCTCCGGTTTTGCTGAGCAATGTTAATGAATTTCCGTATCTCAAAGATAAATCGATTTATCTTGCCATTAAACTGTCGGGGAACCAGCCTCAGGTGCAGACCGATTATGCATTGATTGAAGTTCCCACCGGAATATTGCCCCGGTTCATTGTGCTGCCTTCTGAAAATGAGCGTAAGTTTATCATTTTGCTGGAAGATGTGATCCGTTATTCTCTTGATGATGTCTTTGCCCTGTTTCATTTTGATATTTCCGGCGCATGGATTATCAAGCTCACACGTGATGCCGAACTCGATATGGATAATGACATCTCCAAAAGCCTGTTGGAACTTATTTCTACCGGCGTTGACAGCAGGAAAGAAGGTCAGCCTGTCCGGTTTGTATTCGATAATTCAATAGCCAAAGATCTGCTCGATTCGATCATTATAAAATTAAGAATGGATGTTGACAGCACCCTGATTCCGGGAGGACGATACCATAATTTCAAAGATTTTATGCAGTTTCCCAATGTTGATGGCCCGGAAATGTTATATTCAAAAGATATCCCGTTAAAGCATCCTCAGGTCAGAATGCAGTCAAGCATTCTGGACGCTATGGCAAAAAAAGACTTCATGTTGCATGTGCCTTATCATGATTTTATCATATTTGTCCGTTTGCTTCAGGAGGCTTCCATTGATCCGCGGGTAACTGAAATAAGCCTTACCGTTTACAGGGTTGCTTCCAATTCAATGGTTCTTAATGCACTTATTAGTGCAGCAAGGAACGGGAAAAGAGTTAATGTTGTTATTGAATTGCAGGCTCGTTTTGATGAAGAAGCCAACATATACTGGTCACGCAAGCTTGAAGAAGTCGGGGCCAACGTGTTTTTTGGAATTCCTGATCTTAAAGTTCATGCCAAACTGCTTTGCATTACCCGTAAGGAAAACAATAAAACTGTAAATTATTCCTGTGTAAGCACCGGCAATTTCCACGAAGGCAATGCTGCTGTATATTCCGACCTGATACTTTTTACTGCAGATTCAAGGATAACAAATGAAGTTGCAAAAGTGTTTGATTTCTTTGAGAACACTTACCGTAATTATACTTTCCGTCATCTGATCAATTCTCCGTTATTCCTCAGAAAAAAAATATACGCCCTTATTGAAAATGAAATAAAGAACGCCAGGAAAGGCAAAGAAGCTTATATTATATTAAAGATCAACAACCTGGTTGATAAAGAAATAATCTATAAATTATACAGGGCCAACCGTGCCGGTGTGAAAATCAAATTGATCGTACGGGGTATATGCTCCCTTATCCCCGGGGTCCCCGGGCTGAGTGAAAATATTGAAGCCATAAGCATCGTAGATAAGTATCTTGAACATTCACGCGTGGTTATTTTTTGTAACGGGGGTCACGAATTATTTTATATATCTTCGGCCGACTGGATGAACCGGAATCTTGACAGGCGTATTGAAGTATCCTGCCCGATATACGACAAAGACGTACAGCAAGAAATCAGGGATTTGATTGAAATTCAGTTGCATGATAACATGAAAGCCAGAATTATTAATCCTGTACAGGACAATTCCTATGTGAAAGTGCAGGGCACAAAAAAACTCCGCGCCCAGGTGGAACTATATAAATACTATAGCGGAAAGCTTAAAAATTGAATGAATAACAGGAAGTATGACTTGAGAAGTCATGCATTCATGCAGTTGTGCAGTCTTGAAGTCGTAAAGTTTTATTGTCTTACCCGGCGCACCAATCATCAAATCACCAATCACCAAATCACCCAATCACCCAATCACCAAATCACCAAATCACCCAATCACCCAATCACCCAATCACCAAATCACCCAATCACCCAATCACCCAATCACCCAATCACCAAATCACCCAATCACCCAATCACCCAATCACCAAATAAAAAGCCGGGTAAGCTACTTATATCGCGTCGCTACAACCGCCTACCCTTGCTCCCTTCCGGACCTGGGGGAGTTCAGCAGGAGCTGACCGTATAAGACTTACCCGGGGATGCAAAAATATGAACTTTTCTTTTCTTTGCAAAAGAAAAAATCACGTCATGAAAAACAGAGAAAAACCCTATATTTGTTGAATAAACCAAAAGTCTAAACACCATGGAAAACAAACCTGGCCTGCTGCAGCACACGATGACCTGGGGCGCCATCACAGGAATAGTACTGATAATCTATTCGCTCCTGCTTTATCTGTTAAATCAAACCTACAATCAGGCACTCGGATTTATCAGTTATGTATTTCTGATTGGGGGCATTCTGATCGGATCATTTGCATACCGTGACAAAGTGCTGGGAGGTAAGATTTCATATGGGAATGCTTTTGTAACAGGTTTGCTGATCACTGTTTTTGCCGGAATTCTCTCATCTTTCTTTTCTTTTATCCTTGTAAGGTTTGTTGACCCGGGTATGGTTGAACAGGCCATTGTAAAAACAGAGGAGAATCTAATGAACAGAGGTCTTAGCGAAGATCAGATTGAGATAGCCATTGAACGATCGAGAAAATTTATAAGCTCACCCATGACTGTTGTATGGGGAATATTCATCTTTACACTGATAGGGTCTGTAATTTCTTTGATAACGGCTGCCATAGTTAAGAAAGAAGGCAGCCCATTTGACAATGAAACACAACCTGTCTGATATTGTTTATGACAGCCGTCAACATCTCCATTATCATACCTCTGCTTAACGAAGCAGAATCATTGACTGAACTGGCAAACTGGATAGACACGGTTTCAAAGGAAAACGATCTGAGTTATGAGATCATCATGATTGATGACGGCAGCTCTGACAATTCATGGAATGTTATCGAGAATCTGGTTAAAAATAATCCCTGCATCAGAGGCATTAAGTTCCGCAGAAATTACGGCAAGTCGGCTGCCCTTCACTGCGGTTTCCAGGCTGCCCGGGGTGAGATAGTGATTACCATGGATGCTGATCTGCAGGACAATCCTGAAGAAATTCCCGGATTATACAAAATGATCCAGGAAGAAAAATATGATCTTGTTTCAGGATGGAAAAAAAAGCGGTACGATAATACCCTTACAAAAAATATCCCCAGCAGACTTTTTAACTGGACTGCCCGTATTTTCAGCGGAATTAAACTGCACGATTTCAATTGCGGACTTAAAGCTTACCGCGGCGATGTGGTTAAGGCCATTGAAGTGTATGGTGAGATGCACCGTTATATACCCATTATCGCAAAAAAAGCCGGGTTCAGGAAAATCGGAGAAAAAGTGGTACAACACAGGAAAAGAAAATTCGGAACATCAAAATTCGGATTTGAACGGTTTATCAACGGATATCTCGACCTGTTGTCCATTTCATTTATTTCGCGTTTCGGTAAAAGACCCATGCATTTTTTCGGTCTGCTGGGTACCCTGATGTTTATCCTCGGTTTTATTATGGCTGCTATAGTCGGGATCAATAAACTCATAACGATTAGCCATAATCTGCCAGCCAGGCTTGTAACTGACAGCCCTTATTTTTTTATAGCGCTCACTGCCATGATAATAGGGACTCAACTCTTTATGGTAGGATTCCTGGGGGAACTGGTTTCAAGAAATTCACCGGAAAGAAATGTTTATTATATTGAGAAGGAGATTTAGCAGAACAAAGAGCCAAGAAACAAGGACCAAGACATAAGAACAAAGACTGCAGAAAACACTGTGCAACTCACCAGTTACCAATTGACTGATAAATGAAATTCTCCATCATAATACCCACTTTCAACCGCCCTGACGAGGTAACAGAACTGCTTGAGAGCCTGCAGCATCAGAATTTCAGGGATTTTGAAGTGATAATTGCCGACGGCAGTCCTGCAACCGCTGTTAAAGAGGCAATAGAACCATTCCTTGAGCAGCTGAACCTTATATATCTGTATGAGAAGGGCCTTGGCATCAGTGAATCACGTAACTGGGGTGTACAGAGAGCTTCAGGCGATTATGTCATTTTCATGGATTCTGATTGTATAGCCCCACCGTCCTATCTAAACAATATTGACTCTTTTTTAAAGAAAAACACCGCCGAGGTTTTTGGCGGTCCCGACGCCACACACAAGTCATTCACCACAATTCAGAAAGCCATCAGCTATGCCATGACCTCTCCATTTACGACAGGGGGTATCAGGGGCCGTAAAAAACACCTGGGAAAGTATCAGCCGCGCAGTTTTAATATGGGCGTGCTCCGGGAAGCATTTAACAGGGTGGGAGGATTCAGCGGACTGAAAGTATCTGAAGATATCGATCTGAGCATTCGCCTTGACCAGGCGGGATATCGCACTGTGTTCATTCCTGAAGCTTATGTTTACCATAAAAGAAGGTCAACCTTTTATAAATTTTACAAACAAACCAATTCTTTTGGACGGGGTCGTGTTGACCTGTATATGCGCCACGGCAATGCCATCAAGCTTGTACATCTTCTGCCCTCGCTTTTTGTCTTATATAACATTGCCGGTATTTTATCATTACTTGTCTCAATGCCTGTTTTTTATACTTATGTCATCACAATCCTGGCCTTCAGCCTGATCCTATTTATACACTCATCCATTAAAAATCAGAGCATCCCCGTGGGATTAATGAGTATAGCAGCCTCTTTTGTGATGCTGGCCGGATATGGGACCGGGATGATCTGTAACTTTATTTCCAGGGTTGTATTGAAAAGCTCCAGGGAAAGTGAAAAACCGGAGATCACCAAAGAATAACAAGTTTACAGATTGTCTGTGAACCTTGAACCTGCCTACCGGCAAGCTGTGAGCAATATTAATGTGGACATTGATTATTTTCCTGAAATTTCTGTAACTTTAAATATCCTATTGCGAAACAGTTTTAGTCATGAAGCCAAAATCCATCTCCCCTGTCATATTCCTTTTATGTATGATGACGCCGCTTTGCGGTCAGCCCGGAACTCTCAAATCATTTTCAGGTCCTGTCAGTGTTTCAAAGGAAATCATTTATGATTCACTGTTATCATCCGCAGGCGATATCTCCCCTGAACTGATAGGGATGGTATTGCATCCTAAATACGATGTGGATGCATATAAAATAATTTATGCTACCTCTGATCTGCAGGGAAATGAGACGAATGCTTCAGGAGCTTTATTCATTCCCAGGGATCCCGAAGCAGACTGTCCGTTTATTGCTTATCTGCACGGTACCTTAACACGCGATGAGGATGCCCCATCCGGTCTTACCAGTGCAGAAACAGTTATAGGCTGGATGTTTGCCATGAGCGGTTACATTGCCATCCTGCCTGATTATCTTGGCATGGGTGAAGGAACAGGACTGCATCCATACCTGCACAAACAAACGGAGGCAAGTGCAACAACTGACATGATAAGGGCATCAAAAGCTTTTCTTCAACAAAACGATGTTTCTTTTATTAACGATCTGTATCTCTGCGGGTATTCACAGGGAGGTCATGCTGCTGTGGCTACGCAACAATATATTGAATCACAGTCGGAACCCGATATATCACTCAGGATCAATATTGCAGGAAGCGGACCGTATTATCTTTCACATATTCAAAAAAAGTCAGCCTTTGCCAATGACACTTATGAAAATCCCTCTTTTTTGCCTTACCTGTTGACAAGTTACCAGGCTGCATATGGTAACCTTTATCAAAGTTTATCACAGGCCTATGTTGCTCCTTTTGATGAGTTTATTCCTGAATGGCTTGACGGCAGTCTGACAGTCAGCGAAATCGATGCGCAGCTGCCGATAACCTGGAAAACCATGTTTCAACCTGATTATTTGAATGAAATTGCTAATAATTATTTTCATCCGGTGAACAGGGCACTCAGGGCAAATGACCTTATTCACTGGAAACCCATGGCAAAACTAAGACTCTATTATACCACTGCCGATGAACTGGTCGATAAAGATAATGCCATTGCAGCCTGGCTGATGTATATCCTCCAGGGCGCAAAAGATGTGGTTGCCCTGCCTGTGGGCGCTTATAAGCATGCCGAAGCAGCCACCTATGTTATCTTTCTGGCCAAATCAACATTCGATTGTCTTTCCGGTGTTAATCCCTGCCCTGTCAATGTCAAGTCATCCTTAACGGAAAAGTCAACTGAGAAGGATG
>JAFGTR010000024.1 GCA_016934055.1 Bacteroidales bacterium | reverse complement strand
TCAATGAACGAAGCGGTTAACCGGCTTAATCATATTGCTTCATTCATACATGACGAGGATCCCAGGCTGATTGTTCATTCTGTTAACTGGTTTCGTTATGACCCGGAAAATCCAGGTATGACAATGGGATGGAACGGCATTGAAAAACGGAAAGATACGATAGCCCTTACGTTGCATCCGCTTATCGGATATTACAATTGCAGTGATACCTCCTACATGGATTGGCTGTTGGAGTTCTCAAAAGCCCTGGGTATTGATGAGCTGAATATCGATTATGAGGGAGGTGTTGATTATCCCGCTGAATATAATGCATATTACCAGGATCGTTCATGGGACAGCTGGTTCCCGGTTTTATTAAAGCGGGCCGAAAAGTACAGTATGCGCGTATCGGTTATGTATGAGCCTAAAAGCATTTCGGGCAGACTGGCGATAAGGGCAGGGAGATCCGGGCCGGTGCACAAAAACGATGCAGTATTTACGCAGGAAGCGACCGCTATGCTTGTAAGCGATTTAAAACTTATCTGTGATCAGTTTACCATCCGAAAAAACAACAGGGGTGATTTTATATCTAATCCTGTTTATTCAAGGCTTGCAGGATTGCCCGTTATCTGGGTATTTGGCATGAATGCCGGCTCACTGACAGAAAAAATATGGAATCAGGCAATCGATGAATTGCATGCTCTGGGATATGCTTTCGTCCTTATCCCAAATTCATATCCCGTACATCAGTCGCTGTTTGATACCCTGATCCAGGGCCTGAATCCCTGGCTTGACCAGCTGTTCACAGGTTTCCAGTCCTATAGTCCCCGGCTATGGGAGGCAGCACAGCAGGCATCCGGGGATGGAAATTACGATAAAGCCCGGGAAATCACCAGCTTGTATGTCAGTGAGATCTCGTTAAGGGGGCTGAATGCCGTTGCCCCGGTCAGGGAGCTGGCTGGTCCTTCGCATTTTAATATAACCCCTCTGGCCATTGGGTTTCAGGATGCGGATGTAAAAGGCTGGGGATTAAGACCTCCGGTATTCATTGAATCAGCTGACCGGACCTTCGCTGAACCGGGAAGCCTCTTCAGGGCGTATTTTTCAGCCGCACAACAAAGCAAGAACCGCTGGTTTCTTGTGTGCAGCGCTGATGATATGGCAGAACATACTAATATGCTGATCCCCGAAACTGAGCATGGTTTCAGCGGCCCTTATGCCATTGCCCTCATGGCAGCTTACCTGGGTAAAAATCCGGACATCGCCAGGGCTATTGAGATTACAGAAGAACACATTCGCAAAATGCGTAAGGGTAATATTCCTGAAGACATTGGCATTATTCTGAATCATGCTAAAAGAATATTGCCGGTACAGCTTAAAAAAGAGGTCGGTGGCTTTAAATACTAAGACTTTAAACTTACTGATATGAAATTAACGGCAACGATTGTCACAAAACTGTTTATTTCAGCATTATTTGGACTTGCTGTGGCTGGTTGCAACAGCAACCGGACCGGGAGCCATAACTCTGACGCATACCCTGATCAGGCTAAAAAAGTACTTATTCACTATATGGGCTGGTATGGCGATACCGTTGCCGATTCTTTTCACAATGACATAAATCGTCACTGGAGGTATGGCACTGCCAATACACCCCTGATCGGTTTTTACGATTCCAAGGATCAGTCTTTGCTCGCCTATCATGTATTATTATCCTGGTCTTGCGGGATTGACGGGATTATTATCAATGTAAAGGATGCATATGATGCAGTTTGTATGCGCTCGTTGATTAGCACGATCCAATGGATCCGCGGTATTGACAGCACGAATTTTAGCTATGCATTTTGCATCAGCTTTGACGACCAGGGTTTCGACCTTGTTTTTCCTTATGATACAACGTTTCAAAAGTTAAGCCACTTACGGGATTCCATCCTTCCTGTTTTGCCCTGCTATCTGAGATACAATGACAGGCCTGCGATTTTTGTATTTGATTATCCTGATAAATTCATGACTGCAGGGGATTTCAAAAAAGTGGCGGATGAGGTTTTCGGTTCCGCACCTCCGGTAATAATCTGGAACTCGCTGGATGACCAGGAAAATAGCCATCAATACGTCGGTGGATTCTATCCGTGGGTTCAGCCTGGCAATAAGGGCTGGGACAAAACAGGTTGCAACTGGGGGAAAGAGTATCTTCAATGGTATTACCCAAGGGTTAATGCAATTAACACCGATTACCAGTATGTTTTTACCTGTGGCGGGGTATGGCCTGGTTTTGACGACAGGAAGAACACCTCATGGGGAGGGGGAAGGTATATGAGCAGGAATGAAGGAACTGTTTATGACTCGACCTGGTTTTTTGTTTTAAGTTATGACAAGCCTTTGCCATTAAAATGGGTGGTAATTGAAACCTGGAACGACTGGAATGAAGGTACGGAAATAGAACCAGGCATCGAAAACGGATATCAGTATCTCCTGTCAACCATCAGAAACAGCAATTCATTTAAAGGGACATCCGTAGATAATGATACGCTCAAATTCGAAGCTGCCCGGAAGATATACGAAGCATTCCGTTGCACAGAGAACGGAAAAACGGACGGGGATTATTCCCAAACGATAAAAAAAGCTGTCCGGGAATTTCTCAGGCAGGATTTTGCCGGTTCGTTACGAACGGCTGGTTCGATTGTTGAACGTGGAGAATAGGGGTTAGTGGTTATTATTGCTGTAAAGGTTGTCATTGTTTCAGGGCTGTGGGCTGCTGGTTAGCCGTGGGCTTTTTCCCGGATGCATGACGTCATGATTTATCCCCTTTGCTTATCCCCACTCTTTTCGCCAGAACCAGGAGAATATGATTTCCTGATAATATGCTTGGCAAGCGGTATGGATAAGATCTGAATCAGGGCAATGATAATCAGGGAATATTTGAGCGCAACAATTTCGGAGATATAAGTTACCAGGAAGATAAATAATAACAATCCCAGGAATCTTCCGACATATAGTCCGAACTCATGGTTAAAAATATAGGCAAATTCACTTCTTTTTTCTTTTTCAGCAACCACGTTAATGACTTTCATCTGGATTGGGAAATACGCTATATCATGTAGCGGGCGAAATAAGACGATGGATAAGGCAAAGATCATTACCCCGGTTGAAGAGAATAGAATCCCGTTACACAGGGCACCTATCATAAAAATAATATATCCTGTGCTGAAGACATATATCCTGTGTTTCGGTTTGGTTAAGCGCCCCAGGATATAAAGAGCGAGGGCTGTAATAATGCCACTGATGCTTTGTATTATACCCAGTGAATCCTCATTTCCTACCAGTCTCATAATGAGTATGGCCGGGGCAGTTACCAGGTAACCTTGTGCAAGCCCTTTCAGAACCGCCAGCACCTGCATTTTAAGCCACAGTCTGTCGAAATGAAAAAACAAAAATCTTTTCAGGTTCGGATTTTGAAACTGACCTTTTTGAATAACGATACTGGAAATTATGGTCAGTATAAACACGCCAATGGTAACCGCACGATAGGTGCCTTTAATACTATGTCCAAAAAAGGAAAACGGATGGGTAAGGAACATACCTACCGCAACGGGAACCAATATTGCGGTTAAGGTATAGAAAAATGTTTCCAGGCCATAGTAATAATTCCGGTTATTGTCGTTGGTTGTACTGAGTGCCAGAAAATCCCTGTTTGCCCAGAAAAACCCGAATGATGCACCCATGAGTATGCCGGCCAGTACAAGTCCGGTCATCGTAAGTTCTTTCAGATTCATCATAATCAGCATAGATATACCGCTCAGGAGCATGCCAAAACTGTATAGATTGGCTACCTTAAACCGGTTAAGCAGGTATCCGTTAACCAGGAAAGTAAAGGGGATGCCCGTATAAACCATCAGATAATAAACCATCGCTTTCAACGGATCGTCAGAATTACGCATAATATAAGCCACCACAAATAGTTCGATGACAGGAAGAACAAAGGCGTAGATCATGTTGGTAACTAACAAAACCCTCATATTCCAGGGTATCGACAAGAAATAGGTATATTCTGAACCGATTCGCGAAATCAGGGATTTAGGTTTCATTTATTGTTCGTTTAAAATGTAATCAATCAGTTCATCAACCGGGACAGTGGCCAGACTGATATTCGAATCACAGCAGCCATAGTATATATATAAAATACCGTCCTTAATGACATTTCCGGTAGGAAAGACAACATTGGGTATCACGAGTCCGAATTTTTCATAGTAGGTTTCAGGTTCCATAATAAAGTGTTTTGTCCGGGCAATTACTTTCAATGGATTCACCAAATCAAGTAACATAGCCCCGACGCGGTAAACCGATTTGTCATCTACACCATGGTAAAGCAACAGCCAACCTTCGGATGTTCTCACCGGACTTGCCGCAGCGCCAATTTTAGTGCCCTCCCAGGAATTTTGGGCAACCGCCAACAGTTTAGGTTCTTTCCATGTCAGCAGTTCGTCGGAATAGCTCAACCAGATACCCGGTTTACGGGTTCCGTATTGCTCACCGACAAATTCCATGGGGCGGCGAAGCAAAGCAAATTTACCTCTTATTTTTTCAGGAAACAGGACATGATCACGATCGTCGATATTCGGGGAAGAGGTATAACATAAAGGTCGGAAGTTTATCCGGTCAAACGATACAGCTATTCCCGATTGTGTAATCATAGGATAGGGCATTTTTTCCCATTCCGGATATTTTTCAGTTGGATAATCAGGAACTCCTTCACCGGTGGGCAGGCAATCAAAACCATAGGGCTGAAGGGCAAAACACATATAGTACTTATTTTCTATCTTCACAACCCTTGCATCCTGTACGCTTCCTTCGGGCAATCCAAGCATTTCTGATGAAAAAACCGGTTTTTCAGAAACCAGTTTAAAATGAATTCCATCTGTGCTTTCATGCAATCCGATAAAGGTTCTGAAAGGTCTGAGAGAGCCTGCAGCCCGCTCATAAAGGTAAAATTTACCATCGTCATATAAAACTCCCGGATTAAATGTTACAACTTTGCGCCAGCTTTCTTTACCAGGTATTATGATAGGGTTCTGATTACATCGGATTAATTTCATTATGCTGTTTTTTTGTGCTGATATATAAATAACTGACTGTTTTAGGATTGATAGTCTCTGCATCCTATAAGTTTTGTTTATAGCAGATGTCTGTTAATAAATCCGGATTCAATTGTTATATAAATAATAATGACTGAGGTCTTAAAGCATGTTCTTTAAAGAAACACAGATTATCTATATCTAATACAGATGATATACATGGAAAATAATATGCCGGTTTTGATCCCGGCATATTTTTATCTCTAAAACAAGCTATACTATTTTAAAATAACTTTGATACTCTTTGTTATTCCAGATTTGCTGGTTACATAAAGCGTATAAAATCCCCGGTTAAAAGAATCGACATTTATGCTGGTGTGAAATTGATCTGGTTTTGAACAATAGATCATGCATCCTGCAATATCAAATATCCGCACCTCTGCAATTTCCGATTCATTAATTTTTAAATTGAGAACTGAGGTAGCAGGATTTGGATAAACGCTGTATTGGGCCTGAGCTTTTGTATTTTTTGATCCGGTCACATTTGGTTTTGAAGAGTGCCAGGCAATATTATCGAAGTAAATAGTCTCTTCAGATCTTGTCAGACCTGTCCAGTCGGGAAAGATTACAAAGGTTGGGAAAGTGTCCCCAACTGCTTCTGTGAAGTCAAATATCAAAGTTTCCCATTGGCCTGATGTTTGAGGAACAACGGTTACAAGCACTCCATTCGTTGATGGTGGTTCGAATTTTAAGCCTACTGTATCCATGTCTTCTTTGTAAATATCCATGGTGAGCCATTTATTATTTTCCGTTGTAATAATGGGATTGATGCTGTTTGTTTTCACCCCCGCCCACACAGCAGCACCCACATGCATTACATATTTACCTGCTTTGGATGACGTATTTATACCTGATGGATCAGGGTTATCGACAACAGAAAATGCATTGGCATCATTATCAGCTTTAGTATTATCGAAGACAATCCAATTATAATCAGCTCCTTCAGTCTCGAATGTAATTGGTTTTTCACCGGTAACATGTGGATTAGTGGTTTGTTGGATATCATCAAAGTGCCATGCTACTGAATCACCTGTGCCATCAATATCAGGGAAAAGAGCTAACAGGGTATAGACGCCGCTTGTTGCAGTCGACATATCAAACCTCAATTCCTGCCAGGAACTTGTCTGTGTATAGTTTATTCTTTGTTCAAACGGAGATACTCCTGTTCCTTCAAGTTTTAACAGAACCATGCCTGCCATTTCTGAATAAACCTTTACACTCAGCACATTAAGTTGAGAAAAATCCATAGCTTCCGGAAATGTTTTTACACCTTCATAAGTGACCTCATCGGAAGTAAAAATCCGCAATACACTGTCAGATGTATTTATTCCGGTAGCAGACGGGTTTTGTGCTATATCAACACCCTTGGTATTCCAGCTATCGAAAACAGGTGAAACATCCTCGAAATTCGAGATTATCAGATCGCCCTGAGCTGATACAAAGCAGGTAAGGGAGATACTGATCCATAGTAAATCAATCTTTTTTTTCATCGTTAAAAGTTTTTGTAGTTTATAGTATTTTATTCATTGAACCCGATTGAAAAGTGTGTTTCTGAACAACACATTGATAAACGAATATGATTATTTCAGTCAGTATGGAATAACATTCATAAACCTGTTCTTATATTGGTAAAATGATTCTGCTTATGCCCATTTCCGAAATCATTATTACCTGACTTTTACTATATCTTCAGATAACTTTTATGATTCCGGAAATGATCATCAGTTAAGCTCTCACAGTTTATCTATTCATTGATATATCCCGGGTTCTGTGTAAGACTACCTCCCGACCGGTTAATTTCGACAAGGGGAATTGGCCATAATCCTTTCTTTGCCGGATTCCAATGGTAACCTTTACCAGGTTTATAATTATTGAACACTATATCTGCGTCACCCCAGCGAATAAGATCCCAGTAACGGATCATCTCGAAAGCAAATTCCAGTCTCCGTTCCTTTTTAATATCGTCCATAGTAACTGACGCAAGTGAAGGCAGGTTTACACGGTTTCTTACCCGGTTTACATAGTAGCCGGCAGTATTTCCGTTATAAGTATCTGTTGCCCCATTGACCATGCACTCGGCCATCATCAGAAGCACATCGGCATAGCGTATGATATTCATATTCAAATAACTGATGTCTCCAACAACATAGTTATTATCATAACGGTATTTTCGCCTGAAGAAACCCTCAAAGTCTTCCGATTCCTCTTCCTCAATGCCCCAGGTGCCATATTCACCGAGGTAAAAGTTAAATGCAGTATCAATTTCCGGCGACATCGGATTGCCAAGGTATATGGTATAGTTCAATCTTACCTGGTCATTTGCTGCAATATAAGCTTCGACCAGTTCGCGCGTGGGTTTCATGAATCCCCATCCTGCCTGCAAATTGACTACCGATGTATTGGAACCCTGGCTCCATTCGCGGATACCGCACAATTTAAAATCAACGCTTGCCTCGTCATAGGAATAACCGGTGTAAGGATCAGCCTGGAACGTGCTGTTAATTGCAGAAGTATATTCCAGCTCAAAAATTGATTCAATTCCATGTTCATGGGTTGCCTGGAAATTCATGTCATAATCTGTAAACAGGTCATAAACGCCCGATTTAATGATGGTACCGAAAAGATCGGCAGCTTGCTGGTAATAATTGCCACAGTTAATTGCTGGTGATGACATAAACAGGTACACTTTCCCCAGTAAAGCTTGTGCAGCCGATTTTGTAGCGCGAAAAAGCTGATTTTTGGTTCGTTTGTTCTTATCGGGCAATACAGGAATGGCTTCTCTCAGATCGTTGACAATAAAGGCGTATACATCTCCAGCCAGGGTCCTGGACAGACTGTACTCATCGACTGTTGCAATATGATCAAGCAATACCACATCACCATAATACCTTACCAGGTCAAAATAATAGTATGCCCTTAGGAATTTTGCTTCTGCAATGATTTCATCCAAAGCTTTATCACTGGTATCGGCATGCTCAATGACAAGGTTGGACCTGTATATTCCCACATAGTATTTCCTCCACAGACTTTCAATTCGTTCGGTGCCGGGTGTAAGGGTAAATTTATCAGCCCCCTGATAGGCCATAATATCCTGGCCTCCGGGTGTACCTCCGGCATTGGCATCATCTGATGCAACATTCAGGGTTACAAAAGTAGAAGCACCCCAGTGGAAAACCCATGAGATGGGATCGTAGGCTGATATCAGGGCAGCTTCAAAGTCTTCCCTTGTCTGATAAAAATTGTTTTCAAGCACCTGGTTTTTTGGATCGATATCCAGCATGTCTTTGGAACATCCTGCTATAAAACCAACGATTATTGTCAGACCGATTAATTTTTTCCAATCCATAGTATTCTGATTAAAATGTTACGCTAATACCGCCTATATAAGTTTTTGCAGTGGCATAATATCCCCTGTCAATTCCGATACTCTTCCATGCGTCCCCCGAGGCATTCTGCAGGCCCGGAGTGCGGCCAATTTCGGGATCCCCTCCCGTATATTTGGTTAAGGTCAGTAAGTTTGAACCTGAAATAAAGAAACGCAGTTTCTCTATCCTCAGGTAACGGGTAATTTTCGACGGAATGGTAATCCCAATCTGAATGTTTCTTAGTTTAAGGTATGAGCCATCTTCAACAAACAAATCACTTTCGCGGAAATTTTTATTTTCGTCCATGATGGTCGGTCTGAACCAGCCTGCATCAGTATTATCAGGCAACCATCGATCTTCAAAAAATTTTGCGGTACGGTTATTTCTACCCTGCCCGGGCCGGATAGATGCATTATAAATAGAATTTCCGGTGACCGCAGAAATGACGGTGGAGAAGTCAAAAATCCGGTAACTTAAGTTGATTGTCAAACCATACATCCATGTCGGCAAAGGCTTCCCCAATTTAACCTTGTCATCCTGATCGATGGTTCCATCACCATTGACATCAACGAATTTCACATCACCCGGAATTGCATCAGGCTGATAAATTGAGTCGTATTGATTTACATAAGAAGTGACATCAGCAACGTCTGTAAAGAAACCATTTGTTTTGTAACCCCAAAAATACCAGACAGGCTCACCTACCTCAAACCGGTTGATTATACCGGATGAAGCCCCGCTTCCTACCGTGACTCCTTCGTATGGAATCACATTGTCAGGCATTTCCAGCACTTTATTATGCAGGTATGAAACAGAAGCGGTAATACTGTATTTAAATTCACTGGCAAGGCCGGTATACCGGATATCCAATTCAACACCGGTGTTTCTGATCGTACCGGCATTTATAATGGGACTCGGATTTCCAACATAATAGGGTACGGTAGATTCGGCAAGAAAATCCTTCTGATCTTTCCTGTAAAAATCAGCGGTGACGAATAATTTATTGGAGAGCACACCCATATCCAAACCCAGATCAATTTGCTCAGAAGTTTCCCATTTGAGTTTTGAATTGGCAACACGGCTGGGTTTGGCACCATTGAGAACCTGATCAGCGGGAGTCGGGTACCGTCCGGCATAGTAACCAAAATCAATTATGCTCACGTAATCATAACTGCCCAGGTTGGCATTGCTTCCGTTTCTTCCCCAGCTGCCCCTTATTTTAAGGAAATTGATCACGGGCACTGACCACCAGGTTTCACGGGTGGGAACATAGCCCAATGATACGGATGGAAAATAACCAAACCGGTTATCATTACCGAATTTCATTGAACCGTCTGCACGAAAATTAAATGTAAAAAGCACTTTTTCTTTCCAGTCATAATTGGCTCTTGCAAAATAGGAAATCAACACATTTTCGTAAGTTCCGTCAGAGGTCTTGTCTCCGGCATCTGCAGCCGACGAAAGGTAAGCGAAGTTATCATTGGGGTATTCTAAATTGAAGTTCTGTGCATACAATCCATACCAATTGTATTTTTCGTATGAATTCCCCACCAGCAGTTCAACTGTATGATCACCAAATGTTTGGTTATAATGCAGGGTTTGTTCCCATATATAGCTGTTTCCTTTTTCCATGTTTTTCACAATCTCACTCCTGGTGGTTGTTTTTATCGCATTGAGGTAGAACCTGGGGCGCCACTGTGAATATAACCCGTCATAGACCTCAAAATTGACAGCCGGCATATATACAAAATGCTTTAAAAAAGTAAGTTTGGCAGCCAGGCGTCCGCGTATGCTCGCTGATTTGCGGAAATTGTTCCTGGTTTGCATCAGGGCAAATGGATTGCATACATCTCCTGACAATACCAGCCGGGAAATGGAATAAATCCTCCCGTCATCATCTTTCATCAGGTTATCGATATTGTTTAACTCAGCAATTCTAAGGTCAGAGGAATCTTTAAAAAATACCGGTGTGAGGGGATCCATGTTGACCGCCTGCGACATAATGCCTTCAAACTCATCATTTTCAGGTACAGTCTTTTGGAGTTTGTTTGCAAAATCCATTTTTCCTTGCACTGAAATCCAATTCGTTATTTCAGTATTCGTATTCAGTGAAAGAGTGTAACGTTCGAATTTTGAACGGTCACCTCCGATAATACCGTTTTGACCAAAATAGCCCCCTGACAGGTGGATTGTTGATTTATTTGTCCCGGCGCTGAAAGAAATCACATGACTTTGAAGAGATGCGGGTTTAACGACTTCTTTTACCCAGTTTGTACCTTCTCCAAGGGTATCGGGATTGTATGGAAATCTGCCGTCAACATAGGCCTGAATGTCCGGATCATTTATGCTTCTGTTGTCCAGCCCAATTTCTTCCAGGGCATCCGCTTCGCGCATATATGTAGCATATTCCTTTGCATTCATTAAATGCGGATAAACCGCGGCATCGCTTATACCATAATACCCATTGTAGGAAAAAGTGCTTTTTTGGTTTTTATGACCCTGTTTGGTTGTAATCAATATAACGCCATTGGCTGCCTGCGTACCATATATGGCAGCTGAGGCAGCATCTTTTAAGATCTCAATGCTTTCAATATCACTGGGGTTTAAAGCATTCATTCCATCAACCCCGACTTTTAATCCATCTATAATATAAAGGGGTTCTGTGTTTCCGTTCGATCCAATACCACGAATCAACACATTCAGGTTTTGACCCGGTTGACCTGAGTTAGACTGGACAATAACACCTGATACTTTACCCTGCAAGGCCTGTTCAACCCGTAAATCCTGGGTCAGGGTTATATCATCCGAAGTAATTTTGGAAATGGAGCCTGTAACCAGGCTTTTTTTCTGCGTTCCATACCCTACCACAACAATTTCAGAGAGATTGATCAGATCGGGGATCATTACGACATCAATCCGGGACCTTCCTTCAATTGGTATTTTTTCATTGGTATAGCCAATAAATGAAAAAACCAGCCAGGTTGAACTTTCCGGAACCACAAGGCTATAATCTCCATTCATATCGGTTGTAGTCCCCTGATTTGTTTCTTCCAGAACAATATTAACCCCGGGCAGTACTTCTCCGTCAGAATTTGAGACCTTACCGGTGATGGTTATGTTATTGACTTCCTGTGCCCCGGAATAATGTCCGCCAAGGGCAATGAATGCCATTAACATAATACGTTTTAATGGATGAGTTATTTTCATAGTTCAGTTTATAGGTTTCCTTCGCAAAAATTCGGTTTATCCGCTCAAATGATATTGGTTTAAAATTAAACACCCCAGGCAAATTGTTATGATTGTAAAAATACACCTCATGCTTTTGGCATTTTTGTATAATCATGTCAGATTATAATACTTTCATGAAATTATGAACAATGCATTATTTTTTCATGGATGATTTATTCCGGTTCACATTTAGAGAACTGCACGTGAAAAGATGAACAGGTACAATCGACGTAAAAATAAAATCTTGATATAACCGACTGGATGAAATGGTTTATAAGTTGCCTGAAAAATACGCTTAAACCGACCGATATGATTTTGAAACGGATTTTATTTAAGGCTGATTTCTGGAACAGGCATGTTAAAACAGCAATGAAGGAAAGATATTATTTAGTGTATAGTGTGTTTTGTTGTTTTGTTTGTTGTGTCATCATAAAAATGCATACTTAATTCTATA